>SKNY01000080.1 GCA_007123105.1 Salinarchaeum sp. | reverse complement strand
GCGTCGACGTAGACGTAATCGCCGTCTTCGAGCCCCTCATCGCGGGCGTCGTCGGGGTGCATCTCGATGTACCCCTCGCCGACGTACGGTTTGCGCTTATCCTGCCGTTCCATATCCCCGAAAGGACCCCACCAGACCGCCACGTTCGGCAGGGAATTGGCGAACGTGTGCGCACCGTGACGGTATTTCGGCGTCATGTAGGTGTACTTGTAATCCGGATTCTCCTGGGTGAGCGGGTGGACCGTCTCGACCAGCTCCGACGGCGTGTAAATCCGGTTGTGGACCTGTCGGGCAATCACGTCGCGGGCGGTTTCATCGGGGTCCCACCCGCGGTCTGCGGATGTCACGGGATTGATGGCCGGATTGTCGTCGGCTGCCACGATGACGTTGGGCTCGTAGAAGGTCCCGTCCTGGGGTTCGCGATGCAGCGGAATGTTTTCTCCAGCTGCAGTGAACATGTCCTCTTCGCGGAAGAACTCCAGGCGACCGGTCTTCGTGAACCACGGGGCGTCCTCATGGGTCTGGCGGCTGCCGATGAACTTGGGATAGGTGCCGGTCATGATGAGCCGCGGAATCCCCTCCTCTGCCTTCTCGATGAGGTCTTCGATGTCGTACCCCGCTACCGTATTCGAATGATCGATGACCCGCTGGAGGTAGGGTTTCGCCCGGTATTCGTCCTCGTCGATGAACGCCCAGTAGTCCTCAAACCGGCCATCATCGAGTTTCGCACCGAGCTTTTCGGCGACCCCTTTGTAGATCTGGGCGTCGTTGCGGCTGTTGTAGACCCGTTCGTCGAGACCAGTCTCGGGCATCGCCATGACGAACGGATTGGTCACCGAGGCCGTGATGTCGTGGACGTGATATTCCGCCCACGAGTCGGCCGGAAACACGATGTCCGAGTACTCACAGGTCTTGGTGAACCACCATTCGTTCGTGAACAGCGCCTCGATACGCCCGGTCCGGAGCATGTTCTCGATGATATCGAAGGAACCCTTCGCGTTCCCCAGAATGGAGTTCGAGCCGGCGGTCCACAGAAATTTCGTCGGGGTAAACAGCTGAGAATCGCCCATAAAGTACTCGCCATCGACTTTCAACGGGCGGTCGCCGTGGGAGTACCAGTGGGCCGATTGCATCGTGTATCGCTGGTCGGTCACGGCTGGCGCTTCGGGATCGAGTTCCGGGTCGAACGGATCTTCGGCAGTCCACTGGGAGTTTCCGTTGAAGTACGCACCGCGGTAGTTGCCCGCATAACTCCCGATGTTGCCACCGAAGTGACCAATGTTGCCGGTCAACGAACAGAGCAAAAATGCTGTGCGGTCTTTCTGGTCCTGATTGGTGTAATGGTTCGGCCCCATCCCGGTCAACAGCAGCGTCGTCCCCTGGCTGTCGGCCATGTCCCGGGCCAGATGCTCGACGGCGGCCGGATCCGCACCGGTGACTGCGGCCGTGGCGTCGACGTCCCAGGTCTCGAGCAGGTGGTCTTTGATCAGATCGAAGACGGTCCGCACCTCGATGGTCTCGCCGTCCGTGGTCTCGACCGTGAAGGTGCCTTCCAGACTAGCGGGCACCCCGAAATCATCACCAATCTCATCACGCGTGACGGGGACGAGCTCGTCGGCCTCGGCATCGTAGACGACGAAATCACCCCAGCCCTCTCGAAGTTCCTCGGTGAGGACGTTCTCCCACACGTCGATCGAATCACTGCCGGGGCGTGCCTCGTCGTCCGCGACGACTCTCGTCTTCTCGAGATCGGCGGTCTCGTAGTCGTCGAACACCTCGTGGGCGCGAAGCAATCGATGCTCGTCAGTCCGGACCAGAATCGGGAGATCGGTGTGTGCCCGGATGAACTCCTCGTCGTACTGGCCCGTTTCGACGATGATCTTTGCGGCACCGAGGAACAACGCCGAGTCCGTACCCGGTCGCACCGTGATGAACTCATCACATTTCGAGGCGGTCGCGTTGTAATCGGTGAAGATGCCCGTAACCTTCGTTCCCTTCATCCGGGCCTCGGTCAACCAATGGGAATCGGCCATCTTCGTACAGATCCAGTTCATCCCAGCGATCACGACGTTGTCCGCGTACTCGACGTTCGCCAAGTCGAAATCGATCGTCTGCTGGCCGGTGACCATGGTATGGCCCGGCGGCAAGTCGGTATGCCACGAATAGTTGTCGAGGCCAACCCCGCCGACGGCCTCACCCTCGGCGACGTCCCGGACGTGCTGGTCGACGAGTGCCATCTGATTGGCGAGGCGGTACATCCCGAACAGCCGAATCATCCCGAGCAATGGCATGCCACCCCGGAATTTCAGCGTCTGGATACCTGCCCCGCCGGTGGTGTCGACGACGCGTTCGTCGTATCCCTGTTCTAAGAGCAGCTCCTGGCCCTCCTCGCCGCTGTAGTGGTCGGCAATGTGCAGAATGGCCTCGGCAGCGAGGTCATAGGCCTCATCGAAATCAACCTCTTCCCAGTCATCCTCGCCGCGGTTTGCGTATGCTTCGGGCATGGATCCGTCGTCATCCCGGGGGAACCCGTCCTCGACCCACTGCTTGAAGCCCGTCCGGACCATCGGCGATTTCACACGCATATCGCCATAAAAGCGCTCGATCATCGCGAGACCTTTTTGACAGACACGCGGATCCCAGCGCGAGGACGCCTGATTGCCCTGCAGGTCCGTCGCCTCACCATACTTCATCGATGGACCGAGACGGGTGATCGTCCCGTTCTTGACGTTCGCCTCCAGGTAACAGTTGTGGGTATCGTTCGGCGTACAGGTGAGAATGAACGTATCATCGACGTCCCACAGGTCGCGATACCGGGCCTCCCATCCCCGATCCGGATACTCGGCGATCGGATTGATCGGGTCAGGATCCGTATCATCTTCGTCGGGATCGGCCGGTCGAAACCGACGCCAGCCGAAATAGCCGACTCCGGCAGCCCCGGCCACGCCGGCTGCGCCCCCGACGAGCTGCCGTCGCGTCAGGTCGAGGCCGGCCGGGCCCGCTGAATCGCCCTCAGCCACGGTAATCCCTCCATGCAGTGAGCCACCGCGAGCGGCAGTCGAATGCCATGGTGTGAGCGGTGGTTCGCAGGTTAGCCAAAAAGATGGCTAACCCGATTCTCAAGACCTGAAAATGAGCCGGTCAGGCCCTCGTTGCTTCGAGTAACGTCCCGGATGCCGGGATCGACCGCACCCGAATGCCATCGAGGATCGCGGTCGCATCGTCCGATAGTGGATCATGGATGGATGGATCGTCGACGAGTCCCCGCACGACCGTCCCACTGTCGGCGCTTGCAAGTTCCGAACTCAACTGACGGACAGCACTCGCCGTGGGTTGCCCGCGTAAATCGACCGCATTGGTCGGAATCGCCCGCTCCTGAAGGAACGCTTCTACGGTACTCGCGAGCGGCCCAAACGGCCCCTCGGCCGCGCCACCGGGGTTGTACTGCAGGTTGTGATCAAACGGCAGGTGGTGGATCGACGGGAGCTCGAGGTCGATTGCGTCATCGAACAAGGGCGTGAGATTCCCACAGCACTCACAGGCGACCGTGTTCATGTTAACGACGCCCGCGACGGGATCAACATCGTGCTCGGAAAAAATCCGGACGCTTCGGTCCGTGTCCTCAAGGCTAGCGACGAACGGGGTCGTGACGAAGATGGCACCATCGACGACGACGTGCTCTAACAATGCACCGACGACATCGTCGGAGCCGGCGGGCATGTCGACGATCATCACATCCAGTTCACTCCAGGCGCCCTGGGATAGGAGATTCTCGAGTGCGCCATAGGCGATCACGCCTCGACGGACAGTCGGTGCCTCCCCGGCGACGAGGCCGGGACTCAACACTTCGATCCCGTGGACGGGTATGGGAACGGGCTGGCCCCGATCGTTTGTCGTAACCGGTCCCTCGGCCGTCGGTAACACGTGGGGGACGTTTGGCCCATAGATGTCGGCGTCGAAGAGGCCCACGTCGAACCCGGCGGCGGCGAGCGTCCTGGCGAGTCCGACCGCGACGGTCGTCTTGCCCACGCCACCCTTGACGCTGGTGACCGCAAGAACAGCGTCGACCCCGTCGAGGGTGATCTCTTTTTCGGGCGACGGCACCGACGTGATCCGCACGTGTTCGATGCCATCGACCGCCATCGCGGCGCCCCGGATCTGCTCGATGATGCGTTCGGCAAGCGACTCGCCGAGTTGTCCGAGCGCGACGTCGACGGTAAGGGTGCCGTCGGTCAGATCGACGCCTCGGACGATCCCCTTTTCCACCGGATCGGTGCCGTCGGGAAGTGCCACCGTCCGGAAGACGTCGGTGAGCGAAGTCCGATCCATGGGTGAAACGAGACAGGACGGCTGTAAACCACGAATGGCGATTCTCAAGCGTTGAGAATCCTCATGCAGCATTGATACGCACGCCGGTGAGCTTCCAATCATGACGCCGACGAGCCGACGATCGAACCGCCCGGCCGGCATCGTGTTAGCCGGAGGTTACTCCCGTCGGTTTGGCCCGGCTGATAAATCGCTTGCCAGGCTCGACGGCACGCCCCTCGTCCGTCACGTGATCGACCGGCTTGGAACAGTCACCGAGATCGTCGTCGTGAGCTGTCGCGACGACCAGCGTCCCGGGTTCGAACGAACCCTCGACGGCACGAGCACCGAGATTCGATACGCCATCGATCCGGTGGCAGATCAGGGGCCAGTCGTCGGCGTGCTAACGGCACTCGATTGCATCGAACGGCCGTTCGTTGCCGTCGTCGCCTGCGACATGCCGTTCGTCGATCCCGACTTTCTCGAATTCCTGTTCGAGACGGCAGCCGACCGTGACGGAGCCGTTCCGACGGATGACGAAGGGATCGCGCAACCCGCCCAGGCCGTCTACCGGGCGAAGGCCCTCGAAGCCGCCGGCCGGGCGGCGGTTGCGGAGGGTCAACCGCGGTTACAACGGCTTCTCGATCGCCTGGACGTCGCCCTCATGGATCGGAGTGATCTCGAGTACAAGCCTGATCCGGAAGGGTTCATCAACGTGAATACGCCAGCGGAGCTGCAGGCCCTCGAACGGCGCGTGGCACGCCGTTCACGCTAATCACACGCCGTCGAGCAGTTCCGGACGGACCGGCTCGAGCTCGTCGATCACGGTCATGACTTCGTCGAGGTCGATCGACCACCCTGTTTCGCCGGTCAGAACCACGTTCTGATACGCGGATTTCGGCGTCCCGAGAGCAATCTTCGGAAGTGCCGACTCGTGATAACCCTCGACGATCACGTAGTCGCAGGTACGCGCGAGTCGATCGAGGGCGATCGAGAGCGACAGTGAATCGCCCACCGCGAACCACTGATCTCCGGCGATGCCGTACGTTTCCGTGGCGCCGGCGGTCCGATGCCGATCGGTATCCTTGCCGGCAGTATCGAGCGAGGGTGAACAGCCAATGTGTTTGATCGTACCGACCGCTGCGTCCTGGGCGAGTCGCTCGACGATCCGCTCGACGAGGGTAGTCTTCCCGCTATCGGACTCGCCAACGATGGCGACGGCGGTCACTGGTTCCATGTCCACTCTCCGGTCGATCACACGGAAGGCTCGACCGACTCATCGGACACGTTCCGAACATCGCTGTGTGCAGGATCGCGCAGGGACAACCCGATGAAAAACAAGAGGACCAGGTTAATCAGGACGAGCGCAACGGCGACGATAGCGGTAATCACCACGGTCAGTTCCATACTGGAAGAAGGAAAGCGACGGCTGCTAAGCCGTGAGCCACAGAGTGGTGGGTCTTTAAGTCAACGAGGCAGTCCCGGACCGGTGATAGCGTTCGGCTCCAGACTCGACCGATCGATGCGTTAGTTGGTGAACCGATTCCGCTCGTGGTTTGGGAGCGGAAGGACGCCGGACGTGATTGGATCCCCGGTCTCTCGCATCCAGGCGTGTAACTGCGCCTGCAGCGTTTCACATCGATCCTCGATGTCCGGAGCAAGCGCGGGCTCCGGTGGAGATGCCCCACGGCGAGTAAACGGCTGATCGGGAAGCAAGTTCTCGGATTCGTAAGGATCGGCCGCGAGGTCGTACAGCTCCGCTTCGGGGTCTCGTCGGTCCTCCTTACCGGCCCTCGGCAGGTGAGTCATGTAGTTCTCGATGTATTTGTAGCGTTCCGTCCGGATCGCACGCGTCGGACTCGGTCGCACGTGCCAGGTCTGTTCGCCGAAGACGTGGGACCGCGGTTCGTAGGGGTCATCCGTCAGCGTTGGCAGACACGACCGACCATCCAGCCGGTCCGGAACCGGCTCGCCGATCAGTTCCAGCACGGTCGGCAGGACGTCGACGTTGCTAATCAGGTGCCCGACCTCGGTCCCGGGCGTGATCTGGCGGGGCCATCGGACGAGCAAGGGGATCTCGAGTCCGCCGTCGAGGCAGGTAGATTTCGCCCGGGGGAACGCAATACCGTGATCGGCGGTGAAGATGACCACGGTATCCTCGCGGCGGCCGGCATCCTCCAGAGCCGCGAGCATCCGATCGACGGCATCGTCGACCAGCCGGACGTCGGCGATCATCGCGGCGAGATCCTCCCGGATCGCCGGTTCGTCGGGCAAAAATCCGGGCAGCGTGATCGAGGCCGGATCGGGCGGCTCGTAGGTGTCGTTGCCGAACGGTCGATGCGTCTCGAAGAAACCCACCCCAGCGAACCAGGGCGATTCGAGATCGCCGATCGTATCGGCGAAGGTTGCGCTGACCCTGCTAGCAGCCCGGGAGTCGCCGTGAATCTGCTCATAGCCCAGCCGCTCGGGATCGGTCGCCTCGTGCTGCAGGCCGAAGAGGTGGGTCTCATACCCTGCGTCGACTAAGTAGGCGGGCATCGTGCATTCATCGGGATGCAGATCCCAGCCGCGATGGACGAGCCCCATCAGGCCGTTTCGGTGGGGATACCGACCGGTACTCATAGCACCCCGGCTCGGCGAGCACTGTGGCGCGGCCGCAAAGGAACGCTCGAACCAGGCCCCTTCTGCCGCCAGCCGATCGATCGCCGGCGTTTCTACGTCGGCGCCATAACAGCCGAGGTGTCGACCGAGGTCGTGACAGGTGATCAGGAGAATGTTTGGTTGGACAGCCACGTGGAACGACTCACAAAGGGATGCCAAAACCGTACCGGCAGCAGTGCACGAATGCGGTTGGCGGCGAATGCGATTCTGCAGCGGCGACCGGGTTGACTCGGATCGTTTGCGAACGGACGAAAACGAGATCGCCAAGGTTCAACACATGCCACGCGTAGCAACCGATATGTTGCTTGGCATCGTCTCCGACACCCACGACGACATGGCCGCCGTCCGGGCGGCGATCGAGTATTTCGAATCCGAAGACGTCGCGGCGGTCATCCACTGTGGTGATTTCGTCGCCCCCTTCGCTGTTGCCCCGTTCGACACCGATAGCTTCGATTTCTATGCGGTTCGTGGGAACAATGACGGCGAATGGGGCCTGGCGGCGGCAATCGATGCGTTCGGGACGTTCCTCGGCGACGCCGACATCATCAGGTTCGACGACACGTCGATCGCGGTCTATCACGGCACCAGCGACGTTCTCGTCGACGCTCTCGTCACCGCCGGGACGGCTGATTTCGTCGTCCACGGGCATACGCATGCGCATGGCGTCGAATCGCGGGCCGGTGCCGTTCGGGTCAATCCGGGAGGCCTCCCGTTATCGTTTGCAGACGACGCCTTTCACGTCGCCACGATCGACACCGCGGTCTCGGGCGTCGATGCCGTGACCCACCACCGACTGTAATAGCGTTTGGAAGCTCCGCCTACCCCGCAACGAACAACTCGTTGTCCTTCCAACAACGGTCGCGACCCAATCCCCACCAGTTCGCGATCCGACACGAGACACGAATACCGGTCAACGGTCATCGGCCAACGGTCAATCGATCAAATCGATCAATAACGCGTTCTGGGCGTGCATCCGATTTTCGGCCTGGCGCCATACCACGGCGTGTTCGCTCTCGATAACGTCGTCGGTGATTTCCTCGCCCCGATGGGCGGGCAGACAGTGCAGCACGGCAACGTCATCGGCCGCCATTGCCAGTAGTTCCGTGTCGAGCTGGAATTCCTCGAACGACGACAGCTTTGCCGCCCGATCGTCCTCTTGACCCATGCTCACCCACACGTCCGTGTAGACGACGTCAGCCTCCGAGACGGCCGTACGCGGATCGGTGGTGGTGCACGGGCGGCCATCGAAGGCTGCGGTGCGATCGAGGATGTCGTCGCCGACCTCGTACCCTGGAGGAGTAGCGATCGTGAGGTCAAGTCCGAGCATGGCACAGCCGACGGCAAACGACCGGGCGACGTTGTTCCCGTCACCGACCCATGCAATCTGCGGATCGGCGTCGAATCCCACGACGTCATCGATCGTGAGCAGGTCTGCAAGCGTCTGGCAGGGGTGGGCGACGTCACTCAACGCATTGATGACCGGAACCGAGGCATAAGCGGCCAGCTCCTCGAGGTGGTCGTGTGCGAAGACGCGCGCCATGATGGCGTCGACGTACCCTGACAGTGCTCGGGCGGTATCCTTTAACGGTTCGCCGCGATCGAGCTGGGTGACGTCCGGACCGAGGAAGATCGCGTGCCCGCCGAGGCGGGTCATCCCGGTCTCGAAGGAAACCCGCGTGCGGGTGCTGGGTTTTTCGAAGAGCATTGCCAGCGTCCGGCGGGTCAGCGGCGTTGGATTCACCCGATCCGGATGATCCCGCCGGATTGCCGCCTGTGCGAGCAGGTCGGCAAGCTCATCGGGTTCGAGATCGTCGACGTCCAAAAAGTGTCTGACTTCAGTCATCGTATCACTCCCGCAGATCCGTGGCCACCCGTTCGAGCACACCGATCGCCCGGTCGAAATCGCCGAGATCCAGGTGTTCGTCTGGGGTGTGATCGAGCCCGGAGTCGCCAGGACCGTAGGTGACGACCGGAACGTCCCACGCATCCGCGTAGACGTTCATGTCGCTCGTCCCGGTCTTCCGAACGAGCCGGGGATCGCCATCGAGTGCCCGGATCGCCACCCGGAACGCCCGGGCGAGCGGGGTTCGCGGGCTCGCCATGACGGGCGGGATATCATCCCACCACGTGACGGTACCGTGCTCGAGCTCGCCGTCTGCGATCTCCCGGACCGCGTCCGTGGTGAGCGATGGCGGCACCCGAAGCTGGACATCCAGCGTCGCCTCGACCGACAATCCGTCCGCGGCGGTTCCACCGTCGAATCCGATGGGTTTGGTCGTGACCTGTTCGAAGACCGACTCCCACTCGTCACGTTCGAAAGCATCCTCAACGCGGCTCCACCAGTCCATCGCGTGCTGGATCGCATTGCGATCTGGTCGGGAGGTGTGGCCCGACTCGCTTGTCGAGACGTATGTGCCACCGAGCAGGCCGCGATAGCCGAGGGTGATACCGTCCCAGCCACTCGGCTCCCCGTTGACGACGGCCGCCGGTGCGTCGCGATTGCTGACCAGGTGGTGGGCGCCGCCGGAGTCGACCTCCTCACCGACGACGCCGGCAAAGCTGACCCCGGTGTTGACCGCCGCGACCGCCAGCGCCACGAGTGGCCCTTTCGCATCGACGCTGCCCCGGCCCCACAGCGTGTCCTCGGCAACCCGGACCGGAATGTCACCGGGCACGGTGTCGATGTGAGAGGTGTACAAGACATCGTCCTCGGCCGGTGCCCGGACGTTGCCGACATCGTCGATCCAAACCTCCCGGTCATTGGCCGTAAAGAACGACGCGAGATGCTCGGCACAGCCGCGTTCCTCGCCGCTCGGCGAGGGGATCGAAACCAGGTCAATCAACAGTTCGCGGGCCTCCGCGGTGTCGACGGTCGCGGTGCTTGCTGCTGTTGCTTGCTCGCTCATTTGGGGTCCTCCCCGAGGATCGCGATCAGGGCGTCGACCAGTTCGTCGGCGTGTGCACGCTCGATCGTCAACGGCGGCAACAATCGAACGACCGACCGACCGGCCGGCAGCGCCAGGATCTGATGGTCGAGTGCGAGGTCCCGAAGCACCCGGTTGGCACCACGCCTGACCTGTACACCGATCAAACACCCACGGCCCCGAACCTCGCGAACCGGGAGGTCGGCATCGGCAAGCGAGTCGACCAGATAGGATCCAACCTCCGCGGCGTTGGCCGCGAGCTCCTCCTCGACGATCACGTCGAGCGTCGCCGACGCGGCGGCCGCAACGAGCGGGTTACCGCTGAACGTCGACCCGTGCGGTCCGCTATTCTCGGCGATCCATTCTCGGCAGAGTGTCGCCCCAAGCGGAAGCCCACTCGCGATGCCTTTTGCGCTCGTGAGGATGTCGGGGACGACATCAGCCTGCTCACTGGCCCACATCGTACCGGTCCGACCGATTCCCGTCTGGATCTCATCGAGGATCAACGCCGCTCCGGTGTCACTCGTCAGCTCCCGGGCATGCGCCAGATAGCCGTCGGGTGCGGGGTGGACGCCACCCTCGCCCTGGATCGGCTCGAGGATGACCGCCGCGGTGCCCTCGTCGACGGCTTCGGCGAGGGCCTCCGCATCACCATAGGGAACGAAATCGATGCCGCCGACCAGCGGCTCGAACGGTGTCTTATACTTTTCGCGCCAGGTCGCAGACAGGGCGCCCAGCGTGCGGCCGTGAAAGCCCCGGGTCGCAGCAACGATGTGCTCGCGGCCCGTGGCCGAGCGGGCAAACTTGATGGCTGCCTCGTTGGCTTCGGTGCCGGAGTTACAAAGCCAGACCCGATCGACGTCACCGGGGCCGAGTGCGCCGAGTTGCTCGTACAGGCGGTCCCGTGGCGCGGTGGGATAGGAACCCTGGACGTACAGCAGCGTCTCGGCCTGTGCGGTGATTGCGTCGACGACCGCCGGATGACAGTGACCGGCCGGCGTACAGGCGTAGCTCGCCCCGGCGTCGAGGTAGGCCGTCCCGTCGGGGTCGTACAACCG
>SKNY01000036.1 GCA_007123105.1 Salinarchaeum sp. | reverse complement strand
TCGGCTGTTCAACGCCGCGGTGGCTCTCGACGTGCCCCCGGCAGCGCTGGCCGAGCCGGTCGATTCGGTGATGTGTTGTGTCTCGAAGGGACTTGGGGCTCCGGTCGGGTCACTGGTGGCCGGCGACAAGGAGTTCGTCGAGACGGCTCGCCGGTACCGCAAGCGACTGGGCGGCGGCATGCGCCAGGCCGGCATCATCGCGGCTCCCGGACTGATCGCACTCGATTCCTGGGAACGGCTCGCCGAGGACCACGAACGGGCCGCCCGGTTGGCGACCGCATTCGACGAGCTACCGGGCGTGGCCGTCGACGCCCCGGATACGAATCTCGTCCGCGTCGATGTGACCGACGCGGTTGTCGACGGGGAGACGTTCCTCTCACAGCTGGCCGATCGCGACGTGCTCGGGGGTGCCTACGGTGGCGACGTCATCAGGCTGTGCACGCATCGCGACCTCACGGATGCGGACGTCGATGCCGCGATTGCCGCCGCGACTGCGGTCCTGACGGATTAACGTCTGCCGTCCTCGATGCCCTGTCGGAAGCTCACCAGAATCTTCCGGACGTACAGATAGGTGCCGAACACGAACGTGAGCAACAGCCCCAGCATGAAGAGAAAGCCGTAGGAGAACTCGATCGGCATGTTGTGGGATACTACACCGTGGAACGCAAAATCGTTTCGGGCCGACGGGAGAAAGTTCTTATCGGGTGATTGCTTACGTTCCGACACATGTCCGGCCTGCTGCCCTCCACCCCGGACCTCTCTGCCGCCCCCGATCCGGATCCGCGTGTCATCGGTCTCGATAGCGACGACGCCGCTGACTTGTTGGCTGCGCTCTCCTCGGACACCGCCCGGTCGGTGCTAGCCACGCTACACGACGAGCCAGCGACGCCGTCGGCGGTCGCAGAGCGGGTCGATACGTCCCTCCAAAACGCCCAGTACCACCTCGAGAAGCTCGAGTCGGCTGACCTCATCGAGGAAGTAGATACGATCTACTCGGAGAAGGGTCGCGAGATGTCGGTGTATGCCCCCACGAACGGACCGCTCGTCGTTTTCCCGGGTACGTCGGAGGACGCGACCGGACTTGAGCGGCTGCTCAAGCAGGCCTTCGGTGCCGTGGTGATCCTCGGCATGGTGAGTGCCCTGATCGAGGCAGTCGCCCGTGGATTTGTGCCGTGGCTTGCGACCGAGGACGCCGTGGTCGATGACGTCGACGACGCCGCACCGGCGGCGGAGGTCGCACTTGATGCCCCGGCCTCACCCGAGCCCCACTGGCTCGTCGAGCTGATCCTGACGGCCCCGCCGGGCCTGCTGTTTTTCCTGGGGGGCTGTCTGGTCGTCCTCGTCGTTGTCGCCTTTTCGGCCTACCGCCGTCGATAACTCAAACGACCGTTTTACTTACCGCTGCGTTGATAGGTGCCCCTGGCGTACCCACAAGTGCCCGCCGCGTGCGGGCCGCCCGCCTGCCCTTCAACTACCTCCGGTCCTCTCCCCCCTGTTCGAAGCGCGCGACTGTCGTCCCGTCCGGTTCCCGCAGTGCCCCGCTGACGACGCTACCGTCGATGTCGAGGGTGGCGTACCCCGGCCGAAACTGGCGCGGTTCCGCGTGACTTCCCGGATTCAACAGCCCGAGCTCGCCGGTCCATTCGTAGCCGGGTCGATGGGAATGGCCAAAGATCACAAGATCTGCACCCTGTGCACGACCGTATGTTGCGAGTCCCGTGGTGCCGCCGTCGACCGTGTGGACAATTGCGATATTGACCGCATCGACTGTCAGCGTCCGCTCGGCGGGCAGCCGCGCCTGGACGGCCTGTTCATCCACGTTGCCATGGACAGCCACGAGCTCTGCTGTGGCGTCCTCGAACGCCAAGAGCGCTGTCTCGGTCACGAAATCACCGGCGTGGATGACCAGGTCCGCGGCAGCGACGTCCGCTTCAAGCTGCTCGGTCAGCCGGTGACCGTCGCGTCCGTGTGTATCCGAACAAACTACGATCATGGGTGCCCATCGATGGGCCGGGCACGTAGCTGCTCCGGCGAACCGGGGCATTTAGGCCCGTCGGGACGAACTACAGACCGTGTCATCGACCGAGGGCCATATGCGGTTTTTCCCCTACGAGGAGCCCTACGAACACCAGCGCGAGGCGATGGATCGCATCGGAAACGCGCTCGCCCGGGGCCAGGACGTGCTGTTCGAGGGTGCATGTGGGACCGGCAAGACGCTCTCGGCGCTCGCCCCGGCCCTCGATTACGCCCGCACCGCGGACAAAACGGTCGTCATCACCACGAACGTCCACCAGCAGATGCGCCAGTTCGTCCGCGATGCACGGGCGATTTCCGAAACCCAGCCGATCCGGGCGGTCGTCTTCCGCGGCAAGTCCTCGATGTGTCACATCGACGTTGGCTACCAGGAGTGCCAAGCGCTGCGGGATACGACGACGGAGCTGGTCGAACTCGAGGGCGACATTGCCGAGCTCGAGGCCAGAGAACGGGAACTCCGGCGGGACATGGAAGCCGGCGAACCGGGTGCTGCAGACGGACGAAGCGCCATCGTCGACGAGCTCCGGACCATCGAGGCCGAACGCCAGGAGCTCGCCGACCGGCCGACCTGCGAGTACTACGAACAGAATCTAACCGGGAACGTCGAGCCGTTTTTCTCGTGGTTGTTCGACGATGTCCGCTATCCAGACGAGATCTTCGAACGGGCCGAGGAGGCTGGCTTTTGTGGCTACGAGCTGCTCAAGGACGGCATCGAGGGGGTCGATCTGGTCGTCTGCAACTACGCCCATCTCCTGCACCCGACCATCAGAGAACAGTTTTTCCGTTGGCTGGATCGGGATCCGTCTGATATCATCGTCGTCTTCGACGAAGCCCACAACGTCGAATCCGCCGCGCGGGACCACGCGAGCCGGTCGATCGCGGAGGGAACGCTCGACTCCGCGCTTGATGAGCTCCTGGAGGTCGAGGACCCACGCGCCGAGGCTGCAAGGGACGTCATTGCGGCGTTCCGTCGGGCACTGGTCGACTGCTATGAGGAGGCCGTCACGCCCGGTGAACCACCGCGGGTCGACCGGACGCCCGTCGGCGAGGACTGGGTCGACGTGACGATTGCCACCGATGACGGTCCGGACCGATTGACGCGGGCCTTTCTCGGTGCATATCGTGGAGACGCCGTCCAATCTGCCGTCGAAACGGCGGCCGCACTCGGTGCCTCACTCGATGAGGAATACGAGCGCCAGTATAAGGCGGGGAAGACTGCGACCCGCAGCGAATGCCAGACGCTCCAGGCCGCCGCGTTCATCGCCGACTGGCTCGCATTCGCGAACGAGCGGACCTACTATCCGGTGATCTCGGTCCGCCAGCACGAGACGAGCACCGAGGTGTATGGCCAGGCCGAATTGTATGCATGTATCCCCCGGGAGGTCGCCGGCCAGCTGTTCGACTCGGTGTACGCGAGTGTCCTCATGAGTGCGACGCTCCGGCCGTTTTCGGTCATCCAAGACGTCCTCTCGATCGACGAACCGGTCGAAATGGCTTATGGTCTTTCGTTCCCGGAAGAACGCCGGCGCACGTTTGCGGTTGCCGGTCCGGCGCTGTTCGCCCGGGAACGCAACGATCCCGGTACTCAGGCGGCCGTCGAGGAGGTCCTTGGCAACGCCATCCGGATGACGCCCGGCAACACGCTCGTGTACTTTCCAAGCTACGCCGAGGCCGAACGCTACCACGACAGATTATCGTGGCTCGACGCCACGCTGTATCTAGACGAGCCAGCCACCCGGGCCGAATCGATGCGCGAGGCGTTTACCGCATCGGATCACGCGGCGCTGTTTACCTCGATCTGGGGGACCCTGACCGAGGGGGTCAGTTTTGATGGTGACGATGCCCGGACGGTCGTGGTTGTAGGCGTGCCCTATCCGTATCTTGACGACCGGATGGACGCGGTCCGGGAGGCGTATGACGAGACCTTCGGGGGCCAGGAGCCTGATGCCGGCTGGCGGTATGCTGTCGAGATTCCGACGATCCGGAAGACCCGCCAGGCACTCGGCCGAGTATTACGTTCACCTGACGACTACGGCGTCCGGATCCTCCTCGACCGGCGATACACCGAGGAGGCGACCGTGCAGATGGGCAAGTATGCGGTTCGCGGTTCGTTTCCCCCGGAGGAGCGAAACGAACTCATCGACGTTGAACCCGACCGACTATCCTACGCGATGGGGAATTTCTACGGTGGCCTCGATGCCTACGATGGTTCGCCGCCAATGCCCTAAGCCGGCAGGGGAACGGACCCGATCTCGACCTCCCGCCGTGCATCCCAAAAGCAGAGTCGTTCGACCGACCAGCTGATCGGTTCGAAGGAATGCTCGTCGAGCTGTGCGAGGACAGCTGGATCGTCGAGCCCGCGACCGAGTGTGATGTGGGGTACGTAATGGTCCCCCTCGACGGCCGTCACCGCTCCGAGCGCGTCCACGAGCGTGGCGTGGAGCTCCTCGATCGCCGGACTCTCGACGGCAAGATAAATGACCGGTGCCGGACCGGCGGGCGGATCCTCGAAGGTCTCGATTCTCGGGAGGCGAATCTCGAACGGGGGTGTCCCACGACAACACTCGCGCACGGCCTGGGATTCGGCGGCAAATTCACCGCTGGTCCGTGCTTCGAGTCGCTTGACCACGAGTGAAAGCTCGTCGCGGTGCCGCTCGACGCCGGTCAACGGCCGGCGTAACTCCCAGGCACGTTTCTTGACGATCCCGGGCACGGGGACGTTGAGACTGTACATGGGTTTCGTTCGGCCGTCACGACCGTGAACCCACGGAAATCACTCGTCTGGATACACCAGAATGGAACCGTCGCTGTGGACGGTGACCCAGACGTCCCACACGCGAAAGGTCACGAACGTCGACCCGGACTCCTCGGTAAAGACGGAAGACAGTGCCGTGGGATCGAGCTGCTCTTCGATCGGAATATTGTCAACTCCCGGGTCGACGCCCACCCCCTCGGCGACGGCCTCATAGAGACCAACGAGTAGGGCCTCTTTGTCGCCATCGAGGTCGACTTTGTGCACTACGGAGATGGGATCGGCGTCACTAAGTGGCGGCCACGTATACCCATTGAAATTCATGCTCAGGCGACCGTTCCGTATTCGGATATTAAACGGTTTTCCGCCCGGTGTGAAAGTGAAACGGGGGTAAACACAATGCTTTTATACGGAACCTCGGGTATCCGTTCACATCATGACGGTCACGGCATACCGGCACGGTAATTGCCCACGCCGACCCCGACGACCGCGACGGGCCCCCCGTTAGGCCCATCTCTTCTCCACACCGACGATTCGATCGATTGTTCCCGTCTGCCCGACGACGGTGAATCCAGAGACCCCAACCAACCATGAGCACTGACGATTCCACCCGTGTTGCACTCGCCTTTTCCGGCGGGCTCGACACCACCGTTTGCGTACCGCTGTTGACAGAGGAGTACGGCTATGACGAGGTGATCGGCGTCACCGTCGACGTCGGCCAGCCGCCAGCCGAGTTCGACGAGGCCGAGGAAACAGCCGCTGCCCTCGACCTCGAACACTACGTCGTCGACGCCCGATCTGCGTTTGCCGATCTCTGTTTCGACGCCGTCAAGGCCAACGCAGATTATCAGGGCTATCCGCTCGGGACTGCCCTGGCTCGTCCCGTAATCGCCGAGGCGATCCTCGAGGTGGCCAACGCGCACGATTGTGATGCACTGGCCCACGGCTGCACCGGCAAGGGCAACGACCAGTTGCGTTTCGAGGCCGTCTGGCGGGGGTCGGATCTCGAGGTGATCGCCCCCGTTCGCGAACTTGGGCTCACCCGCGAGTGGGAAATTGACTACGCCGCCGAGCGTGACCTGCCCGTCGAGGCCGGTAACGAGGGCGTCTGGTCGATCGACCAGAACCTCTGGAGCCGAGCCGTCGAAGGTGGCGAGCTCGAGGATCCGAGCTACATTCCGCCCGAGGAGATCTACGAGTGGACCGCCGCACCCGCCGGCGAGACAACCGTCGCGGTGACCTTCGAGGCGGGCGTTCCCGTCGCGGTGGACGGGGAAGCACTCCCTCCCGTCGAGCTGATCGAACACCTCAACGAGTATGCCGGCGGGTACGGCGTCGGGCGAACCGACGTGATGGAAGACCGTATCCTCGGACTGAAGGTCCGCGAAAACTACGAGCATCCGGCGGCGACGGTGTTGCTCACCGCCCACCGGGCGCTCGAGGACCTCGTGCTGACGAAAGAGGAACGCCGCGTCAAACGCGGCATCGAGGACGAATGGGCCGAGAAGGCCTATGAGGGCTTGGTCTTTGCGCCAGTGGTCGACGCACTCGAGGGGTTCATCGATTCCACCCAGGACGTGGTCACCGGCACGGCCACTCTCCGGCTTCAGGGCGGCCAATGTCGCGTCGTCGCCCGGGAAAGCGATCACGCCGTCTACTCCGAAGAGATGGCCTCGTTCAACACCGAGACGGTCGCCGGCATCGACCAGGACGACGCGACGGGGGTCGCAAAGTACCATGGTCTCCAGGATCGGCTGGCAAACGCAGTCGCACGCAAACACGAATGACCGACAATCGGTCGGGTACCGCTATCCGCCGCGACCGCTTTAGCGACGGCCCCGCCCGTTCGTTCCTCTCGTCCATGGAGGCCGACGAACACATCTTTGCCGCCGATCTGGCGGTCGACCGGGCCCACGTGGTTATGCTCGTCGAACAGGACATCGTACCGCCCGACGACGGCCGGGCGATCCTCGACGCCCTCGCGGCGATCGAGAACGCGGGATACGCCGGGCTCCCCGATGCCGAGGACGTTCACGAGGCGATCGAAACCGCCGTGATCGACCGGGTGGGGGAGGCGGGTGGACGGATGCACACGGCGCGGAGTCGCAACGACGAAGTGACGACCTGCATCCGCATCGCTCTTCGCGAGGAGCTGCTCGCCGCGACCGCAGCCACGCTGGTCCTGCGTGAGGTCCTCCTGGAGGGCGCACGCGATCATCTCGAGACCGTAATGCCCGGCTTCACCCATCTCCAACCCGCCCAGCCGACGACGGTCGCCCACTACCTCGCCTCATACGAGCAGGCGGTCGCCCGGGACACCGCCCGGCTGTTTGATGCGTTCGAGCGAGTGAACTGTTCCCCGCTCGGGGC
The DNA here is from genome assembly GCA_007123105.1 of Salinarchaeum sp. Lineage (GTDB taxonomy): Archaea > Halobacteriota > Halobacteria > Halobacteriales > SKNY01 > SKNY01. Next base: position 3,804 of record SKNY01000036.1, on the reverse strand, counting down.
GGCGGCGTTTGCAGGCACGCCATTTCCGATCGACCGGGAGCGCACGGCCGCGCTCCTCGGCTTTGATGGGATGGTCGTGAACGCGATGGATGCGGCCTCGAGTCGCGACTACCTTATCGAGAGTGCTGGCGCCGTCGCGGCGCTTGCGACGACCATCTCCGGACTCGCCGAGGACGGTATCATCTTCGCGAACCGTGGCTTTCTCCGGCTCGATGACGCCTACGCGTCGACGTCCTCGATCATGCCCCAGAAGAAGAATCCCGACACCCTGGAGCTGAGCCGGGGGATGGCGGGGACCGCCACGGGCACACTGACCGGGCTGTTGACCAGATTAAAGGGGCTGCCGCGGGCCTACAACCGCGACCTGCAGGGTGCCCACCCCGACATGCTCGAGACGGTGGCGGCCGTTGCCGAGGCGACCCGCGTCGTTGCCGGTGCCCTCGAGACGGCGACCTGGGATGCGCACGCGCTCGCGACCGCGGCCGACGAGGGCGGGGCAACCGCCACCGGCGTGGCCGACCTGCTGGCGGCAAACGGCGTGCCGTTCCGCACGGCCCACGAGGTTATCGCGAGTGCGGCCGCGTCCGGTACCCTGACTGTTGCGTCCATCGCCACGGCGGCGAGCGAGCACCTCGGAGACCCACTCGACGACTTCGTCGACCGCACGGCGGTTGCGACGGCGCTCGATCCGACTGCGAGCGTCGCGAGTCGGGACTCGGTCGGCGGGCCCGCGCCGGATGCGGTCCGTCCTGCGCTCGAGCAGGCGCGTGCGGTGCTCGCGGCCGATCGGGAGGACCACGAGACCCGGGAACGCCGCCTGGCGACAGCGGCCGAGGATCTCGCCCGGGAGGTGACGGCCATTGGCTGAACGACGACCGCCGTCTTCGCGACGGCACCATATCAGTAGCATCTGACATTAAATCTCGGAACGTCGGTCACACGCCCGATTTCTTCGGTAGCAACGGCACTCGTTCTAGTAAGTATGGTGATAAGTTCGAAGGGTTTATGCCTCGCACGGGCCCACGATCGCGTACGATGGCTGACGATCCGATCATGGCGGAGGATCCGCTCACTGGCGACGAAATCGAACTCCCGGCCGATGTCGAGGTCGGCGAAATCATCGACAGCCCCGTGACTGGGGCCGAACTCGAGGTAATTTCCTTAGATCCCGTCGTGCTCGAGGAGGCGCCCGAGTTAGAAGAGGACTGGGGGGAATAGGTGATGGCGCGCGGTTGGTGGTCCGGATGCGCATAGGCGTTTGCTACTCGCGGATCCGTCGCGACGAGAAGCTCCTGCTCACGGAACTCCGCGAACGCGACCACGACGTCGAGAAAATCGATGTTCGCAAGCACCGCTTCGGCGTCCACGAACCACCTGCGGTGTTTCGCGACCTCGACGTCGTCATCGACCGGTGTCTCGCGACGAGCCGCAGCCGATACGTCACCATGTTCTGTGCGGCCCACGACGTGCCGGTCATCAACAACTTCGAAACTGCCGAGATCTGTGCCGATAAAGTGGCAAACAGCTTGGCGCTGGCGGCAGCGGGCGTCCCGACCCCACGAACCGAGGTCTCGTTCACGAAAGCGGCGGCCCTCGAAAGCATTGAATCGTTCGGATACCCATGTGTCTTAAAGCCCGTGACGGGCTCCTGGGGACGGCTGATGGCGAAGATCGACTCGCGGACTGCCGCCGAGGCGATCCTCGAACACAAGGAGACGCTCGGGCACTACGAACACAAGGTCTTCTACGTCCAGGAGTTCGTCGAGAAAGGCGGCCGTGACATTCGTGTCCTCGCAACCGACGGGACGCCGATCGCGGCAATGGTCCGTTCCTCGGATCACTGGCTGACCAACGCCGCGAAGGGTGCAGAAACCGAACCGTTCGACCTCGACGATCGGGCGAGCGAGCTCGTGGCCGCCGCAAGCGAAGCCGTTGGTGGCGGCTTGCTCGGGATCGATCTAATGGAAACACCGGACGGGTACACCGTTCACGAGGTCAATCACACCGTCGAGTTCAAAGCACTCGATGCGGCGACCGACGTCGACGTTCCGGCCCGTGTTGTCGACTGGATCGAACGGCGCGTCGCCGCCGGCATCGACGCCCCGGAGGTGACGGCGTCGTGAGCTACACTGCGGGTGTCGTTGGCGGCTCCGGGTTCACGGGCGGCGAACTGCTTCGGTTGCTCGACGGACACCCCGATTTCGAGATCGTCCAGGCCACCAGCCGGCAGTACGAGAAACGGTCAGTCGGGACTGTTCATCCGAATCTCCGCCATCTCGATCTTCGCTTTTCTGACCCAGCCGACCTCGATAGCGTCGACGTGTTGTTCACGGCGACGCCCCATGGCGTCTCGATGGGGCGGATCGACGCGTTTCTCGATCACGCCGACGTGGTTGTCGATCTGAGCGCCGACTTCCGGCTCGCGACCGAGGACGCATACGATCGGTGGTATGACGGCCACGACGCACCCGAGTATCTCGACCGGGCCGTGTATGCGCTGCCCGAGCTGACCCGCGACGAACTACCTGGGGCCGAACTCATTGCGAGCGGTGGCTGTAACGCAACGGTCACCATCCTCGGGCTGTTGCCGCTGATCGCTGCCGGGCTGGTCGATCCGGCCGACCGGATCGTCGTCGACGTAAAAGTCGGCTCCTCGGAGGGCGGTGCCGGTGGCGGTGCGGCTTCATCGCACCCCGAGCGGTCGGGTATCGTCCGGCCGTACGCACCGACCGGCCACCGCCACGAGGCCGAGATTGAGACCCAGCTCGGGACGCAGGTGGCCTTTACGGCCCATGCCGTCGACATGATCCGCGGTGCCGCGGCCACGTGTCATACATTCCCGGCCGAGGCCGTCTCCCGCAAGGACCTGTGGGGAGCATACCGCGAGCGCTACGCCGACGAACCGTTCGTCCGTCTCGTCGCCGGGGGTAGCGGGGTATATCGGTATCCAGAACCAAAGGTGCTGGCCGGGACGAATTACTGTGACGTCGGGTTTGCGGCCGACGCCAGGAACGGTCGGGTCGTCGTATTCGCTGCAATCGATAACATGATGAAAGGATCGGCGGGCCAGGCGGTCCACGGCGCCAATGTTGCACTCGGGATCGAAGAGACCACAGGACTCGATTTTCACGGCCTACATCCGGTGGGGGCGCCATGACGATCGTCGTGAAGATCGGAGGGGCCCGTGCGGTCGATCCGGCGGGTGCCGTCGCCGACATCGCGAGTCGCGTCGGTGCTGGCGAGGAACTCGTGATCGTCCACGGCGGGTCGACGGCCGTTGACGACCTCCTTGCTGACCTCGGCACCGAACCCGAATACGTGACAACGCCGAGCGGTGTGACCGGGCGATTCACCGACGAACAGACGATGGCGGTCGTCACGATGGCGATGGCCGGCAAGCTCAACACTGCTATCACGGTGTCGTTGCGGAACGCCGGCGTGGACGCGCTCGGCCTGTCCGGCGTCGACGGCGGGTTGCTGACCGGGCCGCGGAAATCGGCCGTTCGCGTGCTCGAGGACGGCAAGCGCAAGATCCGCCGGGGTGATCATGCCGGCCGCATCGAGTCGGTCAACGACGAGCTCCTGCGGACGCTGCTCGCGGCCGGTTACACCCCGGTTGTCTCCCTGCCGATGCTCGCCGACGACGGTGTCGCGGTCAACGCCGACGCAGACCGCACCGCGGCGGCCGTGGCGGGCGCACTCGATGCCGAACTCGTGCTGTTGACCGACGTCGCCGGGGTCTACGCCGATCCCGACGACCCGACGACCAGGATCGACCTCGTGGCGGATCCCGAATCGCTATCG
>SKNY01000076.1 GCA_007123105.1 Salinarchaeum sp. | reverse complement strand
GATCGGCTGCCGTACGCTGGGCCCGAAGTCGCTCGACGACGTCATCGACGCTGGTGCTTTTGCCGCCCCAGTCGTTGATGGTACTTTGACCGAGTTCGTCGAGCAACGGGCCGGCAGGGAGGGCCGGTTGCTCGAGCAGTGTTGGTTCCATGTTCGACAGCTGCAGCGGTGTTTGACACCACCGGAGCGGCGCAATCGGCTCGCCGACCCGGTTGACGTGTAGCTCGATGCGGTCGACCGCGTCCATCGCCACCCGATCTCCACGGACCGCTGGTTTGCAGACGGCTCCTTCGCGGGGTAACCAGAGCTCATCCTGATTGGTGGCCGAAGCGGGAATCCGAACGCGGGCTTGACACTGCGGAAGGACACCGTAGCTGAATCGAAACGTTCGACCTGTTTGTGACTCCGCAAGATGGAGTTCAAACGTGTGTTTGCCCACCTTCGTAGCGTCCGCGAGGAGGTCGAGCGACAGCCACGATACGTCGGCGAGATCACCGCGATCGATCTCGTAGGTGAGGTACCCCCCACTGGTTTTTGCCTCGAACCAGGTTGCATCCGGGATCGGCGTCTCACCGTCGCCGCGCTCGATCCCGTCATCAATCGATGCGACCGAGCGTGCTGTCGGGAGTTGCATGCAACGCCTCCCACGGATGTCGGCATAACTCCACCAGGTCAGCCTCCGCGCGTCATGCTTTTTTCCCGGGTGTGCCTACTCGTGGTTGTGACACCCTCCCGCCGTGACCTCCTCCAGGCAGTCGCGGTCGGCGGTACAACGGGGATCGCTGCCTGCCTCGGTGGACCCGCCGAGGATCCGATCGTTGCCCGCCCGAACGGTTCGCTACCGGCGGGACAACACGAGTGGCACACCGGCCTCGCGACCGATGCGGACGGCAACGACGTTCTCCCGGTCCATCACGTCTATCTGTTCTGCCGGCTCGCGGACGATCCGACGGACACCGATCGCGACCGGCTCGAACGAGCGCTTTCGTCGCTGGAGCGAGCGGCGGCCTGGCGATCTACCGGCCTGTTCTGTACGGTTGGGTATTCAGCACAGTACTTCGATCGGTTCGATGTTCCGCTTCGGGACGTCGAGCTACCGACCCCGGCCGAACTGTCGGAGGAGATCGACAAATTTCCCGGCGGACAGCCTCCGGATCTCGACGATGCCGACCTGTTCGTTCATCTCGCGAGCGACGAGGCTGCTGGCGTGCTCGCCGCCGAAGCAGCACTACGGGGCGATCGGACAACGTTTAACGGCACGACGATGGACGGATCGTTGCCCGATCGCGTCGCGATCGTTGACCGTCGATCCGGGTTCGTCGCCCCCGGACTGCCCGCCGCAAAGCAGGCCGAGCGCGCAGTCGAACCGCTGCCGGACGAACCGATCGACGATCAGGCACCCCTCTGGATGGGCTTTCGTGCGGGTTATCGGGCGAGCCAGGCGTCCGAGACCGAGGTCACGATCGACACCGGTCCATTTGCGGGGGGGACTGTCGCCACCCTCGAAACGTTCGAGGTAGCGGTGGATCTGTGGTATCGGGACCATGATCACGCAGGACGAATCGAGCTCATGTTCAGTCCCGGACACGATCCTGCCACCGTGGGCTCCGTTGGTGAGCGGCTGGGTTCGGACCCCGACAACGCAGCTGCGGCTGACGCGATTCATGATGATCTCGAACGCGCGGGGAAGGTCGGCCACGCCCAGAAGGCCGCCCGGGCACGGGTGGATGGGCGGCCACGATTGCTGCGTCGCGACGTCAACACGGTCGACTTCGACGTCCCGGGCATCCATTTTTTGGCGCTGTCCCAATCCGCAGCGGATTATGTCACGGTGCGCAACGCACTTGCGGCCGATGACCTTCCGCTCCCGGTGGGCGCTCCGTCGGTCAACGGGATCACACAGTATTTACACGCGACCCACCGTGGCGTCTACCTGATCCCGCCCCGAACGGACCGCTCGTTCCCCCGGCCTGCGGGTATCCGACCGTAATGCAACCGTTAGGCGTTGCCTTCCGGACCCGCCTAGGGCGGGTATCCCAGAACCCTAACCCAGTTATCGCCGTTTCGATCCGACATGACTCGGACATATCACGACCACGGACCGTAGGGATACCGTGATTATATTGTTGAAGGTAACTTGTAACTAACCGCCGTAGTGGTCCAGCATCGATACGCATGAGAGAACACTCCGGCAGCTCAGCCCAGCCAGCGGACCCGGCACCGGATTCGTCGACGACGGGTCTCACCGATGAGAGGGACCCGGCGGGTGGGACGGGTGTTGGCGATCCAACCACGACGCTGTCACTTTTGGCCGATCAAAACGCGCGGTCCATCTTGGCCGCGACGGCATCCTCACCACGGACCGTACCGGATCTCGTGACCGATTGTGACATCCCTGCGGCAACGGCGTACCGGAAGGTCGAGGCGCTGGTCGAGGTTGGTCTGCTCGACGAGCAGATTCGAATTCGGCCACACGGGCGAAACGCGAATGAATACCTTCTCGCGACTGACACCATCGAAATCCAGCTCAGGGACGGGGATACCCCGACGGTCCATCTCTCTACTGCCAATTCGTTTTAGTCGAACACGGAGTACTGAGCAGACCGGTTCCTCGTGTCGGGGACATGCAGTGATGGCGGTGGTCAGACGTATGTTTTCGCGGTTCAGTTGCGCCCAGAAACGTACGCAGGCACTGGTCTAACCGGACCGGTCTACGCGAACGTTATCCGGAACTGCTGTGGTCGCCGATCTACTCACACAGCACGCTAGTTGTGGCCCCATCTTGGTTTGGATGGCTTGGTAAGGAATGACGCGGCCGTGGTACGATGACCGCGTGGCAGGGAAACTGCTCGGGCGCTTCACAGTTGGGACGTAGACCTCGCAAGCAACTTGGTCAGCCCCGCATCCGAGCGTCCCATTCGAATTGGTCCACCGCCTCAGCGCCATCGTGTGCGACAACCGACCCTATCGGTACACGATTCGTCGACGGTTGGTACGATCCATCGTCCCGTTTTTTGGCGATCCAACACCTACCTTCGGTAATGTACGACCAGATTCTGGTTCCGACCGACGGCAGCGACGGCGCTCACGCCGCGCTCATGACGGCCGCAACGCTTGCGGCCACCTTCGACGCAACGGTGCGTGTGATCTCTGTCGCTGCATCGCGCCCGCTTCCCAAACGCGTCCGTGCTGATGCAGAGGCGGTCTACCGCCAAGCGGCCGCGGAGGCCGTCGAGGCTGCTGGTGAGGAGCTCGAGGCCGCCGACGTCGATTGTTCCACCGAGGTCGTTGCCGTTGATGGCCACGTCCACGAGGCGATCATCGAGTATGCACGCGACAACGAGGTCGACCTGATTTGTATGGGCTCACACGGCCGAACGGGTCTTGACCGGATGCTGCTGGGAAGCGTCGCCGAACGGACCATCCGGGCGGCACCAATGCCAGTGCTTACCGTCAAAGGTGAACCCCTCGCCGACCCCGTGTCCTCAATGCTGGTCCCCACCGACGGTAGCGACGGGGCTCGCGTCGCCGGCGAGCACGCCTTTGCGTTTGCGGCCGCCGTGGACGCGTCCGTGCGTGTCGTGCACGTGATCGACGTAGCCGCCCTTGGCGGTGAGTTTGACACCGGCCAGATCTATCGCGAGTTCGAACGGATGGGCGAACGGGCGATCACGGAGCTCCGGACCGCCGCCACGGAAGCTGGGCTCGAGGACGTCAACAGCGCGCTCTTGACGGGTCGTCCCGCCCGCGCAATCGTCGAGGATGCGGACGAACAGGATGTGGATCTTATCGTCCTCGGCACCCGTGGTGCCTCGGGGCTCGATCGGTATCTGTTGGGGAGCGTCGCGGAAAAAGTCGTGCGGTCGTCAACCGTCCCCGTACTCACCTTGAACGCCGGCCGCAACCGAACCGAGTAAGTCGGCAGTCCTTCGGCTTACCGGCAGTGTGGATTGAAAATCAGGTGCTGGTGCGGTTACATCATGCCGCCCATGCCGCCACCCATACCGCCCATACCGCCCATACCGCCCATACCGCCACCCATGCCACCCATACCGCCGGCACCGCCGTCATCGTCATCATCGTCGCTTTCGCTGAGGTCGCCGGCAGAGATGACGTCATCAATCCGGAGGATCATCACGGCAGCCTCGGTAGCGGATTCGATCGCTTGCGTCTTGATGCGGAGTGGCTCGAGGACGCCGTCGTCCTCCATGTTCACCACGTCACCGGTGTTGGGTTCGAGCCCAGCGGCAGTCTCTCCACCGTCGTGGGCCGCTCGAAGGGAAACGACGCTGTCGATCGGATCGTGGCCGGCGTTCTCGGCGAGCGTTCGCGGGATGACTTCGACTGCGTCGGCGAACGCTTCTACCGCCAGCTGCTCGCGCCCACCGACGCCGTCTGCGAAGTCGCGGAGCGACCGAGCAACGGCCGTCTCGATGGCCCCACCGCCGGGCACGACCGTTCCGTCTTCGAGCACGGTCGCAATGACTCCGATTGCGTCCTCGAGTGCCCGCTCGACCTCATCGACGACATGATCGGTTCCGCCGCGGATGAGAATGGTCGAGGCGCGTGGATTCTCGACTTCGTCGATGAACAGCCGTTCCTTATCCTGGATCTGCCGTCGCGTGATGTCCCCTGCAAATCCGAGGTGCTCTTCGGTGACGTCAAAGACGTCGTTCACTCGGGTTGCACCCGTTGCTCGTGCGAGTCTGTCTGCATCCTCGTCGTCAATCCGACGCAGTGCCATCATGCCGTATTCGGCGAGATGGTGCTGGGCGAGATCGTCGATTCCCTTGAGACAGAAGACTGCATCGGCGCCGATCTCGTGGAGGTGGTCGATCATCGCCTTGACCTCGGCCTCCTCCTTTGCGATGAATTCCTGGAGCTGTTCCGGATCGGAGACCTTTACGTTCGCGTCGAGTTCGGTTTCGGACGGCTCTAAGGCACCATTGATGATCGCGATGTTCGCGTCATCGAGATGGTAGGGCATGTTCTCGTGGGGTGGGTTCTTCTTGAACAGCACGCCCTCGATGAGGTAGGTATCCTCGACCGATCCGCCGACCAAGTTCTCTATGTCGATGAATTCCGTCTTGACTTCTCCGTCCTCGTAGACCGACAAGACGGCGTCGACGACGATCTCGGCGAGTTGTTCTTTCGCCCCCTCGGCACCCTTGCCCGTCATGGACGTCTGGGCGAGTTGTTCGAGGAGCTCGCGATCGTCGGTTGATACATCCAATGCCGCCTCGGCCAGTACCTCCTGGGCATGATCCGCAGCCTGGCGGTACCCCTGGGTGATGGTCGTAGCGTGCACGTCGCGATCGAGGAGATCCTCAGCGTTCTTGAGGAGCTCTCCGGCAACTACGACGGCCGTGGTGGTGCCATCGGCGACCTCTTCTTCCTGGGTTTCGGCCACCTCGATGACCATGTTGGCCACGGGGTGTTCGATTTCCATTTCATCGAGAATCGTCACGCCGTCGTTCGTGACGACGACCGACCCCGACGTGTCGACGAGCATCTTGTCCATCCCCTTCGGCCCAAGGGTGGTACGGATCGCCGCCGCAACGGCCCGTCCGGCCATGATGTTCATCGACTGGGCATCACGCCCGGACGTCCGCTGGGACTCCTCTGAAAGAACAATGAGTGGTTGGTTCCCTACGCGTGCCATGTTCAACGGAATGATTGAATGCCATTCTATATAAGACTTCATGTCCGCTCTGCGGCGCTCTTCCTCATAATACAACAATTCTTAACTGAGATCGGTTGGTATCCGATCCCATGGCGGAAGCGAACGAAGATTCCGGAAATCCACTCGAACAGTTACGTGGCCGGTTTGCACCGGGTGTGCCTTCCCTCATACTCGGCGGCATCCTGTTCTCGCTGGCGGTCGCGCTCTGGGCACTGGATGCGAATCCCACGCCGCTCCACGAGGCGTGGTTTGGGGCGCTCGGCGCGATTTTCCTCAATCTCGGTGCCATCGTGTTCATCTTCAGCCGGTGAGGATCTCGGTCGATCGGACAGGTTAATAGGTTGACCGAGCCTACCCCACTGCTGTCATGGGGGAACAGGTCTCTAGCGTCACGGTAGTCGGCGGCGGGGACAGCGGTATGCTGACCGCGCTCGCGATTCGACAGCTCCACCCGGACATGACGATCCGGGTTGTTGATGACTTCTCCGAGGATCCACCGAACGTCGGAAAGAGCACGTTCTATGCGATCATGACGCTCTTTCACGACTTTCTCGAGATCGACGAGACGCGGTTCTATCACGAGGTCAAACCCGTCTGGAAGGGGTCGGTGTTCTTCCGGGATTGGTGCGGATACGACCCGTTTCATTTTGCGTTCGATGCACGATCGAAGAAGCCGAACCCGGCGTCGCCGCGATCGGGCCAGTCGCTCTACTATCACTACAAAACCCAGTCGCTCCGAACGGTTGGCGAAGAAATCGTCGACCAACAGAAGACACCGATCCTGTTCTCCCCGAGTGACGGATCCTACGCCCAGTATCCGTACATGGCCTATCACCTCCCGCTTCGTCGGTTCAGCGCCTTCCTGGAGGCGCTCTGTGGCGAGCGCGACGTCGATCTCGTCGATGATCGCGTCACCGACGTCACGGTGGGCAGTAACGGCCAGACGATTCGGCGAGTCTCGAGTGATACGCAGGTCTACCAGTCGGATCTCTACATCGACTGTACCGGCTTCCGGCGGTTGCTCATCTCCGAGCTCGATGCCGAATACAAGCACTTCGACATCCCCCTCGATGCCGCCGTCCACGCCACTGCCGATCACACCCTCGGGGACATCGAACCAGCGACGATCGTCGAGACCGGCGAATACGGCTGGTTCTGGCAGATCGATACCCACGACAACCGCGACCTCGGCTACGTTTACTCGTCCGCCCACCTCGATCAGGACGCTGCCGTTGCCGAGCTCGACGCCCATCGCGACGAAGAGTTCACCACGGTCGAACACTACGCGTTCGACTCCGGCTTCTACGAGGACGCCTGGGTGGGCAACTGTATCGCCAACGGGAACGCCGTAGGGTTCATCGAGCCGCTCCAGTCGACGGCGCTGACGACCCATCTGAAGGTCGCGATGCGGCTCTCACGAATGCTTGCCTCCCACGCCCGGTATAACACCCCGGCTCTCCGGGAGGGCTTTAACAAGTACGTGCGTGCCTCCTGGAACTCGATCTATGATTTTATCAGTGTCCACTACAAGTTCGCTGCCGGCGAGAATGACTTCTGGCAGGAGATGCAATCGATTCCTCTCTCCGAGAAAGTCGAAGCGTACATCGACTATTACGATCGCAACGGGCTCGAACTCCTCGACAACGAGCTGGTTGATGATGCCGGCACCGAACTCGGGATGATCTCCTTTGCGACGACGAGTCTCTACTTGCTGATGATGAATATGGGCGCGAAATCGAGCTTCTACGAGGAGTATGACATCCCGGTCGAACGCCAGATCAGAGATCGCGTAGACAGTATGAACCAGCAACGAGAAAGCATCGTCGCGGAGTGTCTCTCCTACGAAGAAGTCTACCGCGGCGGCATCGTCGATGAGTACGAGATGGACATGGCCCGCTTCCAGCAGGCGGCCCGGCGGATCCGTCCCCAGTCACCCCGTCCCAGTTGAGCGCACAACCGTTTTCCGGTCGGACGACCTCTTTCGGTCATGACCATCAGCTGTGTCGTCCAAGCGCTCCCTGTGGGCGATCAGGTTCGGATCATCGTATCGATGACCAACGATGGCGACGATCCTGTCGAACCCCCGCCAGGCGGCTGGGAGATCGCGGTTTCGGTCCAGCAGCCCGGAATGTTCGGCTGGGAATCACTGGCAACCGTATCTCCAGATGAGTCGCTCATTCCCGGTGAGAGCCGCCGTGTCGAGTGCTGGTGGCAGCACCCAATGCCTGGCATGGCCCGCGTCGAAGGTCGAATCTCACTCGCCGACGATCTGCTCATCGATCAGGCCGTTGTCAGCGTTCCATCCCCGCCGAAAGAACCGCAAGGGAACCGACGCCGGTAGTCACTCTTGACGTTCTGGTGCTAATTTGTACCGCTGCAACGGTTCACAACCATCTCAGCGTATGCAACGGGCCTTACAAGATCGAACTGACGTGACACTCACTCACCCAATCAACCCAGCGATCACGACACAAGTAACCAACGCGACGAACAGGACGGCGAGGGGTATTTTTTACCAACGATTCGTTCGATGACTTGCACCTACGTGCGACACTGTCCGGGCAGCACGCCCCAAACCCGAGGTGGCTCGTGGCCCACAGAAGTTTCGTATCGATGGCGATGAAGCCGGTGTCGATCGCGTCACAAACGTCGTCATCACGGTTCACACGGTCGTCCACAGCTGCCTGTAGTACGGGTGCTATCCGCCCTGGATCGCGTCTCTCGGGAAATGATCCATCATTGGCGTTCTCCGTGTCTACACTGGGCGGCGATTCGTACTCCCACCCGTGGGGTGGCCTCCACGTATAGCATCGCCCGAGCAACCGACGTTGGAACCTCGCATGCCCAGAGAACGGCGGTCAGGCCGCACAGGAGGCCGTCCCGGGAATGCTGTAAATGGGGTTGCCTACCGTCGGTGTGATTCCTACCGGCTGTCCGATCGCACGTCGGCTGGGTGAGGTGGTCGATCGTCTTCGATCGTCGGCGCCAGCTCGCCAGCATCGAGCAGGGATTCAAGCGGATGGTCGTATACCCCGGTCAGCGGCAGGTCCACCCGGCCGCGACGGCGTGACGATTCGTGGCCCGCGAACAGGATCTCGGCGGTGTTGAGGGCATTGGCGGCCCGGAGCTCGGTGGGTTCACCGCTCGCGAGCGCATCGACGGCTGCATCGACCCCCTGATCGACGAGTGCTAACAGCTCGGGGTCGACCTCGATCGATGACCAATCCGCGCCATCCTGACGGATCCGCAGCCCGGGTGCGGTTTCGAGGATTTCGAGCTCGCCAGTCGTCCCGATCAGTCGCAGGAATCCGTCATAGATGTTGAATTCGTACGGCCCATCACCCGGGAGGAGCGAGGCATCGCCCGTCGAGGAGATTCCGTGGACGCCGTTTTCGTACTGCCACGACATGAACGCGTGTTGGGCGTGCGGGACGCCGTAGCGTACGTGATCGATCGTATAGTCGATCTGGCCGATCACCCACGCCCCACGGGCCTCATCGACCAGCTTGCCAGCAACATCGACGACGTGGGTGCCGTTATCAAAGAAGTTCCCCCACGAGGTCTCGACCCGCCGGAGCGTGCCGATCTCGCCGGCATCAAGGAGCCGTTTTGCCTCGATCACCTGCTCGGCGAACCGTCGCTGGTGTGCGATCGTCAGTTGCGTTCCGGCGCGGTCGCATTCGTGATACATGGCCCGGGCCTCTGCCCACGTCCTGGCCATCGGCTTCTCGCAGTGAACGGCCGCAACGCCGGCGCGTGCACAATCGATGACCAGCGGCGCGTGGGTCGGAATCGGTGTCACGACGCTGACTACATCGGGTTCGACTGCTTCGAGCATCTCCCGGTGATCTGTAAAGATCCCGTCCTCGGGTACGTCAAACTCTTCTGCAAACGTGGTCGCGTACTCTTCGACCAGATCGACAGCAGCGACGATCGAACAATCCGAACGGGCCGCGTACGCGTCCGCGTGGTGGTATGCCCATGAATGCGCCCGTCCACTAATGTCGACTTCTCTACCGGGTCCGACCCCGATCACCGCCACGGTATAGCTCATGAGGAGGCGTGTGTGAGTAACTACTTCAACGTTCCCGGGCGGGTTTATTCGAGCGCATAAATGTGGTCGCTCGCGCTGCCGATGTAGAGTCGACCGTTGGCGATCGCCGGACTGCTTCCGAATCCCCTGCTAATTATCATAAAGTCCACATCATTAACTCTTGCGTGCCAGGCTGTCTCTCCGTCGACGGTAAACGCAAAGAGGCCCGGGTTGATCACACCGCTTCCTCGGTCGTCACCGAGAAACCCGGGCACGACGTGCGTGCCGACGTAGACGTGGCCGTCCGAGACGGCTGGGCTACTGCCAAGGACGTGCCCTGTGGTCGTCCGACTCCACAGCCGTTCGCCGTCGAGGTCAACGGCGTGGAGCCGGCTCGCCCAGACTGACTCATCGTCTTCTTCCGTTCGGTGCCCACCAATACCGACGAAAATGCGATCTGACGCGATTGCTGCCGAGCTCTGGAGAATCGTCCCACCGGCCCGAAACCGCCATCGCCGCTCACCATCGCTCGTCCGGAGCGCATGGAAGTTCCCGGCCTGATCTCCGATGTAGACCGTGTCGTGAGCCACTGCCGGGCTGGCACCGATTGGATGACCCGTCGCAACCGTCCAGTCCAGCTCTCCGGTCGTCCGATCGATTGCGTAGACGGTGTGATCACTCGAACCGACGTAGACCCGACGGTCATCCACGGCGGGACTACTGAGTACTTCGCGATTGGTTCGAACGCGCCATTCGAGTTCGCCAGTAACACGATCGAGGGCGATGACGTACCCGACGTCTGAAAATTCTCGGTCGTAGTACACGGCACACTCTGTGAACTGACAATGTGTTCCGATATAGACGTATTCGTCGTCGACGACGGGACTACTTCGCACGATCTCCTCGGCATCGTGGCGCCATTGTCGTTCTCCTGTCTCCACATCTACTGCGTGTACGTACCCATCAAATCCCCCGAAATAGCAGAGCCCATCCATGACTGCCGGACTCGAATCGATGCGATCATCAGTTTCATAGCGCCACCGTCGCTCGCCAGTATCGGCATCGAAGGCCCACAGATTCCCGTCGTAACTGGGAATCAGCACGTACCCATCGACCACCGCTGGGCTGCCCCAAATCGCATCGCCGGTCCGTGCGCGCCAGCTGAGACGTGGCGGTGACTGTGGTCCCCGACTTGTGTGCTGGACGCCCGTGTTGGCCACATCTCCTCGCCACATCGGCCACTCTTCCGATGCTGTGCGCGGTGCAGAGACGCAACCAGCAACCGTCCCGGCCCCCGCGAGTGCCAAGAACGTACGTCGTCGCATACCGGAATCTCTCCTGGACTCACGAAAACCCCCGCGACTCGTCACCGAAATTGCCATTCGACATGCACGAGTTCGTCCCCATCGTCGAGGAGCATACCGAAGAAGGCCTGATCGGCGCGTAACGGCTCGAGCAACCGAAACGCGACGACGCCACGGACGGTCGTGTCGGGCGGCAACGCCTCACGGTCACCGGCCGCTTCGATCGCGCCCACCAGGGAATCGTAGCCGTCCCCGTCCGCCTTCAGCTCGGGCGATAGCTCGAGCCGGTCGGGATTCATCCCCTCGTTGAAGAGATATACCTCATGGTCGGGTGGCCAGGGCGGTCGTCGATTCTCGGCGGTGGTATTCTCGATCGAGACATCGGCGACAAACAGCTCGTCGTTTAAGGCGTCGTGGGATGTGGCCTCTGCGTCCCCCTCGATCGTCTCCACCAGAAAGTACTCGTGGGGAGTGGCCACCATACCGCCGGCGTCGATTGGCTCGCCAAAGGACGGCAGTGGAGCGGCCAGACAACCAGCGAGGACCGCGCCACCGACCATGACGAGGTACCGCCGACGCTGCATGAGTGTTACTTGGCGGTTCGCGCTAAAGAACTGCGTGTTCGAGAGGTTCTATTCGACGTTGACTTCCATCTTCTCTTCGGCGATCTGCGCGGCCTCCTCGTCGAGCAACGGCGTTTGCCAGTACTCATGGTTCCCATCGGGCCGGAAACACGCCACTTCTGGACCACCGGTCGTGGTCTCTTCGAGTTCGGGATGGATCTCTGTACATGCCTCCCGCGCGAAAGGACACCGGGTATGGAATCGACAGCCGGATGGTGGGTTGCGTGCGTCGGGGATGTCGATCGCCCGAAGTGGCGGGGACCCCTTTTCCTCCTCGTCGGGCGCCAGCGACGGGGTCGCCCACTTCAACACCTGCGTGTACGGATGTTTGGGATTTCCGATGACCTCTTGGGGGGTACCGATCTCAACGAGTTCACCAAGATACATGATGCCGACGCGACCGCCGGCCTTCTCCGCGAAGTACCGTGCGTTTGAAAGGTTGTGACTGACGAAGATATACGACATCCCGAACACTTCTTGGAGTTCGAGCATGAGGTCCATGATCTCGACGCGCAAACTAACGTCGAGTGCGGACACCGGTTCGTCGGCCAGGATGAGGTCAGGGTCCATGAGCAACGCGCGCGTCAGTACAACGCGTTGTTTTTCCCCGCCTGAGAGCTGATGGGGATAGCGCGATCCGTAGTCGGCGGCCGGTGTGAGGTTGACCTGTTCGAGTACGTTGTATACGCGTTCACGACGACTGCCCGGTCCCATGTCTTCGCCAAAGCGAATGCGGAGTGGTTGGGCGAGCGTCTGGAGGATCGTCCGATTTGGGTTCAACGCAGCGACCGGGTCTTGGTGGATGATCTGGAGTGCCCGTCGGATGTCACGGAAGTCGATATCGATCAGTCCAGTCCCGTCTCTGGCCTCCCAGATGTTCTGCCCTCGGTAGCGGACCTCCCCGTCGGTCGGGCGTTGGAGCGCCGTCGCGACTTTGCCCAGTGTCGTCTTTCCCGAGCCACTCTCGCCGACGAGAATGAGCACATCTTGCTCTTCGATCGCGAGGTCCACTTCGTTGACCGCATTGACCGTGTCCGGATCAGCGAATGGGTTGAAACTCGTTCCGACGGTGAAATCCACCGTGGCCCCATCGAGCTCGACGAGCGGTTCGTCTTCCGCTTCGGGCGGAATGTCTGGTTCTGCATCAACTTCTTCGAGTTCTGCGCTACTCATCGGTCTCTCCCTCCTGTGTTACCGGCGGAGATGCCCAGCGGAATGTGGTCATCGATTTGATCGGTGTAGAAGCACGCGGCGGTGTGATTGTCGTCGACTTCGGCCAATTCAGGATCTTCATTCATACAGCGGTTATCCGCCATCGGACACCGCGGATGGTACGAACAGCCGATCGGAACGTTGAGTGGGTCCGGAACCTCCCCTGGAATCGGTCGCATTTCCTCGACTGGCATGTCGAGGTTGGGAGTGGAGTTGAGCAACGCCCGCGTATACGGGTGGTAGGCCTTCCCCATGATCTGCTGGGTGGGGCCGAGTTCAACGATCTCGAAGGCGTACATGATCGCGATTCGATCGCAGAGCCCGCGAATGAGCGGCAAGTCGTGGGTGATGAAGATGAGGGTAAACTCGTACTCATCTTGGATCTCCCGCAGGAGATCGATGATCGACCGTTGCATGAGCAAGTCGAGTGCTGATGTCGGCTCGTCCATGATGAGGACCTGTGGGTCCAGGATGAGCGACAGGGCGATCATGGCCCGCTGCTGTTGCCCACCGGACAGTTCGTGGGGGTAAGACTCGAGGATCCGATTCGGTTCGAGGTACAGGTCCTCAAGGAGCTTGTGCATCCGTTCGACGCGCTCTTCTGAATATGCGTCGTGGGCTTGCATCGTCTCCGTAAAGTGCTGCTCGATCGAGAGCACCGGATTGAACACTGATCCGGTCCCCTGGAACACCATCGCAATGGCCTCCCACCGGAATCTGCGGAGCGACGCCTTATCCAATCCGAGGACGTCAACCTCCCGCCCGGAACTCGTATGGAATGTGATGTCGCCGCTGATCACGCCCGGATCCTCGACGGCGTCCATCATCGTCGAACAGAGCATCGACTTCCCGGAACCGGACTCGCCGGCAATCCCGAGGATCTCCTGACGGTGGACCTCAAGGTCGACGTTCTTGACCGGACGGGCGACACCGCGGGACATATCGAATCGGACGTTGACGTTATCGAGCGTTAGCACGACGTCTCGTTCCGGTTCGGGCTGTTCTTCCTCTCCAAACTGCGTGAATGATGAACTCATAGTAGATGTGGGTTAGTATCTCAGTTTCCACCCGCGAGGAAGGTGTCCGTAACGTCCTCGTCCTCTTCCTCGATGGCGTCCTCGGGTCCGGATCCACGAATGGTTTTGGCATGTTTTGCGCGCAGCCGTGGATTAAACACGCGGTCCATTGCCTGGGCAGTCAACGTCGCTCCCAACCCGACCAGGGAGATCACCACGAGTGCCACGACCAGGTAATGCATGTGCGTGAACGTCCGGAAGTTGACTTCGCTGTACGCGTTGTCGAGCATCACGCCCCAGTTGAGCCATTCGACGGGGAGGATACCGAGGAAGTACAGCCCGACTGCTGCGTAGATGATGCCGGTGAGCGATCCCATGAAGCCGATCGTCACGAACGGCATCAGTTCGGGCATGACCTCGCGCTGGATGATCTCACCGCTGTCACCACCCATCGCACGTGTCGCCTCGACGTAATCCTTCTCGCGGATCTCGATCACCTGGGCACGCAACGCACGAGCCGTTCCCGGCCACGCGTTGATGCTCAAGATGAGCCCCACGAGGAATGGGCTTCGCGGTTCGAACACCGCGACCAAGACGATGAGCAGGGGGAGCCCCGGCAGCTGGGCGGCAGTGTCGGTCAGCGTCATCAGGACGTACTCGATGTTTCCGCGCTTGAACCCCGCGACGGTCCCGATGAGGATCCCGAACAGTACCGCGAACAGCGCACCACCGACCATCAGTTGGATCATCCCTGGCGTAGCATGGACAACCATCTGGTGGAGCGGGCGGCCGGCGTGGTCGGTGCCGAGTGGTTGGTGCCAGCTGGAGAACCACGGATCGAACCGGCCTCCGGTCTGCCGTGGGAACGCAATGACGGCAACGCCGACGGTCCCCATCAGCAGATACATCAACAAGATTCCGATACCGAAAATCCCACGGTAGTCCGCGAGGACGATCTGGAGCGGAGCGTAGAATTTTCGGTCATACATCTCTCGGATGACGTCAAGCTTCGACCACTCGTACTCGGCCTCTGAAACGAATGCGGACGCACGATCGGTCTCGCCGCCTGCCTCTCCGCCGTCGGGCATCCGTTCTCCGCCGTCGGTCACCATGTGCTCGTCGGCCACTTCGTCCGGTCGGTCGTCGTGTGGTTGCTTAGTAGGACTCACTTGTGCCCACCCCCTCTGCTCGCGGGTCGATCAAATGGTATGTGAAGTCCACGATCAGGAGCATGATCACACCTGCGATCGTGAAGAACGCGAAGGCCGCCAGTACGCCGGGGATGTCGCCGGCGACGGCAAACCTGAACAGGTACCAACCCATTCCGAGGTAGTTGAAGATGAACTCGGTAATCACGGCACCACCGAAGATGCCCATGATGATGCCAATCGAACCGTGATAGAACGGAAGGAACGTGTTCCGGAACACGTAGTGGAGGAGGATCCGACGCTCGGGAAGTCCGCGGAGTTCCGCCCCACGGAGATAATCCGATCCAAGAATTCGGATCGCGTGGGCACGCAATCCGAGTGCGGCAAATCCGGTGAAGATCAGTGAGACTGCCGGTAATGTTACGTGGTGCAGGACGGATAACATAAACTCTATATTGAAGCCGATGAACACGTGGTCACCGTATCGGCCACTTGCCGGGAAATACGGTGTCTGGAAACCGAGGAATGCCAGCATGAGGATGGCGAGTACGTAGTACGGGATGGCACCAAGTACCATCGATAGCAGCGAACCACCCACGTCGATTCGACTCCCCTCGCGCCACGCAAAGAGTGTCCCAAACGCGAACCCAATCGCGAGGTTCAGAAATGATGTAACGGACATCAACAGGACGCTCCACGGGATCGCAGGTGCCAGAACATCCAATACTGGCCGTCCGTAGTACACTGATGTACCGAACTCCAAGGTGAGGATACTTTGCCAGAATTGAATGTATTGTTCGTACAGGGGCGCCTGAGCGTCGAACCCCATCAGTCGTTCGCTCATCTCTTCGATTTGTCGCGGGTCGATTTCCTGGATCCGATCTTCACCGTAACGGGCAATCAATATCTCCCACGGGCCCGTTGGAAGCTGATGAATCAGGAGGAACCCGAGCGTCAACGCTGCCCAGACTGTAAATACAGACTGAGCGAGGCGTTTGATCACCGGCCAGTTCATAATCAAAAATAAGGCTTGGCGTGTATAAGCGTTCCGTAAGCCTCTGGGGACTAACAGATGCGTCAGTCAGGATCGTGTTTGTTATTAGCTAAACCAATTTCTTAACAGTCTGATATTCAATATATAAAAATACGCATAGGGGGATGAGGTATTGCCTATCACAACAGATAAATAACATATTCGTTAAAAGTCAAGTCTGGTATTAAACCATTGGAATATTACTATATTCATATGATATGTATGGGACCAGACCATTTAGACGTGGTTGGCACGCCCATTTTTCCCCGGTTTTGTTCGCTCAGTGGGGTGGCTTTCATCGATAGTTTAGTGGAATCAATACAGACTACGCTCAGCTTCCACCTCGTAATTATCTTCACGGCGGTGGGAGCCGATCTAATGCTACCACTGGCTTTTCTCGGCCAGTTCAGAACATTCCGATATCTCTGTTGTAAATTCTATGGACCGAACCGTTAGGTCTAAACCAGTCCTCCCTGTTTCATTCATTATGATTCCTGAGGAGGCGGAGATTAGCATTCAGGACGCTCACGAGCGATGTAACGACATTCTCGATGAGATCATGAGCGTCGTCATCGCGGAACGTAAGTTTCTAGAAAACGTCCTGTTGGGACTTCTGGCTCAGGGTCACGTCCTGCTCGAGGACGTACCCGGCACCGGGAAGACGCTTACCGCAAACACCTTTGCGGACGTGCTCGGGCTCGAATTTTCGAGGATCCAGTTCACGCCGGACCTGCTCCCCGGTGACGTGTCCGGTTCGAACATCTATAATGAGCAAAAGGCGAGTTTCGAGTTTACCAAGGGGCCGATCTTTGGGAACGTCGTCCTGGCAGACGAGATCAACCGTGCGCCCCCGAAGACCCAAGCGGCAATGCTTGAAGCAATGCAGGAAAAGCAAGTAACCGTCGAGGGCGAGACCCGGAAACTGCCCGTTCCGTTCTTTGTGATTGCAACCCAGAACCCGATCGAGCAGGAGGGGACGTTCCCGCTGCCCGAGGCACAAGTCGACCGTTTCTTCGTCAAGGACACGCTCGGGTATCCCGACCACGAAGGCGAGCTCGAAATCCTCCGTCGTCGAGCGGGTCGTCTCGAATCGACACCAGAGGGTCAACGGGTCATCGAGAGCGCCGAAGAAGTCCTCCAGATGCAGCGCGTTGTCGAGGACGTTCGTACCGATGACGACTTGCTTGTCTACATCAACGAGGTCTGTCGAATGACTCGTGAGGATCACCGGGTCGCAACGGGTGTGTCACCACGTGGGACACAGCGTCTGTTCGAGTGTGCCCGTGCCCGGACGGTCATCGAAGGCCGTGATTATTCTACACCAGACGACATCAAGGAAATCGCCCAGCCAGTGTTGGCCCACCGTCTCGTGCTGACGCCCGAAGCCCAAGTCAACGACGTCGACAAGCGTGACGTGATTCGTGACGTTCTCGACGAGATTCCCGTCCCCACCATCGAGCAATAACCACCCGGTTCGTTCTTCCGTTCCCCGAACTTCATCTGGTTTTCTTTGAGATTGGCAGTCGGTAGGTTATTTTACCCGCACTGCTGACCGTGATGTATGAGCGAAGGTGACAAGCGCATCATCTGTCGGCGATGCCACGAGAACATCAGCATGACGCTCGGCACCTGTCCGCACTGTGGCGCAGAGATCAAGGGACTGAAAGGACCGGCAACAATGGTCATTATTGGCCTGGTCGTCCTTGTCCCGACTGTCATGGAGGGGATGTGGTGGCTTGCGGTCGTGGGGTTGGCGTTGCTCTTCGGTGGAGGCTACTTCATCTATGATAAGCGAACCCGGATGAAGCGGGCCGAGCCCGGCCAAACCGCGCCGGTCGAGTCACCCGAACCAGAATCAGAAGCAGAAGCCTAATCGGTTCTTTGTATCCTGCTATTGGGATCTCGCCCTATATCTGACTAGCGACAGGCGAGCCCTGTCACAACCCACGTTTCTCACGTCCGGGAGCGTTCTACGTCAGGGCATACTTCCACCGGTACGGGTGTCTTGTGGAACTCGGATTTCCAGCGATCGTTCCCTCTCAGACCGCCCACGCACCCCGGCGTAATCCATTGCGGCGGACCTTCTCCTTCTTCGATGGTTCTCCGTGGTTGTCCTGGCGATGTGTCGATTCTGCCCGACCGCCGGGCGCTGACGACTGCCGTGTTAGCAAAGTATCCCGAGGAGATGGGTCACTTCTCGTTCGTGTTCGCCTCGATGGCACGCGGATCCCTTACACAGATTCGAGGAGAATGCCCACGACTTGAGTCGTGGGAGAAGTCACCACCGTTTAAACCGTTCGAACATCTTTGTCGATGGGCTCGGTTCGCGGCTCCGACCCGCCTCCGCCTCAAATCGCCGAATGGTTGCCCTGCGCGACGTTGCCGTCGAGATCACCAGCACAAATGTTACGATAAAAATTCCTAGTGCGAGTGGGAAGTAGACCGGTTCCGCGAACAGGGTCATCATCGACCAGAACGCCGCCAAAGGCATGAGCAAAAACGCGATCACCGGCGGAAGCGGTCGGTCACCGCTCATGATCTCGAACCACGTCGCCCTGGCGTACCGGTGCTGTGGCCCGTAATGACGCTCGGCGTAAATGCGTTGGCCGAGACTCGCCGCAATCTCGAGGACGAGGGCCGTGAACGGAATGACGACTACCAACAGGAGGTGTTGTTCGATCGTCAGCGCTTCGAATACCCAGCGCGTCACGCTATGGGTTGGCGGGAAGACGTTGAGAATCGCAAGCACGTAATAGCCAAATATCACGACGAGGAGATACGTCGAGATCACCACGTGCACGAGGTTCGTCGACTGCACGAGATATACGTATGCAAGGGCCGACCGAATCGGACTGGCCGCCCGAGTACTCATGGCAATTACTCGGAGCCCTCCAAAAATAAGTGGTGTGATCGGTGGGTCGTGATATCGCTTACCACTGCTGAGTCGGTTCTCGCTTTGAGCACTTCCAGAAGGCGTAGCCAGTAATCACGATGGTTGGCAGTACCACCGCTAGCGCCATTACCCAAACGACGAACTCGGCGGTCCCTCGTCGGATGCCGACCGTCGAGAGGAGCAACAGGGCGAGGAGTCCGACGTTCAGGCCAAAGCCCAACGCAAACAGGTCCCGATAATTGCACATAAAATCCCAAAACAGCTCCCAGTATCCCTTCTCTTCGGCACTCATCGTAGAATGATCTCGACGCGTGAACGCCTCGATCAGATGAACGGCATGAACGCCCACAGCAGGAACACGCTCATGCCGAGCAGCGCCGCCGCACCGGCGACTTTCTCGTTCGTACCGCCCGAAACCATCACGGCACGTTGCCAGAGGTACCCCGACCAGAGGACGAACAGCGATCCGATCCCGATGGCGACGAGGATGATCGGATCGTCATGTATCTGTCCGACGAAATCCTCGTACTGGGCATAGTAGTGCTGGAAGCCGGCACTCTGCATGCCAGCCAGCTGTGGCGGTTGGGGCGGATTCGGCGCATTCGATAGTGTGTATGCGTATCCAGCACTCCAGATCAATCCAGCAATGATGATCGGGAAGAATCCGTAGCCGGTTGTTCGGAGCATCCGGCCGTAGTTCGAATCCCCACCAAAGAACTGTGCCATATAGTGCCAGATCAACCCGAGGACTAACCACAATAGGATCACGGCGACGATTTCGCCGAAGGTCAACATGAGAATTGGATCCGTGATGTACTGGGCTGACCCGCTCCAGAAGTAATACATGCTGGGCCGCCAGAGCGTAATTGCAATGCCGGCAAGCAGAACGATGAGGACTTGCGCGCGAAGTCGCGGGTACTTGACGCGATCCCTGAAGTACTCTTCCGGTTCTCGGAGGATCCGTAGGTCCATTGTCTCTTGTTGCCTCCTGTGACGTATTTAGCTTACCACTCGTAGTTGGTCTGCTCGGTCCGGATCCGGATGTAGGCACTGATCAGGATGAACGGGATAAGCAACCCAAGGTAAAAGAGGGCCATTGCACCGAGAATCCCGCCCATCGCGGCCATGATGTCGGGGTGTGTTGCACCGGCATAATGTTCGTTCCCTAGCTGTGCTAAGATGAACCCAGCGACCGTTAGCACCACGAGAAGTCCAACCCACACCCGAAACCATGTGGCATTGAGGATGCCGGCGACGCGTTTGGCGTAAGTTACGACCTCGGCCATAGAGGAAATTTCGGGGGCTGAATCATAAGTAGTTTTTGATGAGAATGGCGTGTGGGTCCGCGTCGTTCGATTGTTGATACGAGTATTTCACACCAGGGGACGGAATCCGCCTGTGGTGGCAGGACTCCGAACGACCGGCCAGTAGGGCGGTAATTCGGCGAATTGCCTGTGTATTAATCGCCCCGAATGCCGTGGTTAGCTCCGTACAGCCCAAAACAGCGCGACGACGCCCAGCAGCAGGAGGACGATGGGAAAGACTGCCTGTTCTCCGAGTGGAACCAGCGAGACCCCATAGAGGATCGCCGCGATGATCATGCCGACCATGAACGTCCCTACTGCGTGAATGACCTCACCACGGGCGGTCGGCGGTCCGCGTCCCATCTGTTTGCCGAGGGTAACGGCGTGTTGCCCGACGTCCCAGGCAACGACCGTGAACACGCCACCGATCAGCAGCACCGGCGTCGGAACGGCCCCGACGGCGCCCACCGAAACCAGGACGATAAACATACTCGCCAGGCCCAACGAGACGTACGAGCGCGAGTGCGAGACGAAGACGCCGGCAGCGATGAACAACACCCCGGCAATCCCGATTGGGAGCGTCAGACCAACGTAGGGTGCTGTCAGTAACATCCCGATGACCGCAGCAAGGACCGCGAGTACCCCACTGATGATGGGGCTCCGGAGGTCGAGCTGGTCGGTAATCGTCTGGACGTCCCACTCGACGCTCATGCACCCCACCCCCGTTTTGCTTCCTCGAAAGCAAGCGGGAGGGACTTATCGGTCCCCCAGTCCACAACGCGGATGCCACGCTCGCGGAGCATGTTGATTCGGATTGCCCGTTCGACCCGAGCGAGCCGTTCGCCCGGCGTTCGTTCGGCTGTTGGATCCGGACTGATCACCGTTACGAGGTGACCAGCGGAATTGAGTCGACGAGCAACCTCGGCCGGATACGGCGCCGTAATTGGTGAGAACATGAGTACCTGTGTGCCGGAGGACATCTGCCTGCGGACATGGAGCATCGGATCGATGTACTGTCCCTCACGATCTGACATACTCGGTGGCATCGACTGGATCGCGGGATGATGGGCAAGCAACAGCCGGACACGCTCGTTGTGGCCACTTCCGGCGCCAGGCGCGAGCCAGCATGGAATGGTATCAAACGCCGCCAACCCGACGAGGTCACCGCTGTCTGAGAGTGCGGCGTAGACCTCGGTAGCCGCGTCAACCGATCGGTCCAATGCGTGCCGATTGGCCGGATGGTCGGAAACGTACGCATCTTCGCGTGCGTCGAAGAGGAGCACGACCGTGGCGGCACGCTCGACCCGGAAGTCGATCGTTGCCAGCTCGCCCGTCCGCGCGAAGTGCTTCCACTCGATCCGACGCATTGAGTCGCCTGGTTCGTAATCACGAACTGAGTGGAACTCGAGCCCGGGCCCGGCCTCTGCCGTTTTGACCTGTCCCTCCAGAATCGAGGTCTGGGCCCGCACCGGAACATCAGCGACTGTTCGCAGCCGCGGCAGGCAGTCGAGGGTGGAGTCTACAGTCATGATAAACTCTTGTTCTACGCTCCCGGAAAACCCAGACGTAACCGCGAGCAGCGGCCATTCGTGCGTGCCGCGTTCAGCCATCAACGTGTACTGGAAGACCACTTCAGCACCGGGTCGCAACGCGGTGTAGACCCGCGGCGACCCGTCCACGACCCGCATGTTCGGTGGCACAAGGTCGATCATGCGGAGGTCCGGGAGTAAGGAGCCGCCCTCATTTGTGACGGTGACCGAGACAGTGACGTGCTCCCCTGGGGTGGGCGTTCGGGTCGAGAACTCTCGTTTGACCGACACGCCACCAGGGGTCGGCGTCCAACCGATGCGAGCGAACCCCGAATATCCTCCGAACAGTGCACCGAGCAGGATCAACGACGGCTGCAGGGCGGCGACACCGACCCCGAACGTCAACAGCGCGCAGGCGTCCATCCCGAGCCATCGACGTGTCCCCCGGGGTGGGCGTTGGCTCAGGTTGTCGGTGAGCTGCTCGCCCGGGTTGTCTTCGTAGTCCTGGACGCTCGTCTCACCACGTGTGATTACCCGATTACCTGACCCACCACCCACGCCGAGTCGGTCCAAGAAACCGCCTTCGTCATCTTCGGACTCGATTGATTCGTCAGCCTCCCGGGGCTCGATCATCTCCGCGATTCCGATGATCTCGTTGACGACGGCCTCGATTTGTTGTTCGTACAGTGTCTTACCGATCCCGAGTTTCGCCTTGAGACGAACGTCAAAATCCTGCGCGGGGATCGGGATGTCCTCTGCAAAATACGAGGCGGCAAGTTGATCTTCGGTCCACGATCCGTCGGCCAGGCGATCGATGGCCTCATCGCGAGTGATGTCTTCCCGGTGGGCGATCGCCGCGATCGCGGCCTCCCTGAGCCGTTCACCGACTTGTTTCGGTATCTCAAGTGCCTGTTCGCCCTGGGTGACGTACGCGTGGATCATGCTATCGAGATCGTCACCGGGGGTCGGATTGGAAAACGGCAGTTCCGGGACGGGCAGTCCAAGGTGGTCGACACCCTGGTTGAACCGTACCCTGACGCGCCATATGCCCAGCAGAAGTGCGATTACCGCACCGAGATAGAAGAACACCTCCGTGATGGCGATTTCGAGGATCCCGCCGATCAGGACAGCAGCCACACCAAATCCGGCGAGGATGATGCCAATGATGCCAGAGATCCAGTAAATGCCGCTGATCCGTTCGGCGTCCGGTGTCGGGACGCTCATGCGACCCCTCGCCGTGTGCGGTTAGCTGCGACTGGTCGACGGCGAGCTGAGATCCCTGCGTCGGTGGGGCGTGGGCGACGGCGGGGTCCCTTCGAACGCTGCAACTTCATATATATTTACTACAAGCAGTTGCCTTTATGAATTTGTTTATTGTGACACGTGGACTGCCGGTGAGTTCGTCCCGTCCAGCCGCTCACTGCCGTTTGCAAAAGGAGGTAATGGCCCTCGATCAGGCCCCGTCTTCGCCGTCGTTCTCGTCGCTCGAGGCTTCGTCGCTCGGGGTGCCATCGTCGTCTGCGCTGTAGGTCTCCTGGATCGTTCGAAGCGTATCGATCGCGAGCTCCTCGCGCGGCTCTGGATCCATGTGCCCATACCGAACCTCCTCGAAGAGGGTGGTCAGTCGGTCGACGTCGTCTTCGTGCATGCCGATGTCGATCGCCTCACTGGCAAATTCGCGCGGGCTGGTCGTGGCAGGGTTCTCTACATTGAGCAGCTGTGTCATTTCGTTCCAGGCCTCATAGACCGCGTTATCGACGTCTGCATCGTATTTCTCAATGCGATCGGCGGCCCGGCCCGCTGCCTCGGCGAATCGCTCGAGGTCGGCGGCCTCGGCATACTGGTCGTCCTCCATCGTTTCGAACTCCTGGCTGCCCGTTGCAGAGATCAGCGCGGCGACGGCGACCAGCGCGAACAGGACGGTGATCCCGATCACCACGGATAATGGCGGCTGCACCGTCGTCACGGCCCCACCAGCGCCACCGAGTGTATCGGCGAGGATCTGGTCGAGTCCACCCTGGTCACCTGCGGCACCCGGGGGACCACACTGGGTGAGCACACCGTAGGCCAGCAATGCGGGCAGTCCGAGGATGTAGAAGATGAACATGCTGGCGGTGAAGCCGATCCGCATGTAGGTCAGCGCCGTTGCACCGAGGATGAACGCCACAATCCCGGCCACCACCAGGTTATTCTCTAACGCATCAATACAGATCCGTGGGATCAGTTCCGGCTGCTGTTCACCACCATCACCGGTCATCGCGTCCGTTTGAGAGTCGTCCGGGGCGTCGGATGGTCCATCGCCACCCAACCCGTTGTCCTGGATACCGTCGTCGACACCCGGACCCGGGCCAACGGCATACGTGTCCATGATTGTGGCTGCCGCCAGCCCCGCACTCACGATGAGTAGGAGGGTCACGAGGGCGACAGCGGCCGCGCCACTGTTAACTCGCATGGACAAACGTTGGGGATGGTCCCCATATGAATCTTGCTCGGTAGGTTCGCGTGACTGACGGACCCGTTAGCCGAACTGGAGCGGAATGGGATAGCGTTCCTCGAAGCCGTCGTCTGCATCTTCACTCCAGACGACCGCGTTCAGAATTGGCCGCTGCCGGCTGCCGCGGGATGGGTGAAAGGAGACGTCGCCGGACGGACCGAGATAGTTGTTGACCGTACCACCGCCGATTTCGCCGACCCCTTCCCAGTAATTGTGTCCCCCGTAGTTCGCGTGGTACTGGCCGAGTCCCTCCGGCGCCGAGGCAACGCGATCGACCGCACGAGCGATCTGGCGCCCTTCGTAATTGTCTTCACCAGCGGAGATGATCGACAGCGTCGTGACGATCGCGGCGTCGAACGACTGAACCGTCGTGTTTCCCACGTTCCGTCCGTGCATGTCGTAAAACGCCTCGTGGAACTCCTGAAGCGGATTCACCTCGATCGTCTCGTCGTCGACTTCAACCTCGACCTCCTCGTCCTCGAGTTCCTCGAGTTCCTCCTCAAGTTCCTCCTCGTCGATCTCTTCACCGATTTGTTCACCGGTGTCCCGGCGGATGTGTAACGGATTGATCCCGACGGCAAACGATCCCGCAAGATCGGCACCGATGATGTCAGGCAACTCCGGATCGCGGAGCCGATCTCCGACGATGTTGGGCTTCGGATCGTAGTCGGCATAATACGTCTCGAGGAGTTGTTGGCCCTGGCCGGGGTTCGTCGCGATGGCCAACATGTCGGCGTCGCTGCCGTGGAGGTCGTCGAGAATGCCGTCGATGTCGAGTTCCTCTGGATCCGCTTCCTCGTCGAGCTCGATGACCTCAAGGACATCGATTCCCCGCAACTCGAACTCCTCAACCGCTTCGCTATTGAGCCGATTCGCATACACACCGTCGCCGTGAACTAGCGCGATGGATCCGATGCCCTCAAGTCCAGCGACCCGGTTGAACGCGCGGCCGATGTGGTGGGCGTCAGGGGCCGTGCTAAACGCCAGATGATACTCTTCTCCATCTTCGTCCTCCTGTTCCCGAAGTGCGGACATTCCCGCGGCGGCTACCGGGGAGACCAACGGGACGTCCGCATCAATGGTGACGTCCTCCATGACTGCTTGGACGGCTTCGTCGAGACACGGGCCGAACAGCGCCTGATATCCCTCGTCCTCGATCAGTTCGCGGGCCGCGTCTACCGCGACATCTGGGTCGGTCTCGGTATCCTTGATCGTATAGGAGATCCGGAAATCTGGGTCGGCGGCTTCGAGTTGGGCTTCGATTACTTGCAGCGACTCGATCATGTCCTGGCCGAACCGTTCGAACGGTCCGTCTTGGGGTGCGAGTACTCCGAACTCGATTTCCCAACCGGCGACCTCGTCGCCAGTGAGTGGATTCTCGCTGCCGATACACCCGGCAAGGAGCGACCCGAGTCCCACACCGGCTCCGGTCAGGACCGTCCGACGTTGCATCTGAGGCGCCATATCGAAAAAAATCGTCCACAATAATTATAAACGCTCCGGAAGTCCTGATGCTTGTTGACTTATCTGTAAACGAATCACCCGAACTGTAGCGGAATCGGAAAGAGCTCCGCGAAGCCATCGGGTGCAGCATCATCCCACATGACCGCGTTCAACATCGGTCGCTGGCGGGTACCGCGCGATGGGTGAAACGAGACATCGCCGGTGTGTCCGAGGTAGTTGTTGACCGTCCCCGCTCCGATCTCACCGAGTCCCTCCCAGTAGTTGTGGAACCCGTAGTTGGCCTGATACTGGACCGGCCCATCCGGAGCGGACGCCACGCGTTCGACGGCCTGTGCAATCCGCGGTCCCTCGTAGAACCCCTCTCGTGCAGATACGATCGATAGGACAAGGATCACCGCCGCGTCGAAGGTCTGCATCGTCTGGCTCGTCGGTCTGCGGCCGAAGAGGTCGGGGAACACCTCGTAAATCGGCCGGTGCGGATTGATATCTACGACCTCGTCATCGACTTCCACCTCGAGGTCGAGGTCATCCGGATCCTCTTCCTCCTCAAGCTCTTGTGGAACTGCTCCGATACCACGGCGGCTGTGAATCGGGTTGATACCGACCGCGATTGCCTCCTCGAGACTCGCGCCCACGATGGACGGTAACTCCGGGTCGCGGAGGCGGTCCGAGAGCACTGTTGGTTTCGGATCGAAATTGGCGTAGTACTCGCGCAAAAGCTCCTGACCCTGTCCCGGGTTGGTTGCCATGACGATCAAGTCTGCGTCACTGTTGTGGAGCTCGGTCAAGATGTCGCGGATGTCGAGGTCGGCTGCGTCGGCCTCCTCGTCGACCGCAAGCTCCACCTCGACGCTGATTCCTCGCAAGTTGAATTCATCGACGGCCTCGTCTCGCATGCGAGTACCGTAGGCACCGTCACCGTGCACGATGCCGACTGCCTGCGCGCCGCTGAGGGCGGCCGTTCGATTGAACGCACGGCCGATGTGGTGGGCGTCGGGGGCGGTGCTGAAGACGAGGTGAGTCTCCTCGCCATCGATCG
Organism: Salinarchaeum sp.; assembly: GCA_007123105.1. GTDB lineage: Archaea > Halobacteriota > Halobacteria > Halobacteriales > SKNY01 > SKNY01. The sequence continues at coordinate 3,789 of SKNY01000076.1, read as the reverse complement.
TCAACCGGCGGAAGTCACGCATACCCGCAGCAGCGACGGGCGAGATGATCGGGACCTGTGCATCGGCGGTCACGGCCTTCATAACCTCGATGACAGCCTCGTCAAGACACGGTCCGAGCAGTACCTCATAGCCGTCGTCGAGCAGCTCCTCGGCCCCTGCGACGGCGACGTCGGGATCACTTTCGGTGTCGAACGTGGTGTACTCGAGGGCAAACCCAAGGTCGGCCGCCTCGACCTGTCGTTCGAGCAGCTCCACTGACTCGATCATGTCCTGGCCGAACCGCTCAAACGGTCCCGACTCGGGGGCTAACATTCCAAAGCGAAGCATCCAGCCTTCTGCCTCGTCACGTTCGAAGGGATTTTCGCCGATACACCCCGCGAACAGACCAGCGAGCATTGCACCGCTCGCAGCCATGTAGTCACGACGTGGTAACGTGTACATGAGTTATAATGGTGATCTATTATTATATAGCTGCTGTGATAGCCTCCTTCACTCATCATTTCTGCCGATACTTTCCGAATTCATAGATGCTCCTGGAGATAGTTGCGAAACGATTAGTAGTACGACGTACCTAGCCATAGACCCTGAGTCGGTGATATTCAGGTGACAAGCGCAGACTTGATCGCTTGTCCGGGTCGATTGTAGCGCCACATGGAACTGAACTACAGCGATCTCAGACATTCCTTCTATCTTATTTGAATGATATTTGACGTTAGTACTCCCTCCTTCCTCGAGTCCTTGCGGCTGGTGGATTGTGCATGAAAACCGGTTCGTCGCGTGGACGAGCGACCCCATTCCGGTCGCGGGCGACCAACGGACGGCACGATCGGTTCAGATCGAGGGCACGACGTGGCGTGCGGTGAACGGTCACACCGTCGGGGCGGCAAGTGGGCACTATCATCGGTGCTGTGTTGTGGGTTGTTGGTATCCCGAACGTTGCCTCCTTGACGCTCGTGATGCTCGTTCTCGCGTTGCTGTCGCTGCTCGGCGTCTTTCCGGTCTGGGGAACCGGTGGACGCTCCCCTCCGTTGGGTCGGTGACAGTAGTACCGCGGAAGCCCTTGCCTTCAATCGTGAAGCGGAGGTCAACTCCACTGGCCTTTCTGCTCCTCTACGTGACCCCACTGCTACCTGGATCAGATCCCCTGATCGACCAGCAGTCACAGCTCGCTCCGGCGTTGTTCCATATCGGTGTGGTTGATGGCATCTTTATACATGGCTTCGGTGGCATGTTCGTCGGTCCGATTCTGATCGGCGTGTTCATCACCATCCTCGCGTCACGCCGGATCGAGCGGATCCCAAATCATTAAATCGGCACCGGTTGATGATTCCACCATGAGCGGCTCCATCCGGGCTCCGTGGAAGTGTCCCTGGGCCGTTTCGTTTCTTCTGAAGCGAGAGATCTAATTGGATGTCTGGCGGGCGTAGCGCCCCCGTCTGCCGTCCTGTCCGGCCAGGCACCGACCGTAGACCAACCATAGCATCCACGATACCAATGACACACGAACGACTGACAACGGGCGTCTTTCCCGCAATGGTGACGCCATTTACCGAATCGGGCGCGATCGACCACGACGCACTGGCCGCAGAGGCCAGTCGCCTGGAAGCTGCCGGCGTCGACGGTCTCGTCCCCGTCGGCTCGACCGGCGAGAGTGCCACCCTCTCCCACGACGAACATGTTGAAGTAGTCGAGACCGTCATCGAGGCGGTCGACGACGTGCCGGTTATCGCCGGCAGCGGGTCGAACAACACACGCGAGGCCATCGACCTCTCGGTGGGAGCGAAAGCAGCCGGGGCAGACGGCCTCTTACTGATCTCGCCGTACTACAACCGCCCGGAACCGGCCGGTATGGAGGCCCATTACCGCGCCGTCGCTGACGCCGTCGACCTTCCACAGATCGTCTATAACGTGCCCGGCCGGACTGGCCGGAGTATGGCGGTCGAGACGACCGTCGCGCTGGCAGGACACCCGAACATCGTGGGCTACAAGGCGGCCAGCGGTGATCTCGGCCTGATCAGTGAAGTCGTCGAGCGAACCCGCGGAGAGGATTTCGCGGTCGTGTCCGGAGACGACGGGCTCACGCTTCCGATTATGACGGTCGGCGGCACAGGCACGATCAGCGTGGTTGCGAACGTCGATCCCGAGCGTGTCACTGCACTCGTCGAGGCCGCCACTACCGGCGATATCGAGACTGCCCGAGCGATCCATCACGAGCTCGGCCCGCTCATTCGCGCACTGTTCGTCGAGTCGAACCCGATCCCGGTCAAAGAGGCACTCGCGATCCAGGGACGGTGCCGGCCAACGCTTCGGTCCCCGCTTTCACGGCTCTCGCCGGCGTACCGCGACGACCTCGTTGCCGTCCTCGACGAGCTCGATCTCGAACGGTCGCCATGATCCGGATTGGCGTGACCGGCGCGACAGGTGCGATGGGTTCGACCGTTCTCGACGTCGCGGCCGAGCGTGACGACGTGGGTTGCGTGCTGGCGAGTACACGCTCGGGAACGCTCGACCGTGACGTCAGAACAGTCCGGCACGCGGACCTCGAGGCTGCACTGAGTGAGGCCGACGTGGACGTCCTCGTCGACTTCACCGTCCCGGAAGCAAGCGTGGCCGCCGTCGAAGCGGCCGCGGCCGCCGGTTGTGCGGCCGCCGTCGGCACGACTGGCTTTGACGACGACCAACGGTCTGTCATCGAGGACGCTGCCGGAACGATTCCCGTTCTCGTCGCCGCAAACTTTTCGCGCGGCATTCAGGCCCTGCGGGCAGCACTCGAGGCAGCACTGTCCCGGATGCCCGACGCAGATGTCGAGATCACCGAAACCCACCATTCACGCAAGCGGGACGCTCCCAGTGGGACCGCACTCACATTGGTGGAGGACGTCGAAGCGCTTCGGCCGGACGCGAGCCGCGTGCACGGTCGGGTCGGCGACACACCGCGCTCGCCCGACGACATCGGCATTCACGCGCGCCGGGCGGGCACCGTACGTGGCGAACACGAACTCTTGTTGGCGGGAGATGAGGAGACGATTACCTTGACCCATCGGTCCGGTTCTCGACGCATTTTTGCGACGGGGGCACTCGATGCGGCCGTCTGGCTCGCGGAACGGTCGCCGGGCTCATACACCTTCGATGGGGTCGTCGCACATCGGGCCTGAGGTAACTCCACAACCATGAAAAGGTGGCCGGCGTACGGCCTCTATGAGTCTCGAACGGACGATCGACGAGCTCTGGGCCGATAACGAGGCGGGCTCGGTCGACCCTGACGCCCTCGACGAACTCGATGCGTTTCTCGATGCGCTCGAGTCCGGTGCGATCCGCGCCGCAGAGCCCGATGGTGACGGCTGGCGGACCAACGAGTGGGTCAAACGCGGCATTCTGCTGAACTTTACTCTCCGGGAGACCGTCTCTCGCGAATACGGTGGGGTCACGTACCATGACGTGCTCCCACTGCGACGGACCGACGATCTTGCCGATCGCGGGACCCGGAACACTCCTGACGGGACCGTCGTCCGCCGCGGTGCCTACGTTGGCGCCAACGCGATCCTCATGAGCCCCTGCTTCGTGAATGTGGGCGCGTACGTTGGCGACGGAACCCTCGTCGACTCCTGTGATACCGTTGGCTCCTGCGCACAGATTGGTGATGACGTCAAGCTCGGGGCGAACACGCTGGTCGGCGGCGTGCTCGAACCGGTCGAGGACGCCCCCGTCGTCATCGAGGACGGTGCCTCGATCGGCGCCGGTTGTCGCATCACGTCCGGCTTCCGGGTCGGCGCGGGTGCCGTCGTCGG
>SKNY01000041.1 GCA_007123105.1 Salinarchaeum sp. | reverse complement strand
GGCGAGTATCTCCGGCGCGAGCGACACCGATCCGGGGTTAACCGGTCGATCCGGTTACCCGAGCCGGTCGACGAGTCAGACGCCAGCGCAAGCTACCAGGATGGTGTTCTCCGGATCACGCTCCCGAAGTCGGCGCCCGAGGACGAGGGGCAACAGATCGACATCGAGTGAGCCAGCCGATGCTCGGGCTTTTTATTCGGTCCAGGGCAAGCCGATGGCATGAACTACGACCCTGAGGAGGTCGAAGCGGCGTGGCGGGAACGCTGGGCCGCCGAGGGTCGCTACGAGGCCGATTCGGCAGCGGGCGAGGAATCGACCTTCGTGACGGTCCCCTACCCCTACCCGAGTGGCGGGATGCACATCGGTCACGCACGGACCTACACCGTTCCGGACGTGTACGCCCGCTATCGTCGCCAGCAGGGTGACAACGTCTTGTTCCCGATGGCCTGGCACGTCACCGGGACACCGATCGTCGGAGCCGTCGAGCGACTCCAGCAGGAGGATCCAGCCCAGATCGAAAGCCTTCAGGAGGCGTTCGGGGTGCCAGAAGCGGATCTCGTCGAGCTCGAAACGCCCATGGGCTTTGCCCGGTATTTCATCGAACGAGCCGAGAGCAGTTACAAACAGGGGATGCAGGCACTCGGACTGTCGATCGATTGGCGCCGCGAGTTCACCACCAATGACGAGCGCTACCAACGATTCATCCGCTGGCAGTACGAGACCCTCCGCGACCGCGGGCTACTCGAGCGAGGACTCCACCCGGTCAAGTACTGTACCGCCCAGGAGAATCCCGTCACGACACACGACCTCCTCGAGGGAGAGGAGGTCGATTTCCAGGAGTATACGTTGATCAAGTTCGCCGGTGGGGAGCTCTTCGTTCCGATGGCGACGCTCCGGCCCGAGACGGTTCGTGGCGTTACGAATGCGTACATCGATCCGGCTGGGACGTACGCCGAAGCCGACGTCGACGGCGAGCGGTGGCTGATCTCGGTCGAGGCGGTCGAGAAACTCGGGCTGCAGGACCGATGCGTGACGGTCGAGCGAGAGGCCCCTGGACGCGACTACGTCGGGATGCGGGTACGTAATCCGGTGACCGACGAGGACCTCGTGGTGTTGCCGGCGACGTTCGTCGATCCGGACAACGGGACGGGTGTCGTCATGTCCGTCCCCGCCCACAGTCCGGACGACTACGTCGCCCTCCAAGAACTGAAAGCCAACGCTGAGGACCTTACCGAGTACGGAATCGACCCGGCCGTTGTCGCAGCAATTGAACCCGTACCAATCCTCTCGATCGAGCAGTACGGCGAAATTCCGGCGAAAGACGCCGTCGAGGCCGCAGGTATCACCGACGCAACCGATCCGGCCATCCACGAGGTCACCCAAGAGGTGTACAATCGCGAGTTCCACCAAGGCGTCCTCAACGAGGAGTACGGTGCGTTCGGTGGCGAGGTCGTCGCTGACGTCCGGGACGAACTCGGCGCACACTATCGGGAGCTAGGTGCGTTCGATCGCATGTACGACTTCCCCGAGCCAGTCGTCTCGCGTGCCGGTGGCAAAGTGGTGGTCGCAAACCAGGAAACCTGGTTCCTCCGGTATGACGATCCGGAGTGGAAAAAGAAGGCCCACGCCGCGGTCGAGCGACTGGCGGCAATTCCCGAGAACACGCGCGAGCAATACGAACATACGATCGACTGGCTCGAGCAATGGCCGTGCATCCGCAACTTCGGGTTGGGTACCCCACTGCCGTGGGATGAGGAGTTCATCATCGAACCGCTGTCCGACTCGACGATTTACATGGCCTACTACACGGTCGCCCACCAGCTTGCGGACGTCCCGGTCGAAGAGTTGACGCCGGCGTTTTTCGATACGTTGTTCTTCGGGCCATCGGTCGTCGATGACCCGGTTGAGCGTGCCCTCGAGCTGCGCGAGGAGTGGGAGTACTGGTATCCCGTTACAGTCAGGTGTTCGGCGCCAGACCTCGTGGCAAACCACCTCACATTCTTTCTGTTCCACCACGCCGAACTGTTTCCCGAGGAGATGTGGCCGGAAGGGATCACGGTGATGGGCCTCGGCTTGCTCGAAGGCGAGAAAATGAGCTCCTCGAAGGGCCACGTAGAGTTACCCAACGATGCAATCGACCGATACGGCGCGGATACAGTCCGGTTCTTCCTGTTGAATAGCTCGGAGCCATGGCAGGATTTCGACTGGCGGGCAGACGCCGTGGGCAATACCCGCACCCAGCTCGATCGGTTCTGGGATCGGGCGATGGATGTCATCGAGACCAACGCACCGGCCGATCCGCCCGCCCTCGAGCAGCCGGATCGCTGGATCCTGGCCCATCTCCAGCAGACCGTGGACACGGTTACCGCGGCAATGGACCGCTTCGAGACTCGCACGGCGAGCCAGACCGCATTCTACCGGTTTCGCGAGCAGCTGCGGTGGTACGAACGCCGCGCTGGCGATGGCCCGGGGACGGCCTGGACGCGACGGCGAATTCTCGAGACACAGCTCCAGCTGTTGGCCCCCTTCATCCCGTTTATGGCGAACGAGCTCCACGAACGACTGACTGGCACGCCGGCCGAAGATGTTCCGTGGCCGACCGCAGATACAACATACGTCGATGAACGCGTACTCCAGGAGGAAGAGCTCGTCCGGTCGCTCTATGAGGACGTCGGCGACATCGTCGAAGTGACCGGCGAGGAGCCGGGTGTTATCCGCGTCTACGTCGCTGCACCCTGGAAATGCGAAGTATTCGATGCAGTCCGTGAGATCGGCGACGACGTCGGTCAGGTTATGGGTGAAGTAATGCAGGATCCGGAGCTTCGTGAGCGAGGCGATGCCGTCAATCGCCTCGTCCAGGAGCTGATCGAGGACACGCGGGGACTGGACGATGAAACATTGGCATTGCTGGCCGACATCGACGAGCGTGCGGTCTACACTGCAGCCGCGGAGTTCCTCGGCGAGCAGTTCGATGCGGATGTCGAGATATACGGGGAGGCAGATCCCGACATCGTCGACCCGACGGACAAACGCGGGGCCGCCGTGCCGCTGCGGCCGGCCATCCACCTCGATTAATCGAGACCGAGCAAATCGACACGACCGCCGTTCTCGGCTTTGCGTTCGTAGCAGATGTGGGCTGCTGCGACGTCCTGGATCGCGAGTCCGGTGCTATCGAAGACGGTCCACCCGCCGTCGGTCGGTCGTCCGGGCACCGTGCCGATCAGAACCTCGCCTAGCGTGCCGTCGAGTGCCGATTCCGAGAGGATACCATCGCGCAAGGGGACGTTGACTTCCCCGGAGTGAACACACTGCTCGCGGTCGTCGACGATGAGGGTTGCGGCCTCAAGAATCGCCGGATCGAGTTCTTGTTTGCCGGGTGCGTCGGCGCCGATCGCATTCACGTGAGTGTCCAGACCGAGATCGGACGCCGACACGAGCGGTTCTCGAACCGGCGTGATCGTGGATAAGATGTCACACGCGGCCGCTTCCGCAACGGAGCCGGTGCGAACGGTCAGCTCGTCGTCGGTGCGCTCGACGAACGCGCGCGCCGCCGACGGATCGGCATCCGCGACGATCACTGCTTCGAGCTCCCGGACGGTTCGGATTGCTGCGAGCTGGGCATCGGCCTGGGCACCGGCACCAATGAGCCCGAGGGTCGACGCGTCCGGCGCGGCGAGTACGTCCGTTGCCACGGCGGCGGCAGCGCCGGTGCGGCGACGGGTGAGTTCGGTCCCATCGAGGATGGCCAGGGGCCGACCGGTCGCCGGATCTGAATACACCATGATTCCCATAACCGTGGGTAGATTGTGATCGCGGGGATTATTCGGATGGACGTTCACCCACTTCAGACCGGCCGCTTCCCAGGCGGGAGCGTCGACGTATGCCGGCATGGCACGGAAATCGCCGTCGTGTGCGGGGAGGTCCACGTACGTTTTTGCCGGCATCACGGCCCGATCCCGGGCGTAGGCGACGAACGCCTCGCGAACGGCGGCTACAAGTGCCGTCATCGGTGCGGCCGATTGTACGTCGGCACGGGAGAACAAGGCGATGTCCATGCCGACGGAACGATGTCGTTTGCCTTAGCTCATTTGCGGGTGAGCGACGTCACATCATGCCGCCCATACCGCCGCCCATACCGCCGCCCATACCGCCCATGCCGCCACCCATACCGCCCATGCCGGGGTCTTCCATCTCTTCTTCACCGTCGCCCTCGGTGGAGAGGTCGCCGGCAGAGATGATGTCGTCGATCTTGAGGATCAGGTTGGCGGCGTCGGTCGCAGAGGTGAGCGAGTGCTCCTTCGAGTGGGCGGGCTCGATGACGCCGGCGTCGAACGTGTCGACGACGTCGCCAGTGTAGACGTCGAGCCCGGCTCGGACGTTGCCTTCCTCGTGGGCCGCGCGGAGGTCGACCAGCACGTCGATGCTGTCAAGCCCGGCGTTCTCCGCGAGGATGCGCGGCACCAGCTCGAGAGCATCGGCGTACGCCTCGACGGCGAGTTGTTCCCGGCCGCTAACGCTGTCTGCATAATCGCGGACGCGGGCCGCGATTTCAACTTCAACAGCGCCGCCCCCCGCGAGCACGCGACCGTCGGCAATGGTCGTCGCGACGACGTCGAGGGCGTCCTTGACACCGCGTTCGAGCTCGTCGACAACGTGTTCAGTCGAGCCGTGCAACAGGAACGTGACGCCGTGCGAATCCTCGGGACCGTACACGTAGAAGAGTTCATCATCCTGATCCCATGACACTTCGCCGTGGCCAAGATCGTCCGGATCCACGTCATCGAGATCGGAGATGATTGCACAGTCGAGGACGTTTCGAAGGAATTCGAGGTCGGACTTTTTCGCCCGGCGAACGGCGAGGATGCCCTCCTTTGCAAGAATGTGTTGGGCGAGGTCGTCGATGCCCTTCTGACAGAAAACGACGTTCGCACCGGCCTCGACGATCTGATCGACCTTGTCGCGAAGTTGTTGTTCCTCCTTATCGAGGAACTCCTGGAGCTGATCCGGACTTTCGAGGTTGACCTGTGTGTCGACTTCGGTTTCCTCGACTTCGATTGCCTCAGACAATAGCATGATCGTCGCATCCTCGACGTTTTTGGGCATGTCGTCGTGGACCGGATCCTTGTCAATGGTACCGCCGCGGACGATCTCGGATTCGTTCGCGGCGCCGCCAGTCTGGGTTTCGATCTGGAGGACTTCGAGGTCCGGTACGTAGCTGCCATCGTCGGCCTCGACGGTTACCTGCTGGACGGCTTCGACGATGAGTTTGGCAAGGTATTCCTTGTGCTGTTCGGCACCTTTGCCAGTCATCGAGGTCTCGGCGACGTGTTGGAGTAGTGCCGTGTCCTCTGAGTCGACCTCAATGGCGACATCGCCCACTTCATCAACCGCATACTCGGACGCGAGCTGGAACCCGCGAATGATCGCGGTGGGATGGATGTCCTGGTCGAGCAGATCCTCCGCGTTCTTGAGCAATTCACCAGCGATCGCCACGGCGGTAGTCGTCCCGTCGCCGGCCTCTTCCTCCTGGGCCTCAGCGACCTCGATAATCATCTCTGCCGTTGGATTATCGATGTCCATTTCCTGGAGGATCGTGACGCCGTCGTTGGTGATGGTGACGTTCCCCGTCGAATCGACGAGCATCTTGTCCATCCCCTTAGGTCCCAGCGTCGACCGGACGGAGTCTGCGACGGCGCGAGCCGCCATGATGTTGAACTCTTGGGCATCACGATCCTTTACGCGCTGGGCATCATCGCCCATCACGATCATTGGTATTCCTTGCTGCATGCGCTGGCTCATAAGTCGGTCGAGAATTGAATGCGGTTCTATATAAAAATATCCCTACCGATCTCCAGAAAGCCGTGGGTATTTTTTTGGCCGCCGTAAGAGCCTCAGACGAGGTCGGTGCTTGCCGACCCGGACCCACTATGGCAACGACACTGGACGGCGACATCGAGCAGCAGGGCGAACTGACACTGTCGAGTCCCGACTTCGAGGATGGCACCCGATTGCCGGATTTTACCGGCTATGTCAATGACAACGAGAATCCAACGTTAGAGATCGGGGGTATTCCCGATGATACCGACTCGCTCGTCCTCGTGATGGACGACCCGGACGCACAACCGGTCGCCGGCCACACGTGGGATCACTGGTTGGCATGGGACATCGATCCGATCGACGAGATCCCTCGCGGCGCTTCACCGGGAACCGAGGGCTATAATGATTACGTCGAACGGGGGTACGGCGGACCGTCACCACCAGACGGCGAACACGACTATCGGTTCAAGCTGCTTGCGCTGGACGGCACCCTCGATATGCCAGCGGAGACGCGGAAACAGCGGCTCGGCTCGGCGATTGCCATGGGCCCGAACGTACTCGCGGCAACCCAGATCGTCGGTACGTACCACGCCGATCAGGGAACGGCATTCTAGATCGCAATCGCGACGTTCAACGCCGTCGCGAACGCGACCCATCCCAGGTACGGCACCAACAGCCAGAACCCAAGCCGATCCACGCGCCTGATCGCCACCATCGTGGCCACAATTGCAACCAACAACACCGCGATGACAACGACGGCGATATCTGGCCGTTGGAGCCCAAAGAAGACCGGCGTCCATGCGAGATTGAGCACAAATTGGATGACGTACAGCCCGATGGCGAGCGATGCGCCTGGCCGGTGTCGACGGCGGAGGAGTCGCCAGAGCACGATCCCCAACAGGGTGAACAGGATCGTCCAGGCGATAGGAAAGACGATTTCGGGCGGATACCACGGTGGCGGTTCGAACCACGACGTGTCCGAACCAACGAACAGTGATGGGGACGCCCCAACAACATTGACTCCGACCACCGTGAGGAGGAGCCCGAGTATCTGTCGGGTTCGATCAGCCATGTCGACCACGACATACACTTTCACGGCACAGAGGTAACCGTTCCGCCCGGAATCACCCACAAGAACCATCGCAGGTCCAGCATTCGATCAGGAGGGTTAAGGCGGTAGAGGGGAGCACAAAGGCATGCACACCCACCACCGTGTGATCGTCGGCGACGCGCGGGATCTGGGCGTACATTGTGAAGACGCGGTCGAACTGGTCGTTACGTCGCCACCGTATCCGATGATCGAACTCTGGGACGAGACGTTCGCGGCCCTGGATCCAGCGATCGAGGACGCGTTGGCGGCCGGTCGAGCGACTGACGCGTACGACCGCATGCACGACCTCCTTGACGTCGTGTGGGACGAGCTCGCCCGCATGGTGGTTCCCGGTGGTATCGTCTGTATCAATGTTGGGGACGCGACCAGGACGGTCGACGGCACCTTTCGTCGATTCCCGAATCACGCACGGATTACCGAGGCGTTTCGCCAGCGGGGGTTTACGCCACTGCCGACCCTGTACTGGCGGAAGCCAACCAACGCCGGGACAAAGTTCATGGGCAGCGGGATGTTGCCGCCGAACGCGTACGTCACCCAAGAGCACGAACACATCCTGGTGCTTCGACAGGGGACCGAACCACGCACATTCAGACCGAACGCGACCGAACGATACGAGGCAGCCTATTTTTGGGAAGAGCGCAACGAATGGTTCTCCGATGTCTGGACAGACATCACCGGCACCGGTCAGCAGCTCGACGCCGCGGGACGTGACCGATCGGCAGCATATCCCGAGATGGTTCCATATCGGCTGATCTCGATGTTCAGCGTCTACGGTGATACCGTACTCGATCCGTTTTGGGGCACCGGGACGACGACCGTCGCTGCAATGATGACGGGGCGACACTCGATCGGTGTCGAACTCGACGAATCAGTCTGTGACCAGTTCACACAGCGACTCCCAGGAGTGATCGACCAGGCAGCCGAGAGAAATCGTGAGCGGCTCGCCGCCCACGTCAGGTACGTAGGTCGGTCAGATACCGGGCCCTTCGACCACACCGCAACCCACTATTCTGTACCCGTAAAGACCCGCCAGGAACGCGAAATTCGGTTTTACGACATCACGTCTGTCGCGAACGAATCCACCGGTCACGTCGTCGAATATGAGCCGGTCACGGACCTCCCGGACGACGCCGAATCGTTCAGTTTGGAGTGAATCTCGATCGAGATCCGTCCCACATCCCGGCAGCATTTCGCCGGACCGACCGATTTAGAAGCACATGCCCGAAAGAACGGGCAATGACCGACCGGAATATCCAGGTGACGGCGATCGACGGACGCCCCGTCGAGGATCAGGCGGTGGAGATCGTCGAGCGGAAAGGAATCGGCCACCCCGATTCCATTTGCGACGGCGTGGCCGAGCACGTCGCTCGAGCGTTGGGGAATTCGTACCTGGATCGATTCGGTAAGATCCTACACTTCAACACCGATGAGACCCAGCTCGTCGCCGGTGAGGCCGACCCCATGTTTGGCGGTGGCGAGATGCAATCACCGATCTACCTCCTCATCGTCGGTCGGGCGACCAAGTCGTATGAGGGCACACGCATCCCCACGGAGACGATCGCACTCGATGCAGCCCGAGAGTATCTCGAAACGAACATTCCACGGCTGACCTTCGGGCGGGACATCGTCGTTGACGCCCGGTTCGGCCAGGGAAGCGGCGACTTGACGGGGGTGTTTCGGGGAGGAGATGACGTGCCCGTGGCAAACGACACGAGCTACGGCGTCGGGCATGCCCCCTTGAGCGAGACCGAAGAAATCGTGCTCGAGATCGAGCAGTCACTGAACGGTGAGTACGCCGCCTCGAATCCCGAGGTTGGTCCCGACGTGAAGGTGATGGGCAAACGCGAAGGCGATCACATCCACTTGACCCTCGCCGTCGCGATCGTCGACGAGTACACACCTGACATCGAGGCCTACGACGACGCCATCAATCAAATTCGATCCCACGCCGTTGATCTCGCCCGAGAGCGGACCGATCGCAACGTCACCGTCGACGTCAACACGGCCGACGATTACGATGCGAACAGCGTCTACCTCACCGTCACCGGCACGTCCGCCGAGCAGGGCGATGATGGCTCCGTCGGCAGGGGTAACCGGGCAAACGGATTGATCACGCCGAATCGTTCGATGTCGATGGAGGCAACCAGCGGCAAGAACCCGGTGAATCACGTCGGTAAGATTTACAACCTGTTATCGACCGAGATCGCACGACGTGTGGCCACCGAAGTCGACGGCGTACGCGAGGTGAGAATCCGTCTGTTGAGCCAAATCAACACGCCGATCGACGATCCGCTCATCGCAGATGCGGACGTCGCCACCGAGGACGGCATCACGCTCGAACGGATTGAGGACGAGGTAACCGCGGCGATCGACGACGAACTGGCGGACGTGACCAGTATCACAAATCGAGTGCTCGATCACGAACTGCGCACGTTCTGATGACACAAACGGGCGTTTGAGCTAATAACACCCTTATCGGGCCATCTCACGTAACCGGAGGTATGCAACGGAGAACCGTACTGATCGGCGGTGGATCGACCGCAGCTGCGATGCTGGCTGGTTGTATCAGTGGTGCGACCAATCCAGATGGTGGCAACGAACCGTCAGAGCGGACGATATCGGTATCAGGTAACGGGGAGGTCACCGCCGAGCCCGACATCGCCGAATTTTCCGTTGGTGTCCAGGGACGGGACGAGGATGTCGAGAACGTTCGGAATGAGCTTGCCGACCGAATCGAGGGGATCCGCGACGCGCTCATCGACGCCGGTCTCGACGAAGATGACGTTACCACCGAACGATTCCGGATACGCCAGCGGGTTCGCGAGGAACGGGAGGAACGGGAGGAACGGGAGGAACGAGCAGTAGACGCAGACGATCCCGCACCTGACGAAGAGTCGGCCGCATCCGGCGAAGAGACGTATTACGTTGGATTTCACTCACTGTCGGCGACGGTCCGGGATGTAGATGCGGTCGGCACGTTCATCGATGTCGCAGTCGATGCAGGGGCTGACGAACTCGGCCGGGTCACCTTTACGCTCGGTGACGAGGCGCGCCAGGCGCTCCGGAACGATGCGCTGGAGCTTGCGGTCGAACAAGCCCTCGAGGAAGCCGACCATCTCGCTGACCAAGTCGACGCAGAGGTGATCGAGGCGAAACACGTCGATGCAACGGGCGGCCGGGTGACGCCGTATCGAGCTGAGGCCGACGTCGACGACGCCGCATCCCAGACCGAATTGCACCCCGACGACGTTACAGTCAGCGCATCGGTTAACGTGATCGTCTCGATCCAATAGCCAGAGCAAGCCAGGTCACGGCATCGTCGAGAGCTTGTCAACCGGTAACACCGAGTAATCGACGGTCAACGTATCCTGGGTGGCGCGGATCTTGCCCACGAACGTCGAAATCTCCTCTAGGCGACCCTCCAACACGAAGAGTTCCATGCAGTAGTGATCCCCCACGTGACTGTGAAAGTTCGACACAACCAGCTCCTCGTGGTCGTGTCTCAGATGCATCATGCGTTCTTCGACGCTCGTCGTCTCGTAATCGAACAAGACCGTGACGATGCCCATCAGACGCCGTTCAGCTAACTGTTCGTCTTTGAATTCGCTCAACAGATTCCGGGCCGCCTCGCGGACCACCTCACTCCGGCCAGTGTAGCCGTGATGCTCGGCAAATTCGTCGATTCGGTCGGCGAGGTCGTCCGGCATGGAGATACTTACGACTGCCATATACTAACTGACGCCGGATGAATTGATAAATATTCACATTGGGACAACCTGTTCGGGCGGTTCTCTAGTAGGCGCTGATTCCACTGGGACGCCGACCCCCGACGATGACCGCAATGAGGTAGAACACGATGGCGACGACCACGATGGAACCCCCTGGTGGCAGGCCGGCGAGCAACGAGGCCCACATTCCGCCGAGAACGGACGCTTGTCCGGCGATCACGGCGAGATAGACGGTCTCTCGAAAGCTCCGAGCCAGCTGTGAGGCAGTGGCTGCCGGGACGACGAGCATGGCAGCGACGAGGATGACTCCGAGGATCTGCATCGCGCCGACGACGACCACCGCAGTCATCACGACCAATAGAGTGTTAAACCGGCCCACCGGCAACCGCGCGACCGTCGCCGCCTGTTCGTCGAACGTGATAAACAGCAGTTCCTTATAGTAATACGCGACCAGGAGCACGACACCGACGGTCAACAGGGCGACGATCCGGGCGCCGGCCGCGGTCACGATCGCCAGACTGCCGAACAGAAATCCCTCGACGTCGATCGTGATCGG
>SKNY01000002.1 GCA_007123105.1 Salinarchaeum sp. | reverse complement strand
GAGCTTGGATTGCAACCGGGCGATCTCGCGCGTCGTCTCACGGAATCGCTCGAACAACTCGCGGCCTTCGTACAGGTATTGCTCGCCGATTGTCGTGGTACAGGCGACGAGATTGTTTGCACCAATATCCAGAGCGGCCTTCTCTGCGGCCAGTAGAGTGTCCCGTGTCTCGTCAGGAACAGTCACGGGTTGCGAAGCTCGGAAGGTGCTGTCTGTCTCGTCGTACCACAGGTCTAACCGGCCCTGCTTCTCATACTCCGGCCAGTTGGGATTGCCAGCAATCTCCAGCCGGAGACGCCCGGTGTGGTCGTATCGGTCTTTCAGCTCACTCCCGACGAGTATTTCGAGTCGGGAGCGGTCGCCCCATTCGACGGTATACGACGTGTTGCGGATAACGGTATGGAGTTTGCGCCCGTCGTCTTTATTGCCCCAGAATCCCGGGGGTTCCGGGTGTTCGGTGACCGACGTGTTTGAATCGTCGTGATACGCCTTCTTGTTCTCGAAGAACCCGCGCCACGCTTCGGAGTTTTTTCGTATCACCTGCTGGGCGGTGGACGCGCCAAGCACGCCTTTGTATTTGCCTTCGAGTCGGCCTGTATCGGCGTCCCACACCTCCTCGCCCTCGAAGCCGTCCTCCTCGTTGTACCGCATGAGGCGTTCGTAGTTGACTTCGTTCCAGAGCGCGGCGGAAGCGTCCAACAGGTCCCGTACCAATTGCTCCCCATCGTCGGAGAGTGGGTGTACGGCGAACGTGTTGGTGCGCTTCATCTGCCAGTTACTGCTAGGCGTCGTGGGAAGGTAAATACCAGTCAACCAGCGTGAAAGTGAATCTGAAAATGGACGTTTGCGACGCACGGGACAGCTGTAATATGGCGGTTGCTCACAAGAGTTTACGCGATTCACGCCCGCCGTGAACGGCGGGACTCTCTCGCTGTCGAAAGGTAGTTGGCGTGATTGCCCCCCGTCACGTAGACGTCGATTTCGTGGTACGAGAGGTGATTGCCATACACGTTACACTGGTGGAGGTTCACGTCGTCGAAGAACAGCCCGTAGCGGCCGTTGTCGTAGACGTGGTTGCCGTCGATGATCAAGTTGCGGTTGATGTCGGAAAGCCGGATCCCGTCCTCGAGCCCCGTGCAGTGACAGCTCGTGATCCGCGTCGCGAACGTCTGGACGAGCTCGATGCCGGTGCCCACGTAATCGTTATCCACGGAGCTACATTGCAGCGTGTCCACGACCGTGTTGAACTCCCGACGCTTGCGGTCCTGGTTTGGCGGTCGGGGGGCGGCACCGTGGTCATCTTTGCCGCCCACGAGCCGCAGTGCCGGGTAGGTTCCGTCGACGAGCAACAGCGCGTTATTGCCCTCGATGCGCCGGACCGTGTCGACTGGCACCTCCACTGGTTCGCCGACGTAGTATCGTGTTCCTGGCTCGAACCGGAGCCCGCCGACTGGTGAGACGGCATCGACGGCCGCCTGGAGGGCCGGTGCGTCGTCGGTCGTGCCGTCACCTGCGGGATCGAACGCAGCGACGTCGATCCATTGCCCGTTCACGACTCCTCACCCCGGTGGCCAGCTGATGAGCACATCGTTCACGGTGACGATGGATGCCATGCCACCGAAAACGTTCGGGACGGAAAGCTGATCCACGAGGTGGTACCGCGCTATCGGAGCCGGTGCCGACGCACGGCGATCGCCACGGCAACCAGCCCAATTTCGCCATAGAACGCCGGTTCGCGGAGATCACGCACCAGCATGCCGGACAGCGAGGGACTCGTTCCCCCATCACTGGGCACGGCGGTGATCGGCCAGCCGAGAAACGCGGGATCCGAACTGCCAGCGGCCGCCGGCATGGCGTCAGCAAACACGTGGGTGAACACGCCGACAGCAAACCCCGCGGCCAGATCGCGGCGGCCGAACCGGTCGGCGACCAGCACGGCGAGCGCACAGAGTGGCCCCACCACCAGCAACGAGTGTGACAGCGACCGGCCACTCGAGAGCATCCCAAGATACCACGCCAATGGTTTGTCCACGAGATCCGGAAACTGACTCCCGAAGCCGACCATGAGCACGGCACCGACGCTCCCCGATCGCGCAAATCCACACCGGCGACAACCCACATAGACGAGATACGCGAACGCCAGATGTCCCCATGGCCACATGAATTAATCCAACGCCGGGAGTCCGCAAAAAGCTCCGGGTCTGGCTGTGACATAACCTATTAGGCAACTGCCATCCACTCGGTGCATATGTCGAACCCGGCGGCAGTCGTGTTGGCGGCCGGCGAGGGGACCCGTCTCCGGCCGCTGACCCGCTACCGGCCAAAGCCGATGTTGCCGGCCGGGAACCGCCCGATTCTCGAGTTCGTCCTCGATGAGTTAATCGCCTGCGGTATTCGAGACGTCACGCTGGTCGTCGGCTATCGGCGCAACCGGATTCAGTCCCACTTCGGGCCCACCTACCGCGAGTTGGAGCTCTCATATACGATCCAGAACAAACAGCTGGGCACCGGCCACGCGTTGCTCGAAACCGACCTCCCCGCCGAGGAACCGGTGGTCGTCGTCTACGGCGACCAAATAGTCGACTGTGACGTCATTGCCGACGTCCTCTGCACCCACGACGGCGGACTCGCCACGCTCGGCGTACTCAGGAACCGGGACGTGACCCACCACGGTGGTGTCATCCTCGCAAACGATCACGTCGAAGAAATCGTCGAGCGTCCCCGTGACGACCGAGACTATCTGCTCAATGCCGGTGTGTACGTATTCGAACCGTCCTTTCGGGAGGTCATTCGAACCGCCCCTGTTATTGCGGGCGAGCGCTCGCTGATCGACGCCATTACCGTCGCCATCGAGGAGGGGGATGGAGTGTCTGCCGCGGTCGCTGAGGGCTTCTGGACCGACGCGACCTATCCCTGGGACCTCCGCGAGATTGCAGCCGAGCTGCTCGCGACTGGCCGACTGGAGACGGCGATTCCTGCGTCTGCATCGGTTCACGACACCGCGGTGATCCGTGACCAGGTTGCCATCGGACCGGATTGTGAGATCGGACCGGG
>SKNY01000021.1 GCA_007123105.1 Salinarchaeum sp. | reverse complement strand
CCAACGAGGAGCACACAAACCGGAGTACCCGGGAGGGGAACTTTGCCTCCGTGGGGTCGGTGAACGCCACCACCCCAGCGTGAGGAATCCCACGCGCTTCAGCCGGGGGAGGAGGTCAAGAACAAGACGTTCGGCTGGTCTGGCATACGCCCGACCGTCGTCGGCTCTGGGATAAGTCCCGCAAAGCAAGCCCGCGGCGTTCATAGTCGTCCACATCACATCCGCGGTCACCGTGTACGCGTACGACGACCGTGAGCGCCTCTTTACCGGCCATACCGGGCGGCTGTTCCTCGTGGTCACGGCCCTCTGGCTCTGTCTCTCGTTGACAAACCGGCTGTTGCCGCCGCTGTTACCGGCCATCATCGCCGATCTCGCGATCTCGGCCACGCTCGCCGGCCTGGCGATGACCGGCCATCGGATCGCCAGCGCCGCGGTCGAGTATCCAAGCGGCCGGGTCGCCGACGACCACTCCCGGACGTTCGTGCTCGTCGTCTGCGTGGGTTTGTCGATCCTGGGCATCGCGCTGCTTGCCGGCTCAACGACGTATCTGTTGTTCCTGTCGGCCCTCCTCGTGTTCGGGATCGGGCGTGGCATGTACGCGCCTGCCTCGCGGGCACTGTTATCCGACATGTACCGTCGTCGCCGCGGTGCCGCCTTCGGCATCAACATGATGGGCAGCGAGCTGGCCGGTATCCTCGGGGCCGGCATTGCCGTCCTCATCGTGGCCGTCGCGACCTGGCGGGCGGCGTTTTTGCCGCTGGCCCTCGTGTTGGTGCCGTTGCTGATCGCGTTCGCCGTCATCAGCCGGGAGCCGATGCGGTACGGCCGCGTCCGGCTCGGCGTCCGGGAGACGAGTACCAGGATTCTGGCCGATTCGGCCCTCCGGTGGGTGCTTCTCGTCTACTGTCTGTACGTCCTGGCCGCGTCTGGCATTAGCACCTTCCTCCCGCTCTTCCTGATCGAGGTCCACGACGTTTCCTTCGCGGTCGCAAGTGGTGCCTTCGCGCTGCTGTACGTGATGGGGATCTTGGCGAAGCCGGCGAGCGGTTATCTGAGCGACGTGCTGCCGCGGCTGTACGTCGCCGGCGGGAGTCTCGTGCTGGCGGCCTTTGGTGTTGCACTGCTCGTTGCCGCCCCCGTCGTGCCGGTGGCGATCGCGGCTGTCGCCGTCTATGCGGTTGGCTATCGTGGCCTGCCGCCCGGACTGCAGGCGTATCTCATGGACCGGTTTCCGGACGAAAGTATGGCGGGCGACCTCGGTGCGATGCGAACGGTCTATCTGTCGGTGGGTGCCCTCGGCCCCGCCTACGCCGGCCTGGCGGCCGACACCGTCGGCTTCGTCCCGGCCTTTCTGAGCTTTATGGGCTGCTATGTGGTGGCTGCAGGAGTGTTGCTCTGGCTGTCGCGGTCGTGACGCTCACACGACCCGGAGGTAATCGCCGGTCGGGCTGTAGACCTCGCCCTGATCGCGGAGTTTCCCGATCTGGTGTTCGGCCTTCGAGCGTTCGATGCCCGCCTCGTCGGCGGCCGCGAGCACCTCCTCGAGCGGTGCCCCCTCGTCGTGTTCGTCCTGGAGCTCCCGGATGATACCCTTGATGTTGCGCACTCGATCTCGCTGGGTTTTTGAGCGGCCAGTCTCGATCACGTCGGCGTCGAACTGGCCGGTCTCCGGATCGACTCCGATGTCCTGGAGACAGTCTCTGACCAACGCGATCACCCGCTCGGCATCGTCCAGTTCGACGGTATCGGAGAGCCTGACCCGTGCGCTTGCCTCGGATAGGCGAACCAGCGCCTCGAGCTTCCGGGCGGTCACCGGGACGGGCGCGTCCTCGTCGGCCCCCCGCGAGCGCAAGTCGACGTAGAACTCCTGGATGGCATTGCGGGCCTCTTCGGTCATGCGGGGATAACACGACTGCTGGGCGAAGGCGACGTACTTCCTGAACAGTTCAGGGTCGATCGCGGGAGTGACCGTTTGCGAGACCGCCTCGAGATCCTCTTCGGTTACGTCAGGGGTGGTCAGTTTCGCCCGCTGGGTGTGTAACTCGCCGGCATAGTTCGTCTCGAGGATGTGTTGGGCGAGATCCCGATCCGAGTCCGGATCCGGCTTATCGGTGATGGTAAAGATCAGGTCGAATCGCGAGATAAGCGCGGGCTCGAGGTTGATCTGTTCGCCCATCGGCTCGTACGGATCGAACCGGCCGTACTGGGGGTTGGCCGCGCCCAAGAGTGAACACCGGGCCTTGAGCGTCGCGTTGATGCCGGCCTTCGAGATGCTGATCTCTTGGGCCTCGAGGCCTTCATGGAGGGCAGAGCGATCCTCCGGGCGCATCTTATCCAGCTCGTCGATGGCCGCGATCCCCTGGTCGGCCAGTACGAGGGCGCCGGCTTCTAAGGACCATTGTTGGCCGTCGCCGAAATCATCGCGCACCGCAGCCGCCGTAAGGCCGGCAGCACTGCTACCTTTACCGGACGTGTACACCGATCGCGGGGCGATGTTGCGAATGTATTGCAGCAAGGCGGAATTGTGCGAGACGATCCCGTTGGCGATGTAGTTGTGTGTACCCTCCACCTCGAGATCGTACACCCACTCGTCCTCGCACTCGATGGACTCGATCTCCGTGATGCGGTCCCATCCCACGTCCGCCTCGACGAGTCGTCTGAGCGCATCGACCTCCGGCTGTACCGCGAGCGCCTTGTGCAATTCTTCCGCCAGGAGTCCTTCCGCGTCGAAGGCGACGCCGCCATCTGGAATCGCCTTGTTGCGCTCGTAATAGCTGATCGCGGTTTGGGTGACATCGGTCCGAGCGGCGATCGCCGCTTGTGACACGCCTAGTTCCTTCCGCACCGGTTCGACGGCATACCACCGCTCGCGTTCCAATCGATCGCAGAATCCTTCGAGCTCCTCGATCCGGTCCTCGAACGCGGCCACCACCTTCCGGAGGGACGCCCGGCTCGGATTCCTGTCCCCGCGTTCGTAATGCTGGTACGTCGATCGGGGGATACCACACTCGAACTGGCTCATGCGGAGCGTCGTCCGGATCTCCTTGAGATGCGCCCCGACGTTCGGGATGACGTCCCGGTTCGTGTTGTCGTCCGTCCCATCAAAATTGTGCGCCGCTGTCGATTTTCGGTCGGCGACGAATCCAATTTCCCGGATATATCGATCGAAATTCGCACCGCTGATGCGAAGGCGGTAACTGTTATGGGGTTGTTTCGAATGAAGTTGAGAGTCGATTCCGAACGTAAGCAACATCGCTCTTACGTCCTGGAGCAATTGTTTGCTCATTGAAGACACCGACAGCTCACGTTGTTTTGCCGAGACGTGCGCCTCTCCGTCAATATATGCCTTCAAAAACTCCTTCTGTATCGTCCTGCTCGTTTGAAACAATCTCTGCGGTATCCTTCGATCCCCCGACCTTTGTGTTATCGTTGGTTCTAAATCTTCTAAAAATTGAACAAATTGGGTGGAAGAACACAAAATACGATTCGACTTTTCGTCAGTAGAATGGGGGACGACTCGATGCCGGAGGCTGAGCTGCATAATGGACTCTACACAATCATTGATGATTTCTTCGTCTTGGTTAGTAATAACAACTTGGTAACCATGGGAAATGTACCCTTCTCCAATTATATATCCAATAAGGCGGGAGAGTTCTGGGGTGAATTTATCGGGGAGTCTAGGGGAATTGGCGTTGAAATGCGGATTTCGACTTAGCTCGTACTCAAGGGTGTCATCGCCCTCAGTTAATGCATTACGACTAGTCGCGATGTAATCACCAATCGTTAGGTCAGTCCCAGTTTTTTCCGTCATTTGTAATTCCGAATGGGTAAACAAGGGGTGGGACGGAGTGAGGGTCAACTCACGACCGGTGTCGGTACGAATCTCGAAGACGTGATCCGGGGCTTCCCGTTTCCATACTCTCCTAATGTTTCCGTTCGCAATTTTTCCAACCTGATCTACTGTAGTGACTCTTTCATCGACATTTTGGTAATAACCATCCTCGATTCTACAAGGACTCGTCAAACGGCTCTCCACAAATTCCCCGATCGGTATACGCCGGCCATCGGATAATCTAATATTTTGATTATATGACAGGCACTTGCCAGTTCCTGGATCCCCGATCAGCAACATATGCATATCCCCCCGCGTCCGCGACCCGTCGGGCAGGTGTTTGGTCACCCCCGAAAACAGCTGGAGCACCATCGCAAGTTTGGCCTTCTCGTGGCCATAGATCGACGGGGCGATCGAGTCGACCATCCGATCGTAGATGTCGTCCAGCTCGGCGAGCTCGAGAATCTCGCGTTCGTCGTCCTCGGTGATATCCATCTCGTCGAACTGCTCGTCTTCGGCCTCGATCGCCATGCCGTCCATGTAGACGTCGAACAACGCCGTTGGCTCGCCGCCGGCCTCCTGTTGTTCCATGCGCAACACGCCCGTGGCGTTTACGTTGTCACCGGGCGAGACGAGTCCCGTCAGATCGTCTTCGAGGTGAACGTCAATGCTCTCGGGGGTCTCGCCGCCCCGCAGTCCTTCGGGGCTCTCCTGGATGCGCACCTTCTGGGCGTCGATGAACGTTGATTGTTCGAAGTTGATTCGGAATGGCCCCTGGCGTTCACAGCCGCCACACTGGTGGGGCTCCTGGAAGGAGTTTCCCGCCTGCATAATGCGCGTGATCGTCCCACAGCGCTGGCATTCAAAGGCAGTTTCCTCGACTTTCGGTTTGACGCCGGTGGATTTGCGGACGATCCCGCGGACGTTGACGAGTCGGTTGACGTGTTCGGCCCGGATGTCCCGAATGGGCGTCGCATCCGGCAGCCCGGTAAATCGGACGTGGGCCTGGCCCAGCGAGACGTCGACTGGGAGGTCGAACAGTCGCAGTGCCTCTTCGGCGTACTCGACGAGCTGGTCGGGCTGTCGACGGACGTCCTCGGCGAGATCCTCGTCGAACCGATACAGATCGGTCCAGTCAATGAACAACGATCGGCGTTCGGCCGGGTAGTGCTGGGCGAGCGCTGCGATCTCATCCTCGTAATAGCCCCGGTAGAACTCGTCGAACCGCTCGACGAGGTCCTGCATGTCGACGCTCGCCATCTACCATTCCTCACGCGCCACCGACCAAAAACCTGCGGCTCTTCATCGCGGGTAATCTTCATTGCCCTCCGGCCGACACGAATGGTATGAACCCGGCCCAGAAACGGCTGCTCATGGCGGTCGCGACGCTCGTCGGCGCACTCGTGATCGGCATCCTCCTGTTGCTCTGAGCTACGGGACCCCGAACTGGACGAGATCCCGGTGGGTGAGCGGTGCGTCCTGGAGCACCAGCCGATCGAACAGTTGCTCGAGGAGTCGCCCGCGCAC
Organism: Salinarchaeum sp.; assembly: GCA_007123105.1. Taxonomy (GTDB): domain Archaea; phylum Halobacteriota; class Halobacteria; order Halobacteriales; family SKNY01; genus SKNY01. The sequence continues at coordinate 6,085 of SKNY01000021.1, read as the reverse complement.
GTCCGCAAGGTTTGAATCACTGGCCAGATTCCGCCGTTCGTCCGGATCGGCCGTCAGGTCGAACAGCTGTTCGCCGGCGTCGCCGGGATACCGCGTGTAACGATACTGTGTGGTCCGGATCGTTCTGGCCCAGTGGATCGGATCCGCCGAATAGATGTTGTTGAAGCTCTCGACGTAGGCCGCCTCGCGCCAGTTCGCCGGCAATTCGCCGCCGAATAGGGGGACCAACGACCGGCCGTGAAACTGCCCGGGGACGTCCTCGACGTCCCGTCGAAGCGAGGAACGCGGCGGGAGTTCGACGCCCAGCAGGTCGAGGATGGTGGGTGCGAGATCCTCGAGCTGGACGAACGCATTGTGGGTCCCGGCCGTGATATCCGGTCCGACCGCGATCAGCGGAATGCGAATAGCCCCGTCGTAGTGTTTCTGTCCCTTGCCGGTAAATCCGTGGTCGAACAGCAACTCTCCGTGATCGGCGGTGAACAACACGACCGTCCGGTCGAGATCAACGGTGTCGAGGAGCGCCCCGAGTTGTTCGTCGAGGTGGACCAGATCACCTGCATAGTAGCGTCGCCGCGTCCGTGCATCGGAATGATCGAGGTGGGTGTGCCGGGCGGGATCCCCACGGGAAAAGCAGTCGGGGGCGTCCGGATCTTCCGGCCAGGTCGCCTGGATGGGGTCCGGGATTGTCTCCTCGTCGACCCGATCGAGACATCGAGCCGGCGGACAATTCGGCGGATGTGGCTGGACGTAGCTCACGTGGGCGAACCACGGTTGGTCGTGCCGCCTGAGAAACGTTTGTGCGTGCCGGGTGATCCACTCGGTCTGTGAGAGCGCGGATGGAAATGGCAGCTCATACGCAGCCGGCATCCCCACCGGCTCGAGCGCAGTGGTCCAGTCCATCGCCTCGCGGGCGGCCGCGACCGCCGGACGCAGATCCTCGTCACCAGGGCCGTAGTCGGCGAGCACCGGCAGGTCTGGGTTGGGGATTGTCGCCAGCGCGGTCGCCTCATATTCCGGGTGTTCCGACCGGATCCAGTCAAGCCACGACCCGACACGCTGGTCCTCGGTGATCGCCGTCTCGTCGAACCCGTACGGTTCGTAGTCGGGGTGGGATTCGACGTACTGTGGGCGAAAGTGAAACTTGCCGAACCCGCCCGTGCGGATCCCGGCGGCCTGCAACGCGTGCATAAACGTCGGCAGCGCCGGGCGGAGGGCATAGCCGTTCGTGAGCAGGCCGTGCTGGCGGGTCGTCATGCCCGTCGCGATGGTCGCCCGGGCCGGCGCACAGACGGGATTGCTGGTAACCGCGTTCGCGAAATACGCACCGTCAGACTGGAGTGCATCCAGGGTGGGCGTCGGTGCAGCCGCCGCAAACGGCGGCTCCAGCCAGCGGGCGGCGAGCTGGTCGACGGTGACGAGCAAAACGTTCGGCGGTGCCATCCCGGAGGGTTCGGCCACGGTCGGAAAATCGTTCCGGCAGTCAGTCGAGCAAGTCTGCCGTGCGGAGAAACCGCCAGGAGTCACCGCCGTCCTCCGAGATGATCGTCGTACGATGATGGCCCTGTTTTTCCGGGTGGTCGTTTCGGTATCCCCAGTACGTTGACCAGTAGTCATACGAGCAGAGGAGCCGGTCGCGTCGGTCGATGGTCAGTCTATGATAAAAGATCGAGTAGTCCGGGAGGGCGGCCGTCACGAGTGGTCGCGGCGCACTCCAGGACCGCCCGGGTTCCTTGCGCTGGTAGGCGAGGACGGCGTGGGTCGCGCCGGGATGGGGCGGTTCGTCGGTCCGCCAGAGCCGATAGATTAGATGGAGGACGTCGGCGTCATCACACACGAACCCGATGTACGTCCCCCGGGATTCGGCGACGGTGGTGGCCTCGGTGAAGCCGTCGGTCGCGTCGTTCGGTGCTATCGACCGCGCATACCGGAACGGCGCCCCGTGGGTGCCAGTCAACGCGTGGAGGTACCCGTCGCCGTCGACGACGAGGCTCGGTCGGTTGTGGGTGTCGTTCGCCGGGGGGCCGTAGCCGACGAGCGTCGGCTCCCCGAGCAGGTCCTCGCGGTCGTGATCGTAGCTCGCGACGTACGTCGGGACGCCCGGTACGTCCGTATCCGGGTCGGTCGCCTCTCCCCAGATCACGTGCGTCCGCCCCGCCCGAGAGACGATTGCGTTCGGCAGCCCGGAGTGGGCACCGACGCCGAGGGCACGGTCGGTGAGTCGGACAGGCTGGCCAATCACGGGCCGGCCGTCTCGTTTCGTCACCGGGATGTATTCGAGGTCTGCGAGTCGCCGCCACTTGTGGTCGGGGTCGTCTGTGGTTTGGACGGCACGGACCAGTCCGGGTGGACCTGTGGTTCCGGTTGTCGTGTCGAGATCGAACGCGCCGGTCGTGCCCAGGTCGGTCCCCGTAAACGTTGTGCCCGCGTCGGCAGAGTGGAGCAGCACTGCGCCCGTTTCACACGTTCCGACGAGGTAGATGTCTCCGTCTGCGTCCACTCCGATTTTCGTATTCGATCGCGTCGTGGGGAACGGTCCCGTGGGGACGCCGGGGCTCGCTGGCGTCACGGCGTCCGGAAACGCCGTGTGTGTCCACCGACCGTCGCGCAGGACCGCAAGGCCGTCGTCGGTTCGCGTCATCGGGCGATTCGACGGGTCGACGTAGAGCTCCCAGTCCGTCGGATAGTCGGGGGCGTCACCGAACTGGGCGTTCTCGTGGCGGTACGGCTCGAGTACAATCGGGAGCGGGACTGCGGTTCGTGCCGGCGGGGATCCGCCCCGCACAGTCAACGTCGCGTGCGTCTCGAATGGTGGATCCGTCGCGGCCCGTGCCATCACGCGAAGGGTTCGTTCCTCGCCGACGGGCGGTACGTCATAGCCGATATCGATGTTCGAACGCGTCGCCGGGTCGATCGAGTCGGTCTCGATGGTCGGCGTCCAGTCCGATCCGCACCCGGCAAGCTCGAGCTCGATCGGGGACGCGTCCGGACCCGTATGGATCGCCAGCGTGTGTCGCCGCTGGTCACCGGGCCTGCCGTAGGCCGTGTGTCGTCGGGGGCGGAGGAGCCATCGGTAGGGGAGGTACGGAAACCACCGGTCTGGGTCGCTAGCCCAGAGACAGAGGTTCTGGTACGGATCCCCCTCCTGCCACCGGGTGAGGCCGTCAACGTCCACTGTGCCCCGTCCGTCGGGCAGTCGGAGCCGCCACGGCGTGGCGGTTCGCGTTCCGGCTGGAATCGATGCGTGAGCCGTGCCACCATCCGACGCAAGGTGGGCAATCGTATCGCCATCCGCGGTAACAACCGTGGGCGCGGTCCCATCCTCGGGTATGCCCTCGACGGTGACGTCGAACGACCGGTTGACGGGGCGAAAACAGACGGTGGTGGGGTCGTCGTCGAGCACGCGGATGGGCTCGGTGTGGGGCCGATCCTCGTGTCCGCGCGCACACTCAAGGAGGTAGCGGTCGCAATCGGTCCGCACGGCCCAGGCGAATCTGCGGCCGTACCGATCGCCAGGTGCAAAGACGGCCAGGAAGTAGGGCCCGGGAGCTGTCACTGTCGTCTCGAGTCGAATGGGGTTGCTCGGGCTCGTCCCGGGAGCGTCCGATTCGGTGCCCCCGGGAATCGACCCGGTCGCGACGACTCGGCGGTCGGGTGTCGTCAACCAGACCTGCAATCGACCGGCCTCGGGGGTGGCTTCGATGACGGTTCGCCAGAGCTCGACCGTCAGGGGTCCTGGCGATGCCAGCAGATGGACACCGCCCGGTCCGCCTACCAGCGGTCCGTACGTGGCGTTCATGGATCGATCCCCACCGGGGTGGCCCGCAGGGAAAACCGTTCCCATCGGGGCCGATTAGTCGGCATCGACGGCGGCAGCGAACTCCTCGAGGGCGTCTGCTGGGCCGACGATGACCAAGTCATCGTTCTCGTCGAGTTCGAAGTCGGGCCCGACGTCCCGGATCAGATCGCCGTTCCTGTCGACACCGATCACCGCGACATTCGCGTGCGTCTCGATGGCCGGTTCGTGGGGATGGCGGCCCGCTAACGTCGGCGCGCGGAGTCGACGGAGCTCGACAGCCTCGCGAAGCGGGATCAGATCCCGGTCGAATAGCTCACGGGCGACCAACCGGCCGACGAGTCGCTGGATCGGGAGCACGTACGCGGCACCAGCCCGGTAGAGGTTTGCGGTGTGAGCGACCGTTCGGGCGCCGACGACCAAACCGAGTTCGGCATGGTGGCGGGCCAGCACGAGCGTCGTCTTGATCGCATCGTCGTCATTCGTTAGACAGATGATGGCCGCTGACGCTCGGTCAAGCGGGACGTCCTGCCAGGTCTGCGGATCCGTGGGATCGCCCACCACGTCGACCCCATCGCCGTCCTCCGGCGCCACGACGAAGGTCATGCGATCGTGCTTGTCGAGCACCCCGGCAGCGGTCATGCCGGCAATACCGAAGCCGACGATCACGACCGTGTCCCCGGTACCAGATGTGGGCGTTCCTGCAAGCGACTGGAACGACGCGAGTTCTTCCTCCGTTCCGGCCGCAACTAGCACCGTCTGTTCGTCGACGCGAACCCCGTCGTCGAATGCCGACCGGAACGCCCCCCTGACCCACGCACCGATGAGTGTTGCATCGAGCGTGCGGAGTTCATCGAGTGCGTTGAGCGGTCGGCCATAAAGCTTACTACCCTCGGTGACCGGAACTTCTGCGATCGAGACTTCCGTCTCGAATTCGTCCAACAGCTCCGCCCGGATCGGCAGGAGCAGCTTATCGGCAATCGCTTCGCCAAGGCGATGTTCGGGCGAGAGAATGGTGGTAGCGCCGGCATACCGAAGATACTGGGCCTGCTCGAGCTCATTGATCACACAGATGATGTCGAGGTCGTCGTACGAGCCGGTCAGCTGGAGGACCGTATCGACGTTTTCCCCCTCTCGGGCGTCGATGACGATTGCGAGTGACGCTTCGACGTTGACGCGTTCGAGGACTCCCGGCACACCGGCCCTCCCATAGATAACGTGCTTACCCGCTTCGAACAGCTCGCTTGCTTCTTCTCGGTCGTCGTGTAAGAGCACGTACGACTGATTTTGCACCTGGAGGTCGTCGATGAGCGTCTCGAACAGCGACGAAGCGCCAAGTAAGACGACGTGATCGGTCAGCCCCTCGACCGCGGTCGGGACGTCCGTGGCAGTCATTGCCTGTTTGACCCACGGAACGACGAACAGCGGCAGCGCGATGAACAAATACGCCACGCCGGTAAACTGCATGACGATCGTCAGGACAGTGAGGAGCGTACTGTCCCAGGGCGCATCCTGGCCGTATCCAGTCGTGGTCAACGACTGGGTGACGATCCCCAGTGATTCGAGCACCGTTCTGGGTTCTCCTTCGAGGGTTGCCATCCCCCACCAGTACAGCCCGGTCTGGATGGCCACGACGACGAGAAACGAGCCGACGTACGCCAGAACTCGCCAGTGGCGCCGTACCCACTGGAGCGGGGTGCGGCTCGGATAGTACATCGCGGTCCGGTATGCGGAAGGGCGGTCGAACCTAACAAATGCAGTGGCGGCTCTCAGCGCCCCGGATTCGTCGACGCGTAGTTTATGGATGTTCCGGCAAGACGTCAGGTCATGTCGAATCCGCCACCGCCCGACGACGTTCCGAGGGTCTCCTGTACCCGGTGTGACAGGGAGTGGGACCTCGCCTACGAGCTCGATGAGCTCAGGGCTGGCAACCGTGCGCTCGAACAGTTCTCGCTCGATCACGAACACCACACGGGTCATTATCCCGACGACGTCACGCCTTGGCGCGTCACGTGTACGCGATGTCCGGCGCGCGAACGGTTCCTCGCCGAACGACCGGCGAGACGATGGGCAGTAACGCACGCCCGTCACACCCGGCATGCCGTGGCGCTTCGCTCGCCGGAGGACACATCGGAGACGATCCTCGACGACTAACAGATCGAAAACCGCACCATGGGGCGCCGCCGAATCGAACGACGATCTATACGTCCCAAACGTACAAGGATACCATTACCCCAGCGCCCCGTATGGAGCAGTGATCGGCCGCCGGAGGAAAGCGTTTCGTTCCGAATG
>SKNY01000116.1 GCA_007123105.1 Salinarchaeum sp. | reverse complement strand
CTGGGACCACGTCAAGTACCATCTCGAGGGTGGGGATAACTGCATCCGAGTTGGCGACCCGAAGCTGCTGTAAGCGTTCCAAACCGAACTCCCCAACGGGTCCGGTGCCGTCTGTCGTCCGGTCTACCGTTTCATCATGCAAACAGACGAGTTCTCCCGACCCGCACCGACGAACGTCGATCTCGACGGCCGGTAAGACGCGTGCGGTCCGGCGCACCGCCCGAACTGTGTTTTCGGGCCATATCGCTCCACAACCTCGATGGCCGATCAATTCCATGGTTTTGGGCGCGCGGCTAACCGGAAAAATCCATCGCGAACGAAGACGAGTCACCGTGGCGGGACTCGTCGTGGGTGACAGTTCGGAAGGTCTGTCCGGGAACTGCAGTACACCGACCGCCTTCGTGGTCGGGAATGCTCCGCCACCGAACGGCGGACAGTCACAATTACGTGTCCAAATAACATAAATTGTTCGGAATTATATGAATTACAGGTCACACGTTCGATTATTGGTCATCAACCGCAAGAATGACCATTGTGGGGAATCGCCCAACATCCGGCCCGTTTTGTGCGCTGGCGTGTAGCGTTCGCGTATCGGTCGCATGGCTCTGAGGTTGCGCCCCCGGCAGATTCGAACGGTCACAGCGATGGCGTTGCGTGTCTCGATACGCCGTATCCGATCGGACCGGACCCGATTTCTGACCACGGTGGCAGTTGCGGTAATCGCTGTCGGGCCCGTGCTTGGTATCGGCGTACTCGTCGCGTTGGCGGTCGGGGCCACCCTGGGAACCGACCCACCGGCCCCAGAAGCGATCGCACCGACCCTCCGGGCCGGTTCCGGTGTCGGATGGTCGGTCCTTGTGGGTCTGGTCGCGCTCCGAAGCGGAGCCGGGATTGCCGAACTTGGCCTGCCCGACCTTGAGCTCCTCGCTGTGTCCCCTACTGAACTCGTCCTCGGGGCCATGCTGGCCGAGTGGCTACGGTTCGCCGCCTGGATTTTCGTGCCGGTATCGATTATCGTGGCTGCATTCATCTACGCCGGTGGCCCCCTCACGGCGCTCCTCGTGGTTCCACTGACGGCCGTCGTTATCCTCACCGCGTCCATACCTGTCGGCTTCGTACTCGGCTGTACGGTGCGCTCTGCGCTGATCGTCTCCCCGCGCCTGGTTAGCCTGCGAATTCCGGCATTGTTCGGGCTCGCAGCCGGGTACTTCGCGATCGTTGCGACCGGTCGGTTCGAGATCTACCTCACGATGCTCGTCTCCATGCTGGGGAGCTCTCCCGCGGGGTGGTCGGGATCGTTCCTGCTCGTGATGATCCCCGGGAGTACGCTCCCGGTTGCACACCTCGTCGGCGCGGTAATCGGGGCCCTGCTTGCGCCCATTACCATGACGTGGATCGGTGCTCCAATCGCGTTCCGATTGTGGACCCGCCATCGGCCGACGACGGCCGCTCGGTCCCACCGTGCAACTCGCTCGGTGGTAGCGGCGGTCCTGTCACCGTTTGTATCGGTACCGACGCGCATGACGTGTTCCGTCGCGCTCGCCAGGGCGAGACGCTCGCCCGCACGGGCCGTATACGTCGTGTATCCACTTCTCGGGTCGGTGTTTTTCCTCGGGGAGATCGTGCAACGGCGAACGGTTCCCGTGTTGTTCGTCGCGCTGCTTTGCATCTATCTCGCCTGGGGGACGGGTGTGTTATTCACGTTGAATCCGTTTGGGGATATCCAGGCTGTCGCCCCGCTCGTGCGAACGGCGCCGGTGACCGGCCGCGCGGCGATCGGCGGCACCGCACTCGCGGCCGTGGTCGTTGGCGTCCCGATTGCGATCATCGGATCTGCCACCCTCGGCCTGGCGAGTCCGTTGGATGGGAGTTACGTCGCCGGCCTCGTTATCGGGACGGTCACGGCAACTGTCATTGCCCCCTTTCTCGCCTTGGGCGTGGGTGCGCTCTTTCCTCGTCTCGAGCCGAGCGGTGCATCGCATCGATCGGAGCTCCCGAGCAAACTGGCGTTTTCGTCGTACAGTCTACTCGTACTCGTCCCGGCCGGTTCCGCGATCATTCTCGGGGTACCAACGCTGACCATCGGGCTGAGCCAGCGACTCGTCTCCGGTGTTGGACTCCTCGGCGTCGATCAGCTTGCAATGGCCCCGCATATCGTTGCGGCTTCGCTTGCGATCTTGCTCGTGCTGGGTGGTGTTGGCGCGCTCGTCAGCTTCTGGTACGCCTGTCGGCGGTTCGATCGGATGGATTTTCCGTAAGGCTGTCGTCTCACGGCGATGGAACGGGCTGGCTGTCTTCGTCAGTTAACGTCAGGAACAGGGACTCGAGCGACTCGTGCTCGGCCGTAAGCTCGGCTGGCTCCCCGGCTGCCAGCAGCCGCCCGTCGTGGATGATTCCTACGTGATCGGCGAGCGATTCGAGGACGCCGAGGACGTGCGTCGAGAGGAACACGGTGCCGCCCTCGGCAACGTAGGTTTCGATCGCGTTCCGCAGTGTGTGCGCCGCACGGGGATCGAGCCCACTCATCGGCTCGTCGAGAAACAGGACGGCCGGTTCGTGGAGGATCGCTTGAATGATGCCGATCTTTTGACGCATCCCGCGGGAGTACCCGGCGATCCGGGTATCCGCGTCTGCGATGAGATCGAACCGACCGAGCCACCACTCGATCCGTTCGTCAATATCGCCTTCGAGGTCTCGGATTCCGGCGGCGTATCGGAGTTGTTCTCGCCCGGTCAACACTTCGTACAGCGGTGGTTGCTCGGGCAGGTAACCGATTCGGGCGGTGACAGCCATTCGGTCCGAAATCGGTTGGCCCGCGATCCAGGCGTCGCCGTCGGTCGGTGGGGTCAGTGTCGTCAATACACGCATCGTCGTCGTTTTGCCCGCCCCGTTGGGACCGAGGAATCCGAATACAACGCCGGACGGGACAGAAAAGGTGAGCGAGTCGATCGCCGTCCGGTCACCGTACCGTTTGGTGAGTTCGACGGCTTCGATCGCGTTCCCGTCCATGGGTTAAAATCACTCGTCCAAGACCAAAAATACAGCGTGGTCGGTCGGAGCTGCCCACTCTTCACAACCACGATACGATTGCACCCCTATGGGTAACTCAGAGATAACAAGATCAACTGTGAACGCGGGCATTCGGCTTCAAACCGTGGATGGACGTCACCCGATGGCGGGCATCACTTCGTCAGCGAACAGTTCCATTCCGGTGTGATCGGGAAAATCGATGAACCAGCACTGGAATTTCGTGATGCCGACCTCGACGCGGCGTTCGATCGCCGCCGCACATTCTTCGGGCGTCCCCATCACGAAGTACTCCCGCGCATCGGCCGCCGTCTCGATATCGGCTTGGTCGACGTACTCCTCCTCGAATTGGATCGGAAGCATTAGATCGAGGAGCTCCTCGAGTCGTGCTTCGTTGCGGGTGCAGATCACGTGACCATCCCATGAGTACTCGATCTCATCTGGATCGCGGCCAACGGTGGCACAGTGGTCTTCGATCACCCCGGTCTTGTGGACGAGCGTGTCGACATCGCCGTTGAATACGTCCGTGTTCCAGACATCTGCGTGGCGGGCAACGAGTTTTAGGGTAACCTCCTCGCCGGTGCCACCAACGAGGATCGGAGGATGGGGGTCTTGGACCGGGCCGGGCGAACACGGGGCATCCGCGATGGTATAGTGATCGCCGTCGAACGAGGCGCCCTCACCCGGCGCCGTCGCCCACATCCGTTTGATGAGTCGGATCGCCTCGTCGAGGCGCATCAGCCGATCGAAGTCATCACGGTATGTGTACCCGTAGGCCTCGTACTCCGGATCGTGCCAGCCGGCACCCAGCCCGAGCTCGAGTCGGCCCTCGGAGATGACGTCGAGGGTCGCGGCCATCTTCGCCACGAGTGCCGGATTGCGGTAATCGTTACACAGAACGAGCGACCCGATGTTCACGTCCTGGGTAAATCCGGCAATCGCCGAGAGCAACGTCCAGCACTCGTATTCTGCCCGATCACGACCGAGCATCAAGTGATCGGGCGCCCAGACGGCATCGAAGCCGAGCTCTTCTGCGGCAATGATGCCGGCACGCGTGGTGTCCCAGTCGAGCCGCTCGTACGCCGGGGTATCGCGGTGGACGGGGTCGTTGCCTTGCACCGGTGCGCCCGCAAAGACTGGAATGTTGTACTCGAACCGAAGGTCGCTCATGACGGTGGCATTGACGGTGGGATTCGTGGTTGTTTCGGTCACGCATGGACGAGTTCATAACACTGGCCACACCCGGGACCGTATGGTACGGATTGCGTTCCATCTCCGAATCCGACCAGGACAGATCGATGCATACCGCGAGGCACACGAACGAGTGCCGGATGCCCTCGAACGTGCCTATCTGGATTCGGACGCCGGTCTCGAGACGTACAGTGTCTTCGAGCGAGACGGACATGTGTTCGGCTACATGGAGCTCGATGATCCGGGAGCGATCGAAGCGGTCATGGAATCGAGCGCCGCGCAAGCGTCGTGGAATGAGGAGATGGCCGACATCCTTGAACCCATCGAGGACGACGACATCTGGATGGACGAAGTCTACCGGATGGTCTGATCGGCAGACCGGCCGCTTTTATCTTGCTTGGGCCCCCGAGTCCCGCAATGGCGCGATCACCAACTATTGATTACCATCTCAGCGACCGCGACGCAAACGTGCACGTGGGCGTCTGGGATAACTCCCTTGAACCAGTGCTAACGGTCGAGCCCGGCGAGGTTGTCAGATTCGAATGCCGTGATGCTGCAAACGGTGCCCTCGACGTCCAGTCGACTCTTGATAACGTTCTGAAGAAACCATCGAACGGCCACCCGCTCACCGGTCCGGTCCGGATTGAGGGGGCATCGCCCGGTGACGTGCTGACGGTCGATCTCCTTTCGTTTCAGCACAAGGGATTCGGAACCACGTACTTCTACCCCGGCGAGCGGGACGCGGGCCTGCTGCCCATGGACTTTGACACGGGTGGGCTCCACGTTTGGGACCTTGAGGGGGACGTTGGGCGATTTGTCGACGGCATCGAAGTGCCTCTTGACCCCTTCCCCGGCGTCATCGGTGTCGCACCGGCCACGCCGGGCGAACATAGCACGATTCCCCCGCGACGGGTCGGCGGCAACCTCGACGTCAAACACCTCACCGCAGGCTCGACCGCTTATCTGCCAGTGGAAGTCGACGGCGCGCTGTTCAGTATCGGGGATTGTCACGGTGCTCAAGGAGACGGTGAAGTCTGTGTCACCGGCATTGAGGCACCAATGTGGGTGACTGTCAAGTTCGACGTGATCTCCGATCGTGATCTGTCGGCCCCCCAATTTTCGACGACTGGCCCGTACTCGCCATTCGCCGCAGACGAACCGATGTATGCGACGACCGGTATTGCCGACGAGCTCATGGTCGCCACCAGGGAGGCCGTACGTGCCATGATCGTCCATCTCACCGACCGGCACGGGCTTTCGCGGGCGGAGGCGTACATGCTCTGTTCGGTTGCGGTCGATTTGAAAATCAACCAGGTGGTTGACGCCCCGAACTGGACGGTCGGAGCGTACCTGCCCGAACGGATCTTTCCGGACGTAGATTGAGCAGCTCTTAAGAGTCGTCGCCGTGTTCGGTCGGATGGAGGCGTATAGCTCAGTGGCAGAGCGCCACCCTTACAAGGTGGAGGTCCGCGGTTCAATCCCGCGTACGCCTATGCGAGCCGTTCGCACAGTCGGTCGAGGAACGAACGCTTTTGACTGACCAAGTCGTCAGCCCCGGCAATGGCCGTCGTCGATGAGGACGATCCGTTTGAGGAGCAGCGAATGCGGGTGGAGGACTCCCTCCAACGGCTATTTCGGACCTATGGCCGGGATAACTGGTATGAGTACTCGGTGGCGATCGTAGCGAGCATTCTTGCTCGCCTTCTCGATCTCATCCCCACACTGATGCTCGGGGTTGCCATCGACGGCATCTTCACCGAGCAATACGCCTTCACGCTCGGCCCGTTCGTCCCGCCCGAATATCTCCCGACCACACAGGAGAGCCAGCTGGCGCTGACACTCGTCATTATCGCTCTGGCATTCGCGTTCGGTGCCGTGTTTCACTGGATCCGCAACTGGGGGTGGAACGCGTCCTCGCAGAACATCACCCACGACATTCGGGTCGATACATACGAGGAGATGTCCCGGCTCAACATGGAATTCTTCTCGGGTAAGCAAACCGGCGAGCTCATGAGTATCCTCTCGAACGACGTGAATCAGCTCGAGCGATTCTTGAACGACGGATTGAACTCTGCCTCCCGGCTGCTTGTCATGATCGTCGGCATCGCGGGGGTGCTGTTCTACCTGAACTGGCAGCTTGCATTCGTTGCATTACTAGCAGCGCCCTTGATCGCCGGATTCACCTACGGGTTCGTCGTGATCATCCGGCCGAAGTACCTCAAGTTGCGGTCGACCGTTGGTGCGCTCAACTCCCGACTCGAAAACAACCTCGGTGGCATCCAGGTCATCAAATCGAGCAACACCGAAATCTACGAGGACGATCGTGTCCGGGATTCGAGTTACGAGTATTTCGACGCCCAATGGGATGCGATTTGGACCCGGATCAAATTCTTCCCAATGCTCCAACTCATCGCCGGGTTCGGGTTCGTGATTACCTTTCTCGTCGGCGGATACTGGCTCATCGCCGGCCCACCCGGACCGTTCACGCGCGAACTCACCCTCGGCGGATTCACCGTCTTCGTCCTCTACACCCAGCAGATGATCTGGCCGATGGCCCAATTCGGACAGATCATTAACATGTACCAGCGCGCCGAAGCCTCGAGCGCCCGGATTTTCGGGCTGATGGATGAGTCAAAGCGCCTCGAAGAGGAAGCAGACGCCCCCAATGTGGAGATCAGCGCAGGCCACGTCGAATACGAAGACGTTTCCTTTAGCTACGACGGCAACGAGGACGGATATATCGTCGAGGACGTCACCATTGACGTGGCGGCTGGTGAGACCTGTGCGCTCGTCGGGCCAACTGGTGCCGGGAAGTCGACCGTGCTCAAGTTGTTACTCCGGATGTACGATGTCGACAAAGGGGCCATCCGGATCGACGGCACGGATCTGCGCTCAGTCAACCTCCAGAGCATCCGACGCCAGATCGGCTACGTCAGCCAGGACACGTTCCTCTTTTATGGAACCGTCCGGGAGAACATTGCTTACGGGAGTTTCGATGCGACCGACGAGGAGATTGTCGAGGCCGCCAAGGTCGCCGAGGCACACGAGTTCATCCAGGAGCTCCCCGACGGATACGACACGATGGTTGGCGAACGCGGGGTCAAACTCTCGGGTGGCCAACGCCAGCGACTCTCGATCGCCCGTGCCGTCCTGAAAAATCCGGCCATTCTCATCCTTGACGAGGCGACGAGTGACGTCGACACCGAAACGGAGATGCTCATTCAGCGCAGCTTGAACCAGTTGACCGAGAATCGGACGACGTTTGCGATCGCCCACCGACTCTCAACGATCAAGGATGCGGATCTCATCGTGGTGCTCGATGAAGGTCGAATCGTCGAACGGGGCACCCACGACGAACTCCTCGCACGCGACGGCCTGTACGCCCACCTCTGGGGGGTGCAGGCGGGTGAGATCGACGAACTGCCCCAGGAGTTCATCGAACGAGCTGCTCGCCGGACGGCGCGACGCGAACTGATCGACGATTAGCCCTGGGCACGCCACGTCGTCGAACCTGTCGGACGGAGTGTTCCTTTCTATTCTTAGCCTGACGAAACGATGAACGGTCGTGTTTCTGCACTCGGTGTTCGGGACTACTACCACTTACATAATCAGCGGACAATAGACCTGCAACTGAATCGTCTAGCCGAATCTCACTTTTCGGATTCCATTCCACAGAAGTGACCCATTACAAAGCGTCGAGAAGAACGCCCCGGCTTACGTCGCGGTCGTCGTCACAAACCGTGCGTGAATCACTCCGATACATCGTTCTTTTCGACTTCTGCGACGATGACGTCCCAGTCTGGATGTTCAGCTCCGTTCCGACACTCGAATCCGCCTTCTACGTTTACGCCACTCTTGTAGGCCTTGAATAGAACGGACTTCAGCGCCTCGTTCAATTCCTCCTTCGATGAGAGTGGTGCGTCTTCGTCCGTCATCGGCCAGCGTTCCTGTGGGTTTCCGCTAGCTGTTCGTGTTCCGGGGTAATTTCGATCACACCGTAGCTATGTATGGTTATTATGTGGTCTTCGTGAGTGAATACGACGTGGATGTCTCCGGTCGCTCCGTTGCGACGCTCGACGATCCGATCCAATATCTCTGGATCAACACTCTCGTAAAGTGGGGCGATATCAATCGGATCCGTATTTAAGATATCTGCCAACGTGGCGATGATGGCCAAGCTCGGGGATGTGTCCTCCTGATCATAGGTGATACGAACAGTTCCATTTCCCTGTACGTACTTGACCGATTCTACTCCAATTCCTGCTATCGTTGCCACCATCTCTTTTAGTGTTAGTTGCCCGAATAGGGTTAAAAGTGATACTGATAATACAGGGGGTTTATTAAACAGACTTAATTGGAGGATTCTAACGAGCTAATGAGTGTTGCTCCAATGAGCCGTCGATGTCCCCGTCGGAGGCGGGAAGAGAGCGATTGCTGGGTAATCCCGATCTCGTCTGCGATATCCTCGAGCGACGCCCTGCGTGGGCTGTCGAAGTACCCTCTTTTGTAGGCCAATACCAATGCTTCGCGCTGGGCCTTGGTCAGCTCGTAGCCCTCGCCTTGAATCGGCAGCATGGCATGAATAGCGGTGATCGTAATCGGGATCTCGGCATCCTGGCAGTCAGATCGGAACCCAGCGATAGCCTCCCGACTCTCTCCGCGTACCTCGAATCGCCACTCGTCTTTCGAACCGACCCCCGAAAGCACGACGACGTTCGCCTGGGCAAGTGCACTCAGGATGCCGAAATACTCTTGCTCCCACTCGGCGCGCATGAGATAATCTTCTCCGATATTGTCGACCAGACGGATTTTTTTCACACCGGGGTGGGGATCGAATGCGGATTCAATGTTATCTGCTTCTGCACCACGGACCCAAAAATACGGAATGATCAATGTCTCGTGTGGGATCAACCGCTCCAGTTCGACGGTTACTCCCGGTAAGTTATCAAAGATACTCCCCAGTGGAAAT
Source organism: Salinarchaeum sp. (assembly GCA_007123105.1). Classification (GTDB taxonomy): domain Archaea; phylum Halobacteriota; class Halobacteria; order Halobacteriales; family SKNY01; genus SKNY01. The sequence goes on along the minus strand of SKNY01000116.1, from coordinate 22,201 downwards.
TCCACTGGCGGACTTGTAAATTCCATCACAGTCGCCATACCGACGTCATCGTTCGGGAAGCGAATAATCACCAGGCCTGGTTCACCATGTCTCCCCCTTTTGTACGACTCGCAGCAACCTTCTGCTATTACCTATGATGAGCGTGATCACAGAGATTCGAATACCAGCCGATGACTTTGAACTCGGGCGGATTCTGCATTTCGACGGGGCGTCAGCTATCGAACTCGAAGCGATCGTGCCAAATGGTGATGCAACCGTGCCACTTTTTTGGATCCACCATCCGGCCGGAAACGGCTGTGTCGATCGCATCGAACGGTATCCAGCTGTCTCCAGTGTGTCGGAGGTGGATGTGTTCGATGATCGTATACTGTATCGGCTTGAGTGGGATGCAAGCCGGGACCAGCTCTTGAACTGTATCTCGACCAATCGTGGTAACATATTGCGTGCGACGGCAACTGCTGACGGCTGGCATTTCGAGATCCGCTTCCCCAACCACGAGGCATTGTCCCGGTGTCGAACCTGTAGTGAGGATGCCCACATCTCTGTAGAACTGCTCCGCGTGTACAATCCAACGGACTCGGATGGTGATGCGGGCTACGGGTTGAGCGACCCTCAGTTAGAGGCACTCACGCTTGCTGTTCAGATGGGATACTATGACATCCCCCGTCGGTGTACAACAAAGGAGCTCGCGGGTAAACTGGACATTTCTGATCAGGCCGTGACAGAGCGCCTGCGTCGTGCCATCGACACATTCGTCAGGCATACCCTCGTATCACCTGAGCCAATGACGGAGTGAAATGACTGCATCCCTTGTGTGTAATGGCATAGAGCCATGCATTTTGTACATCACTATGTGAGTATGAAGGAGCATCGGGAGCCGAAGGCACCTGACCAACAGCACGCCGACGATCCTCTCGATCGTACGGATCGAACACAATCAATTTCCCCTGACAGTGTACTGGCAGCACTGGCGAACGAGTATAGGCGCGCCGTCCTCGACGTCTTAATCAGTGCATCTGAACGGACGCTGGATTATGAAACACTAGTCGATCGTGTCGCGATCCGGATTCGAGCCGACGACGCCGAGCGGGTTTCTGACGAAGATCGACAACGGATCCGGATCGGCCTGTACCACAACCATCTCCCACTACTGACAGATGTTCAGGCAATCGAATACGACCCCGAAACGGGCCGGGTTGAGTTTGTTGGCGGAGAACTGATACGAGACGTTCTGACGCTGGCGAGGTCGAACAACTCGATGGAGTGAGCCTGCACCGTCTCGCCCTCTACCGTGGTCTTCGAATGTCGTTACCCATTCTCGTTATCTCTCACGACGGTATTTTGCCGCATGATTCGGCTGATCGGCGACATGGTTTGTGCGACCGGGCACTTCCGCACAGCAACAATTCGCAAATGGGACACGACGTTGGCCGTAATACGTGCCGCGGTACTGTCAGGGCGGTCGCGTCGTCACAGGACGCGTCGCATCGGTCTATTCACCGTGGAATGAAATAACGGGTCATGAGCAGATCCAGTCATCTCGTATATGGTTGTATTTTCCTCCACTCACGAGTCGGCGAACAACAGCTGACGGTGCTCATACACGCACACGATAGCGTATCGTCTCCGATGCCATGGATTCACAGTCTCTCACGTACTCCACTAGCTGCCAATGACATGCTCTATCGAACCGGGCGTCGGTTCCGTGGGTCACCCCCTCGGTCCTCGGGTACCTACTCTGCTGTCGGTTCCTTCTACTCCTATAAGCACGAGGCAGGTACGTTCGACACATGGAGCTTGCCCGTGCAACCTGGACGGCTATCGAGGACCAGAAGGTCGACGTAGTCTTGTTTCCGATCGGCAGTACCGAACAGCACGGCCCCCACGCCCCGCTTGGCACGGACGCGTATCTCGCCGAGACGGTGGCAACCCGCGCCGCAGAGCAAACTGACGTCACAGCGGTTGTGGCTCCTGGTCTCCCCATTGGCGTATCTCCCGAACATCGGTCGTTCGCCGGGACGATATGGGTTTCGGCCAGCGCGTTCCGGACGTTCGTTACAGAGGCAGTCGCTTCCCTCGAAGCACACGGGTTCGACCGAGTGGTGCTCGTCAACGGCCATGGCGGAAACATGCCCGCCGTCCGAGAGGTCGCCGAGAATCTCACGCGCTCTCACTCCATGCAATGTGTTTCGTTTACGTGGTTCGATGCGATCGACACTGGTGACGTTCGGATGGGCCACGCTGGACCGGTGGAGACATCGGCGTTACTCGCCGCGCGCCCGGACGTGGTGGATTGTGACCGAATTGCGGAGGCTGGCGAGGCAAGCGTCGACCGATGGGGCACCTGGATCGGGGGAACGAACGTCGCGGTCGATACGGAGGAATTCGCGCCCAATGGCGTGGTTGGCGACCCCCGGCTGGCAGATGCAAACACCGGCGAGCAGCTGCTCGCGGCTGCAGCCGAGCGGCTGTGCGAGGTGATCGATTATGTCGCCTCGTCCTGATCGTCGGCCTGGTCAACCAGCGCGGTGCGCACGGCCGGCAGTTCACTCGCAGCGTCTCCGACGAGCGTTCTGAGCTCCTCGATCGATTCGATTGTCGCTTCGAGCTCGGCGAGCTCTTCTGCGAGAGGATCATCGGCATCGAAGGCCTCGGCCCGGGAGCCCAGGGTGTACCACTTTTTGGCATCACGGACGTGTTCGATCGCGTCCTCGACGTCGAGGGCACTTCGCAGTGTGTTCAGCACGCCGAGGACGTTCTCGGATTCTACGGTCCAGACCTGCTCGGGATCCGGGAGCGCGTTCCATGCTGCGTCGACGTGGTCGCGGACGTTTGTCTCGAGTTCGTTTGCGGCTTCTCCGAACAGTGCATCGTCATCGAGGGTCGCCTGGCTCATGGTGGGGTTACGGGCCCGCTGCCAGATAAACTGTCACCGCAGATCGGAAGTATTCAGGCATCCAATGACGTGATCTGCATTTCGGGGTAGCCCTCCACGTCTACGAGTTCTGCGACCGCACTCACCCCTTCGACTTCGACCTCGACCCGCACGTCCATCAGCGTCCCCGTGAGTTCTGTGTACCCGTGGATATCGTCGATCGCGGAGGCAAGGGCTGCCTCGTCGATCACTACCCCGACGGATGTGCAGTAGGGTTGGTTCTCGATACTTGCTTCAATGGCACGGGCGAGCGCGTCTGCACTCGTTGGGCTGACCGGGGTGCCGGCGAACTGGTGATACAACGAGCCGAACTTGATCCCGAGTTCGAAACATGCCCGCGCCGCCGGATCGATCGTTGTCGGCATATCCTCACCGTCGCGGCATCCTCCAAGGACGTTGTGGTTCTGCGGAATCGATTTAAGTCTCGCCAGTGAGCTTTTGAACATGGACTACGAGGCGAGCCTGGATCGCGCAATGGATGCGGTCCCGGAATTTTCGACAAGCGACGAACGGCTACAGTTGCCCGATCCCGCTGCCCAACGCGACGGGGCGTTCACACGATTGACGAATCTGGGGAACATCGCAGAGGAACTCTCCCGGGAACCGGATCATCTCCATCGATTCATACAGCGAGATCTCGGGACGAGCGGAAAGCTCGAAGAAGGCCGGGCCCGATATAGCGGGACGTTTTCGAGCGACGATTTCGCCACTACGATCGATCGGTACGTCGAAGAGTACGTCACCTGCTCGGAATGTGGATTGCCCGACACCCGGCTCGTCCGCGAGAACCGGACGCCGATGCTGCGTTGTGATGCCTGTGGGGCGTTCCGACCGGTATCGAAACGTCGGCAGCGCCAGACCGACCAGGAGCGCTCGGCTGTCGAAGAGGGGAAAACGTACGAGGTTCGCATCTCCGGAACGGGGCGGAAAGGTGACGGCGTCGCCCAGCGCGGTGACTACACCATTTTCGTACCCGGTGCGTCTGAAGGGGATGAGGTCACCGTCTACATCGAAAACGTCAGCGGCAACCTCGCCTTCGCGCGGCTCGCCGAACCCTGAACCGGTTGGTTCTTGGGAGCACCGGAACAGGTTCGGGTATGGATCGTCTTGTCCTCCTCACCGGCTGGGCCGGCCGCGTCGGTGAGGCGATCCTGGAGGCGCTCCACACCGAATACGAGTGGCGCCTCTTCGATCGGGAACCGCCCCACACAGACGGCCCGGGTGAGGCATATGTCGGTGACATTACGGATCGGGAGCTCCTGACGGAGGCGATGGCTGACGTCGAGGCCGTCATCCACCTTGCCGGCGATTCGCGCCGGGAAGCGTCCTGGGACTCCGTGTTGACCAATAACATCGACGGCACCCAGGCGGTGTTCGACGCCGCCGTCGCTGCAAACGTCGACCGCGTTGTCTTTGCGTCCTCCAACCACGCCGTCGGCTGGTATGAGACCGACGAGCGCGTGCCAGCGTTGTATCGACCGGGTGGTCCCCTGATGCTCGACGGTACCGAAGCACCGCGGCCGGGAAATCTCTACGGCGTGAGTAAAGTGGTCGGCGAAGTGGTCGGCCGCTACTACCACGACGAGTATGGCCTCTCGGTCGCGAATGTCCGAATCGGTAACCTCTCTCGCGGTCAGCCGCCACAGGACTACGAACGTGGCCAAGCGATGTGGCTTTCGTACCGCGATTGTGCACACCTGTTCGCACGCTGTCTCGAGGCGGACTACGAGTACGAAATCATTTACGGGATATCTGATAACGATCGAAAATACTACTCCATCGAACGGGCAAAGGACGTGCTCGGATACGAACCACAGGATAATTCGGCAGATCACGAGGATTGATCGTCAAACAACCGGGCGACGTCGTCTGCCCTGGCTGCCTCACGCTCGAGGTACCTGCGCAACCGATCGATCACGATCCCTCGATCATCACCAGCAGTGAGGAACGCCGTTACGTACGATTCGATCCGCGGATCCCGCCGTTTCTCCCACCGATTGATGGCATCGGTGAGTAGTTCCGGATCTACATCTGCCCATTCCTCGGCGAGTACCTCCCCTGCGATCATGCATGCCGGTGGTTCGAGATCGGCGAGACCGATCGCTGTGCCATCGTATCGGAGCGGTGGCACAGCGTCTGGATCGACCGTCGACGGGTTCCCTGCCATTCGTGATAACATGCCGCGAGGTTCGACGAGTGCAACGCCCCGATGCTCGTCGTCGAGTCCGTCAAGGTAGTCCAGCGCGCTCTCGGCAAGCCCGCTCGACCCGGCCCAATTTTCGGTTCGCAGATGATAGCAGGCTGCTGTATACTGAATCAGTCCGTGAAGAAAGCGCTCGTCAGGCGTGTCTGCTTCGAGTGCGAGCCATTTGTCCTCCCACGCGTCGTGGGCAGCGTGCCACTCACCAGTGTTGAAAATGGCGACCCCTGCCCGAACATGGGCTCGCATGATTGATTCCTTCGGTGGGTCAACCAATGGTCGTTTCGTTTACTCCCTGGCGGTTTTGGCCGCGATCACGGCACTGTCTGCACGTTCTCTGATCCGCTGGCTCGTCGAACCGTAAACCATCCGCTTGAGTCGCCCCGCCTGCGGGGCGCCGATGACCGTCAGTCCGTAGTAGGCCGATTGATCGATAATCGTGGCCGCGGGATCCTCTGCTTCGAGCAACCACGTCGTGACGGACTCCGGCCGGTCGATCCGCGCCGCTGCTCGTTCGACACGTTCCTCTGCCGCCGCCCGGAGATCCGGTTCGAGGTCCGGTGGGATCACGTGCAGGACGTCGATCCAGGTTCCCTCGACGGCGGCGATACTCGCTGCAACATCCGTGGCAACTCCCGAATGAGGGCCATTGGCGATCGCTAACAGTAACGAAGCAAACGATCGATAGCTTCCGCGTCCGTTGATGGTTACGACGTTGCAGGCTGCCCGGCCCGCGATTCGCTGGATTCGCTTGGTACTGATTCCATCGCATCCTCCGCCCCCCGGTAGGACCATGACCGCGATGTCGTCATTGTCGGTTCGGTTGAGCACGTGGCGTTCCAGTTTACGCCCGGCCAATACCCCGCCATCGCCGGGTGGTCGATCCTCGAGATGCTCGCGGACGACATCAACTGTCGCGGCTGCGTCATCCACGAACGCTGCGTCGACCACGTCGTACTCGGTCGTCGGATCGGCGATCAGGAGTTCGCCACCGGTCGCTTCGGAGAGGGTACTCGCAAGGCGGATCTGATCGGCGATCCGGGTGTTATCGTCGGATAGAATGGGGACGTACGTCCGTCCCTCGACGAGTTCACCACCGATCCGGACTTCATGGCTCGGACGGTAGTCACTCCCCGCAAGTAGCGAGGCGAAGGACATGTAATCGAAACCTCACGGGAGGTGGCTATATATTGGTCGGTTCCCACGAGGTTCACGCCAAGAGATGTGTTAGCTAGCTGCATTCACACCCCAGCGGGTTTTATAGTTCTGGCCCCAAGGCTACCGCCGATGGATGGCGAGATCGTCCCGTGAAGAAGCGGGCGCTTGTGGCGATTGGTGTTGCACTCCTCGTCCTCGCGATTTTCATCGTGCTCGTTGGCTGGCAAGAGGTCCTTACCGCCGTAGCCCGGGCCTCCGTCACCATCTACGCCGGTGCGTTTGTGGCGATGACATGGTGTCTGGTGCTCAGGGGATACGTTTGGCACCGGCTCCTCGCCGCAGTTGACACGCGTCGCCCGTACTGGTTGGTCGGTGGGATCTTTTTTACGGCCATGTTCGCGAAATACGTGACGCCGTACGGCCAGGTGACCTCCGGTGTCGGCATGGCTGCAATCGTGAGCAGGTACTACGAATCGGCCTACGAAGAGAGTCTTGCGGCGATTCTGAGCGCCGATTTTCTGAACTATCTGCCGTATTATACCTTCGGCGGCCTCGGGGTCGGCTACCTCCTGGTACTCGATGCGCCGCCGATCGATCCACGGCCGTATCTCCGCAGTGCCGGCCTAGTCGTCGTGGCCGTGGGGGCAGTCGCGCTTGTGCTGCTGTTGTTTGGCCGAACCTGGTTGTCGTTCCGCCCGATCGTCAGCCTGCGCGAGTGGATTGCCAGTCGCGGAACAGTCGTCCGGGAGCTGGCACGGCGACTGAGCGGGTTCTCGGAGACCGTTTCCATCCTGTCGCGGGATCGGCAGACGATTATCGTCGGGGCTGTCGCTGGCCACCTCGCATGGTTAGGACTCGCTGGGGCATTGTATGTCAGCGCGCTCGCGGTCGGCCACCGGCTGCCGATCGGCATCGTCTTTCTTTCCGTGGCACTGAGCAAGCTCGGGTTTATCATCCCGACCCCAGGCGGCGTGGGCGGCGTCGAAATCGCGCTGGCGACGGTGCTCTTTCTTTTGACACCGATGTCCGGCGGCGTGGCAACGGCCGTGGCCATCCTCTATCGGTTTGCGACCTACTGGTTCACGGTGCTGATCGGTGGGAGTACCTCGATCGTGCTGACGATCGCTGATCCCACGCCCCCTTAATCCTCGACGGATATTCGTCGGCCGTGGAATGGAAGCGACCGTTGAATGGATACGACCATTGGGTGGTCCTCGACGGTAACCGCAAGCGCTGGCAGCGTCAACACGAATGCCGTGACGAGTACGTAGCCGAGCATCTCGACGAGGACGAGCCCGGGGATTGCACTGGAGATGTCGATTCCGACGATCCAGGTAACGCCCCGGATTGCGGCCAGGCCAATCAATCCAGTAATTCCCAGCGTCATGATGGCCGCCCCGCTCTGTGAGATGCGTCGATCTGCTACGAGATACCAGCCAATCGCGCCCCCTGCAGCCGACCCAATCGTCATCGAGAGGTAGATCGACGAGCCGAGAAATGGAGCAAGCAGTGCAACGGCCGTCGCAAAGAGGAAGATTAGCCCCGGACGGAACCTGCCCTCGCGCCGCCACTGCAGCCCGAGCCAGACCAGTCCGAGTCCGATGGCGACGCCGACGATCACGTCACCCGGATAATGCAGGCCGAGCACAACCCGCGACATCGCGACCACGGCGATGATGGCGGTTGCAATCATCGCTCGGAGCCGAAACGTCCCGGTGCGCATGGTGACGGTCAGCGCGCCATACACGGCGGCCGCCCCGAGGGCGTGTGCGCTCGGAAACGTATAGCCTGGATAGCCCACGGGCGAGAAGACGAGCGACGGCCGCGGCAGGGCGAAAATGCCTTTGATACCGATCGCAAGGGCGAGTGCCGCGATACCGATAGAGATGACGAACGCGCGCTCGCGTTGACTCGGGCGCTCGCCGAACCAGTAGAGGATCACGCCAATCGCCACCAGTAGCGCACCGTCGCCGAGGTGGGTTGCGACCTCGAAGAAGGGGACCACGGGTTCGACAGCCTCGCGGACCACCACGTTTGATTGTTCGTCCCAGAGCCGATCCATACGTACCCGGAACGGAACCACCGATGGGAAATAAGGCCCACGGACGACCACGGGCCGTGCCTCGGATGTATGACTTATGTATCCAGAGGATGCGTCTTCGGATGAAATGCGACTCGCTGCCATGGAGACGATCCTCCCAACGAAGGCACCGGATTCGATCAATGACTCTCTGGACGCCGGTTTCGAGGGACTCGAGTTGAACGTCGCTGGTCCCGACCCCGCCGACGATCCCATCTGGTCGCCGTCCAACCGAAATCGGATCCGATGTCGGTCTGCGGAGCTGGGCATTGAGATCCCGTCGATCTGTCTCGGCTACCTGAACGGCGGTGGCGTCACCCATGATGACCCCGACGTCCGGGCCGATGCCCGCGCGTCCATCCTCCGCGCGATCGACGCAAGCGCCGCACTTGGTGCCGACACCATCCTTGTCCCCTTCTTTGGCGACATGATGATTGAATCGGACCGTGAAAAGGATCGGCTGGTCGCCGGCATCGGGGCAGTCGCCACTGCGGCCGAGGCCGCTGACATCACGCTTGCCCTCGAGAACACGCTCTCGGGGGAGGAAAACGTCGACCTCTGTGAACGAATCGACTCACCCGCAGTCGGCGTCTATTACGACGTCGGCAACGCCATCGTCTACGGTATTGATGCCGTCGATGACATCTACGCACTCGAGGAGCACCTCGCGCGTGTCCACTTCAAGGACTATACCGAGGACGGGAGCCGGATGATCGGTGAGGGTGACGTCGACTTCCCTGCCTGCGTCGAGGCACTCGCCGATGTCGGCTATGACGATTGGATCGTCCTCGAGACCACCTCCGGTGAGGATCAAGTTGCAGACGCCGCCGAAAACCGCGAGCGGAGCGCCAAGTATCTCGACTAGTTACAGTTCAATCTCGCCGCCTGCGTCCAGGCTTTCCTCCACTGCTAACGTCAGCGCGAACGTTCGAAATGCATCGGCGTAGGTCGATTCGATGCCGCTGGCATCACCAGCATCGACGGCTGCCAGGAACGCTTCTCCGGTCGCACGGGTGGCGTCATTCGATCCGGTGAAGTCGATCGATTCGCCATCGACGGTGCCGGTCAAATGGTTGCCCGACAGCTCGAGCCGGAGGTCCTCGCCGATGATCTCGATGCCCGAAGCGTGGTCCGGACTCGCCGAGGTCGAGGTGATGTGGCCGACGGCCCCGCTATCGAGCCGAATGTTCGCCGAGACGGCGTCCTCGAAGTCGATTGCCTCGACGACCTCGTGCCCGCCAATCGCCTGGACCGATGTCGGTTCCCCACCAAAGAGCCGCAGCAGATCGTAAATGTGGGTTGCCTGCTCGATCACCTGGCCACCGGATCGCTCGTATACCCGCCACCAGTGATCCGGACCGCCGGGGACGCCACTTATGTACTCGCCTTCGACGAGCGCGACGGCTCGATCGCCCACGAGCTCAAGGGCCCGGTTGGTTGCCTCCGCGTGCCGCAACTGGTATCCAACGGCGGCGATGACGCCGTTGTCCTCGATCGCGCTGAGCACTTCTTCGGCAGGTTCGGCGGTGCGGGCGAGCGGTTTCTCGATGAACAGATGGATCCCGCGTTCGGCTGCCATGATCTCTTGATCCGTGTGCGCAAACGGCGGGAGACAGACGAAGACGGCGTCGAGGTCGGATTCGGCCTCATACATCGCCTCGTGATCGGTGTACTCGGCCGCATTGTGTTCGTCGGCAACGGCCTGTGCTTGCTCGGCATCGATGTCACACACGGCTGCGACGGCGGCTTCATCCGCATTGGCAACGGTTTCGAGGTGGCTCCGTGCCCGTCCACCCACGCCGATGAATCCGATCTGGAGTGTCATTGGCTCGGTCGATCCCACCCGGCGACGTAAATCCACCGGACAGCATCCGGCCTAGTCGCTCGACTGGATCGTCTGGTGGATGCACTCGTCCGTGACGGGCATGTCGACGTGGCGTACGCCTCGGTCCGCCAGCGCGTCGACGACGGCGTTGACGAGCGCTGGGGGTGCCGCGATCGTCCCCGCCTCGCCGATCCCCTTCACTCCAAGTTCGTTGCCGGGTGCGGGGGTGACAGTGTGTTCGGTCTCGATGCGGGGCACGTCGATCGATCGGGGCAGCGCATACGCGAGCATGCGGTCGGTCGCCAGCCGGCCGGATTCGTCGTAGACCGTCCGCTCTGAACGAGCCTGGCCGAGCCCCTGGGCAACCCCGCCGTGGACCTGACCCTCGACCAGCGTCGGATTGATCCGACGCCCACAGTCGTCGACCGCCACGTAGCGAACGATGTCGAGGGCACCGGTGTCGGGCTCGATCGCGACCTCTACCGCGTGGGTGCCGAACGTATACGCCGTTCCGTCCGGCGCGTATGACGTTGCCGTCCGAAACCCGGGTTCGACGCCGTCCGGTGCATTCCACGCGTAGGATCGCGCCGCGAGATCCGCGAGCGAGATGGATTCATCGTCGGCTGCGAAGTGACCCTCCCGGTAGGAAAGCGTCACTGCGTCGACTCCAAGTATGTCAGCCGCGAGTGAGCGCGCGTCATCGAGCACCGTCTCCGCACACGAAACGACCGCGTTCCCGCCCACGACGGCACTCCGACTGCCGAACGTGCCCGTCCCAGTCGGGGTCGCGGTTGTATCACCTTCGTTGACCGATACGTTCGCGAGCGGCCGTTCCATGACGTCGGCAACGAGCTGGGCGTACGTCGTCTCGTGGCCCTGGCCGTGCGAGTGAGTGCCGACCGCGACGTCGACGTGTCCGTCGGGTTCGAGCCGGACGACGGCGCTCTCGTGGCCGCCACCCGTCGACTCGGTGTAACACGCGACCCCGACCCCACGCAACCGGCCGTCTGCTCGATTCCGACCAGCTTCTCGGAGCCGGTCGTACTCGATCCCGTCGAGCGCTCGATCGAGCGCTGGTTCGTAGTTCCCACTATCGTACGTCGTCCCGATGGCCGTCTCGTACGGGAACGCGTCTGACGGGATCAGGTTGTGCCGGCGGATGGTTACTGGGTCAAACCCGAGCTCGTGGGCGGCTGCATCGACGAGGCGTTCGGTGACGTAGATGGCCTCCGGTCGGCCGGCGCCACGATAGGAATGGATTGGGCACGTATTCGTAAACACCCCGCGGGTGGCACAGTGGATGGCGGGGATCGCGTACTCGCTCGAGAGCAGCGACCCGTACCATCCCGACATGGCGGCAGAACCGCCGAGGCCGTAGGCGCCGACGTTCGCGATTGTGTCGACGCGGAGCCCGCGGATCCGGCCGTCGGCAGCGAGGGCGATCGCCGCCTCTGTGTGATGGTCTCGGCCGTGGGCGCCTTCAAGATAGTTCTCCCGGCGGGTTGCGGTCCATTTGACGGGCCGGCCCAGGTCGCGGGCCGCCCACGCGGCCATCGCCTCGCCCGGATGGTGATGTCCCTTGTGCCCGAAGCCACCGCCGACGCTCGGCGCGATCACTCTGAGTTTCCTCGAGGGGACGCCTAGGGTTTCAGCTAGCTTCCGGCGATGGCCGTGGACGGACTGGCTCGCGAGTTCGACGGTAAATCGATCGCGGACCGTGTCGTATCGTGCCTGTGCGACCCGGGGCTCGAGCGCATTCGGAATCAGCCGATTGTTCTCGAGCGTGATGGACGTGACGTGGTCGGCGCAGTCGAAGGCCCGGTCGGTCGCCGTCGGATCCCCGCGGCCGGTGCGAGCAATCACATTGTCCGGGACCCCATCGTGGACGTTTGGTGCGTCCTCGTCGGGCGCCGTGACAGGGTCGAGAACAGGGGTCTTTGGCGTGTACGTGACCGAAACTGCATCGACGGCGTCAGCGGCAATGTAGGGGCCCGTGGCGACGACGGCTGCGACCGGCTGCCCGTGATAGCGGACGCGATCGATCGCGAGTACGGGATGACCCGGTACGTTCCGTTCGAGCGATCCCGTGCGGATCGGGAGCACCCCGGGCGATGGTGAGTCGGCGATGTCGGCCCACGTGTATGCCGCGACCACGCCGTCGATCGCCAGTGCCGGTCCCACATCGATCTCGTCGACTGTCGCGTGGGCGTGTGAACTCCGAACGAATGCGAGCTGGACCGTCCCGTCATGGCGAATGTCATCGGTGTACGTCGCACTCGCTCGGAGGTATGCGTCATCCTCGCGGCGCTCAACCCGGCGTCCTACGTGCTCGTTGTCGACGTCTCGTCGCTCGAGGGCCGCTGCCGAGCTCATTCGTCCACCCCGCTCGCACGGTCGATCGCTGCTGCTGTGACCGTCCCGAGGATCGTTCGGCGAAACGACCCCGAGACGTTCGGGTCATCGTGGACGTCCACCGACGTGACATCAGCCGGCGCATGCGCTGTGGCCAGTGACGCCGCGTCCTCGATGGACTGGCCGCGGACGGCTGATTCGACGGCCGTCAGCCGGATCGGTCGACGGCATAGTCCGGTCGCCCCAAGTCGTAGCTCCTCGATCATATCACCGTCCAGCCACAGGCGGGCCGCAACCCCGACCGTTGCATAGCCAGTTGCCGGATGGGTGCGGCGGACGTACGCCGATCCCGTCGCGTCCGACGCGGGAAATTCCACCCCGGTAAGCAGCGCCGACGTCCCGAGCCCGGCTGCTGGTTCGTGATCCGCCCCGACTTCCTCGCCGTAAAGGTCGGAAATTTCCCGTTGGTGCTCGCCTGCTTCGTCGTGGATTGTGAGGACCGCATCGGCGACGAGGGCGACTGGCGGCAGGTCGGCCCCGAGATCGGCCTGTACCAGATTGCCACCGACGGTCCCGCGGTTTCTAATCTGTGGATCGCCGATCGACGCGAGGGCATCGGCCAGCATTGGCACGACCGTGGCTACCCGTTCGTCAGCGAGCAACGCCGCGTACGTCGACGCGGCGCCGATCCACAACCCATCGTCGTCACGGTCGACGCCGGCAAGTGACGGGAGTTCGCTCACATCGACCAGCGTTCCTGGCGTGGTCGCCCGGGATTTGACTGCAGTGAGCAGGCTGTGTCCACCGGCAAGCACGCGCGCGTCGTCTGCGGCGAGTGCCGTGATCGCTTCTCCCAGCGACGTCGGACGTTCGTAGGCAAATGGCGCGGGGTACATCACGGCGCGCCCCCGGCGTCGGCCGCCGCCCGTTCGATGGCGTCTACAATGTGCTGATAGCCGGTACACCGACAGATGTTCCCCTTGAGCGCTGACCGGATCTCGGCTCGGGACGGATTCGGCTGGTCCGCTAGCAGCCGCTCTGCGGCGAGGAGCATGCCCGGTGTACAGTACCCACACTGGAGGCCGTGCGTGGCCCGAAACGCCTGCTGAATCGGATGGAGTTCATCACCATCGGCCATCCCGGCTGCGGTGCGGACAGTCCCGCCCTCGGCTTGGACGGCGAGGAGCATACACGACTTGACTAGGGTACCATCGAGCGTGACGGTGCACGCACCGCACTTGCCGGTCTCGCATCCGATCTTCGGTGCAGTGACCCCGAGTTGATCTCGGATGGCGTGGACGAGCAATGTCCGTGGTTCGACGGCGACCGATGCCGCCTCGCCGTCAACCGTGAGTTCGACCTCGTGTTCGGCCATGTCCCAATCCGTTCTCCGGGCGGGTCATAGGTGTGCCGCCGCGCCGCCAGACGTCCCAGTCCACCCGAGCAGAAGTTGATGAGCAGTTCCTTCGGTTAGCGTCGTGGGATCTTCACAACCAGCAACTGGGGCCGCCTGTCGTGTCGACCGCCAACAATGGGTGAACCGCCACTGACTCACGCACAATGGGTACGTGTCCGCGAAGGTTCGCAAACCGTCCGGTGATGCCAGTGGGAGTGGCCGCACAGGCCTCATCGATACGGCACCGCTGGTCCGGGTCAACTCGCCTGCGTTGTGGGCAAATGGCATTAATGGGGCAGCCAACCTCCTTCCGATACTAACGGAGCAACAGGTTGTATCCCCAATCGCCATCGCTTGACTGGTCGTTGGCCAGCAGGTCGAGGAGAGGCCACCCGTCGGCCAGACCCGTGCACTGGCTGGTGCTGGACGGAGAACGTGTCCGGAGACCACGAGCCCGACCCTCGAATGCCACTCGAGAACTCGGAGCCAGCGCTCATCGGCGGTATGGCCGGTGACCTCGGAAGAATAGGTTGACCATTAGTCACCGGCGTCGATCAGTGTCTCGTCGGGTTACAGCTTGCTGGTGGTCGAGTTCGCGATGTACTGTTCCGAATGGACTTCGATCACCTTGTTGGTCCACGGAAATCCTCGTTCTCGATCATACCGTTCAAGGACAATTGGGAGCTATCGTTCTCCCCCCAACTCCACGTACCCATTATAGACTGCGATGGCCGCGGCGTCACCCCACCACGATCGATCGGCAAACCGATCGACGGGGAACGTCGTCTCGATTGTGTCTGCGTACCAATCACCCACGACATTGTAGTTATGACTGTCGATCGCGCATTCGGCCCGTTCAAACTGTACTGGTGATGCGTTCTCTCCGGTAAGTATATCGGCCGCGTGGAGGACGACGGCGATCTGTTCGGGCTCGTGATGGTGGTGGATTTTATGACCGAAGCGAAGCGATCGCATCGGACGCCGCGTAGCGTTGGTGTCTGGGATCGCCGCGACGCTCCAGTCGTTTGTTTTAATGGCCGGACGACAAGCGTCGACGATGGATCGGTCGGCCTTGTCAGCCCGCGAATGAAGAACTCATTAGGTGATTCGCGGGCGGCGATAACTGACGTCCTGACGGAGATTTGAACTCCGGTCACAGGCTCCGCAAGCCCGTAGGATGGTCCACTACCCTACCAGGACATACTCCTCACTACTGGTGGTCCGATGAAAGCCGTTACGGTCTGTCCTTCGGGGGAAGGTAACGCTTATGCGACGACGGCGGCTGGCCGCTGATGAGACGATGGGCGCGATCGAATCGGTGTACGAGGACCTGGACGCCGATGTCTCCCTGGAGGAGTTCCGGGAGGCTGTCGAGGCGAAAGTCGAGCAGATGGCCGGTCTCGCCGACGAGGAGACCGCCGCGATGTTGATCGCCCACGAGCTCCAGGATGAGCGCGTCGCTTCGATCGCTGACATCAAGCCCGGGATGGAGGAGGTCAAGTTCGTCGCTAAGGTCCGCAGCGTCGGCGAGTTACGAACGTTCGATCGCGATGATGGTGAAGACGGTCGGGTCATCAATGTCGAGCTCGTCGACGAAACAGGAAGCATCAGGGCAGCATTCTGGGACGAGCAAGCTCAGGGTGTCGTAGACGACGGCCTCGAGCCGGGTACTGTTCTCCGGATCCAGGGGCGGCCCAAGGACGGCCTCCACGGTCCCGAGGTGAGTGTCTATCAGGCGGAAGTCGACGAGGATGCTGCCGTTGACGTCGACATCGGTGCCGGTCAACCGATCGAGGACCTCGCCCTCGGTCAATCGGACGTCACACTGCGCGGCCGAGTGCTTGCGGTCGACTCGGTTCGGACGTTCGAGCGGGACGACGGAAGCGAGGGGCGGGTTTCGAATCTCGTTCTCGGTGATGAAAGCGGTCGCGTCCGCATTACCCTGTGGGACGAGCAGGCAAACCTTGTCGAGGAGATCGATCCCGATACGTGCGTCGAGCTCAGCGGCGGATACGTCCGTGAACGGGACGACACCGTAGAGTGTCACGTGGGCGACCGCGGTTCGATCGAGCCGATCGAAGACGACATCGAGTTCGTACCAGCGGCCAGTCCAATCGCCGACCTCAGTGAAGGAGACGTCGTGGATCTCGCCGGCGTTGTCCGGTCGACCGATCCAGTTCGGACGTTCGAGCGCGACGACGGATCTGAAGGACAGGTTCGTAACGTCAGGCTACAGGACGAAACCGGTGACATTCGAGTCGCCCTCTGGGGGGATCAGGCGGACGTGGAGCTGGCGCCCGGCGATACCACCTGGTTCGGCAACGTCGAGATTCGCGACGGCTGGCAAGACGCCCTCGAAGCGTCGGCCAGCTGGCAATCGATCGTCCTGCCTATGGACCTCGACCTCGGTGCGACCCGCACGCAACGCACCCCAGCCGAGCCGGCTGATAAACCAACGCTCGCGACCTTCGAATCCACCGAACCAGCGTCGTCCGCCCCGATCGAATTCACCGGCACGGTCGTGCAGACCGGCTCGCCGATCATCGTCGACGATGGCGTCGACGCGTACCACGTAGACACCGATGCAGACGTCACGCTGGGCCAGGACGTCATCGTCGAGGGTGAGAAACACGGCGATCGGATCGACGCCGAGGACGTCCGTCCCGCCTAAGGAAAACGTTAAGGCTGCGACTGTCAGGGTTCATCTATGAGCGTCGAGCTGCCGTCCGCCCCGGTCGACGGGATCATCCGTCGCAATGCCGATGGCTTGCGCGTCAGCGCTGAAGCGACCGAGGCGCTCGCCGCCCGGATTCAGGAACGTGGCGCTGCGTTGGCGGTGGAGGCGGCTGCTAGCGCGGACGCTGATGGACGGAAAACGCTGATGGCCGAGGACTTCATCGACGACGAGCTCCCCGATAGTGACGCACTCGCACTGCCCATTGCGCCCGTGGACCGCATCGCACGGCTCGACATTGACGACCGCTATCGCGTGTCGATGGATGCACGGATCGCGCTTGCGGCCGAGCTCGAAACGTACGCAGACCGGGTGGCGATGGCAGCCGCCCTATTGGCCCGGCATGCGGATCGCCGGACAGTGACTGTCGCAGACGTCGAAACATACGAGGAACTACCGACCGGAGAATGAGGTTCGGGTACGACGAGGTGTGCCTGCGACACGATCCCGGACCGCGTCATCCGGAAACACCAGATCGACTTTTAGCCATCCGTCAGGCACTCGAGGCGTCCCACGGCGCCCGGTTCATCACGGCCGATCCCGTCGACCATGCGACCGTGACGTCGGTGCATGATCCTTCGTATGTTGACTTGATTGAGGAGACCTGCGCGAACGGCGGCGGTCAGTTGGATCAGGATACCGTCGTGAGCGAGGACTCATGGCGGGCCGCACGAACGAGCGTCGGCCTGGCCATTGATGCGGCGCGCGCGGCCGGTCACGATGTCGACCGCGGGGCGACCCCATTCGCGCTGGGACGGCCACCTGGCCACCACGCGGTCGCCGACCGGGGCATGGGCTTTTGTATTTTCAATAACGTCGCGGTCGCGGCCCAGAACGTGATTGACGAGGGACTGGCAGATGTCGTCGCGATCGTCGATTGGGACGTCCATCACGGAAACGGGACGGAGGCGATCTTTTACGACCGATCGGATGTACCGTTCGCGTCAATCCATGAAGCGGGGTTGTATCCGGGCACCGGTCCGGTCGAGGAGACCGGTGGCGACGCAGGTTCCGGGGCGACGCTGAACATTCCATTACAACCCGGTGCGACGACCGCCGCCTATATCCAGGCACTCGACCGGGCGATTGAACCCTGGTTGGACGCCCACGATCCGGATCTCATCCTCGTCAGTGCTGGGTTCGACGCCCACGAGTACGATCCGATTTCCCGAATGGCGGTAACGACAGAAGGATTCGGGCAAATGACCGATCGCCTCCTCACGATGGCCGACGAGATGTGCGCCGGCCTCGCGTTCGTCCTGGAGGGCGGTTATGGGTTGGATACGCTTTCGGACGGCGTGACGAAAGTGCATGAGGTGTGTCACGGGTACGAGCCCGCGCCGGAGCCGGACACCATTCGTGAGCCGGACGAAGCGGTCATCGATGAGGCCAGATCGATTCACGGCCTGGGTTCGTAAAAGCCAGCGAGTTCGCAGCCGAACTCCGGTATGAGGCCTGTGACTTCAGTCCCTACTAGGACGTCATAGCTATCATCAAACACCCGCCGGATGTCCTTTCCCAATCCTGCGTCGAGCACTGCATCCGAGCGTAAGAACGACGCCGCGTCACGTGGTGTTCGCGGTCGTTCGACGACATACCGGTCGTCTGCGATGAACGGTCCGTAGACCTCCTCTGTATCCTCATAGCGGTCGAGGAATGCCGCGGCGTGTTCTGCGACGTGTACCGGTGGCCCCACGTGGCGTGCAACGGCTGGGAGCCGGTCCACGGTTAGTTCGAAATACCAGACGGCCGTTTCGTGTGCGAAGGAAGCCGAGCGAAGCACCTCGAAGTCGTGTGCCTCGAGGGCCGTGACGATGCCCCGTTCGGTCGTTCGCAGTTGCGGATACAACTGGTCGTCGACCACATCGGGAGCCATGGTACGGATTGCATACGGCGAGGCGTCACGGCGGTCGAGATGCGATTGTAAGCCCGCGACATCGAGTGGTGCTGGTACCACCGGTGTGAATTGATCGGTGCTCGGATCTTGGCAGAGCGCGCGAGCGTGGTGTTGGAACCGGGCAACGCTCTCGGCACTGACCACTGCGGCGACGTTTCGGCGCGGATCGGTCGGATCGATCACGACGAGCGGATCCGAAAAGGTCGCGGCGGCGTGGTCCTCCGGGTCAATCTCGACTGGTGGCTGCCAGGTCGCCGCGGTCTCGATCACGGATCGGAAATCCCCGTATTCAATCACGAGTAGTTCCGTCAGATAGCCCGAGAATCCCTCGGTCCGGAGGTCGCTACCGTACACGCCAACGGCCTCCGCGAACCGTTTGAGCACACGGACGTCCGTCGCGAGTTCCGGCGTTAATCGCTCCGTGACGTACTCATTGTGGAACGGTGTCCGGTCAACCGCAGTCCGCCGATCCGATCCGCTCGCGACCGCAACACACGGGACGAGGTCGATGTCGTAGCCATCCCATTCTGCTGAAACGTATGGGTGCTCTGCGTGTTCGACCTCCCCATCTGGCAGTACGGTACGCCCAATGTCGAATCCGTGGGTTTCCAGTTCCTCGCGGCTAATCGAAGGCGGAAACCGCACGAACACGTCGATGTCCCGGTCACCCCGGAGCCAGGTGTCTCGGGCTGTACTGCCGACTTGTAAGACGTCCGCCTCCACATCTACTTCCTCGACCGCCTGCCGGGTCCGCTCTAAGATCTCCGCAACGGCCGTTTCGAGGCGGCGTCGCTCCGCTGGCGATGGGGTCACTCGGTCTCGCATCTCGGCGACGGTTTCTTCAAAGACGTCCCCCATATACCCGCTATCGAGGGGCCGGGCGAAAGCGTGTCGGTGTCCGTTCCGAAGCGAAACGGCTATGGGGGAAATCGCGTAAGAGGTTAGTAGAGCCGCCGTAGCTCAGCTGGTAGAGCGCCTCGCTGTTACGATATGGAGGCAACTGTATATCGCAGAAACGAGGTCGTCCCAGGTTCGAGTCCTGGCGGCGGCGTGATATCTTTTATTCGAGTCCAAGGACAACACTAAGCAGGATACTATGCCGGTCTACCTTCTATTCTACTTCTGGACTATCGACATTACCTCATGACTTGTCATGGTATCACATCGGGATTTTCACAAACGATGGGGACGTAATGACTGATTATCTGGCCGTGGTCGTTCGTTTGATGACTCGTTTGCGTGCACATGGACCCTGACGGGCTATTTCAGTGTCAGGAATGATTGATGTATAATTGGCCAGTGGGACTAGTGCCGCAGACCAGACTCGACAACGTAGGCGTGGATTCGGTGATCAACTTACCTGCCGATGTTAACCTTGCATTCAACGCTGGTAGAACATCGACGAACCGGTCCTTATACCGAGCCTTGGACTGGTTCCGGCTCTGTTCGACGGGAATCAACTCCGGCACATGCGACTGAGCATACCAGACGGGTAGGTCCGCATTCTGGACACACGATGGACATGTTTTCGAGACGGAAGCCCGTGGGAGGATAAGCAGTGTCCTCTCTCCATGAGATCGATCCACTGCTCCGTTCGATATAGCTCGGTGAACGTCTCGATTACGATCGACAACTGCTGCATGCGGGAGCAGCACCTTTAACCGAGTACCGCCCCCCGTGACCATCGTGTCCTGAGCTGTCAGGATGGCATAGGGGGCACTCGCGATGAGCTACACGGCTCCTCCCCACCGAGAACCGGGCGTCCTCTCGGCAAGTTGGACGCGGTACTCACGCCCGGGCACATCCGGTCGGTAATCCGGGACGGACGGTGAATAAATCGACAACCGTCCCCCCATCGATACACATTTCCAATGTGGCTGGACACGGTTACTGAATGAATGTAGACAATATCCACGTTCACAATGTTGGTGAACTCGTCAAGATGGGAGATGGCGTTCTTCTCCAACGGGTTCCCGAACCAGTGCGAACCGCCCTCAACGACACCGCCCAAACGAAATATCGCCAACCCGCTGGCGTAGAATTGCGGTTTGTAACCGATGCTTCGGCCGTATCGGTGACCCTCTCTGCCCCGGAGGGGAATACGCTTGTTCCGTATTGGGGACCGATCCGCGGTGGGAGAACGTTTCCGATCGGCCCGGAACCAACGACGATTGAGGTGCCACGACCCGCGCAACTCCATGCGTTGGGTTCCGCATTCATCGGTGATGTCAGCGGGTTCAGCACCGAATGTTGGCGACTTCGATTTGACCACCAGGCGGGCCCGGTACGATACCACGATATTGCTGCGAGCGAACCGATTGGTTTACCTCCTGCATCGACCGTTCCAGACCGCCGATACGTCGCCTACGGAACGTCCATCACCCATGGCAATGCAGCTACGGGACCACATCTCACGTATGTCGATACCACGGCCCGACGGTTGGCGATCGATTCCTGTAATCTCGGCACGGGTGGATCGGCGTACTGTGAACCGGAGCTCGCTGATCACATCGCCGGGCTCGACTGGGATATTGCCACGTTGGCAATCTCCGTCAACATGCTCGGTGCCGGCTTTTCAACCGAGACGTTTCGCGAGCGAGCACGGTATTTCGTGAAAACGGTCGCCGGAACGGGGCGACCGGTAGGTGTTATCACGCTCTTTCCTCATTATCGTGATTTCAGTGACCATGACGAGGCGGACTTGGCAACTGCATATCGGGAGACAGTCCGGAACGTTGTCGCGGAGCTTGATCTTCCAAATGTCGTCGTTATCGAAGGGCCAACGCTTCTTCGACCAGCAGAGGTAACGGCCGATTTGATCCATCCCGCGGACGAGGGCATGATCGGGATCGGCGAACGGTTGGCAACCCGGCTCGATCCACTCCTCACCGATACCTGATGGTCTTGATCGGTCGCTTCGACCGATTCACTACGCGTCGCGTTTGATTTTGGAGGATCAACCGAGGGATTGATTCAACTTGGGAAGGATATATATCGAATATTTGATCTCCTGCAGCTATCCCTTTCGTTGTGCAGGGTGCGCTCGCAATGATCGGAGTCATGCTGAGGAGAGGTAGACGATCGGATCGGTACACAAGTCCACGTGTGTAGTCATCGCCAGGACTTTTGGCCGGCGGTTTCGACAATTCAACGATTCGGAAGTGCGCCGTTGACCGCTGTTGACGAGTCGTTGGCCGCCTATGGACGCTCGCCACCGACGGGGTGTGTAGTGGGGTCGTCATCGCCTCGAAGTGGTTGGGTTCGAATTCACACGAAAGAGGAGTTCGGTATTCCCGTGGTACCATGCAAACGATCGACATGGGACGATCTCAAGTCAGTGAACGGTGGAGCGCCTCCCGTTACTGAATTAGATGGTCGAGTACCTCACAGGCATCCCATCGAGTGTGACGAACGGCCATCCTATGATTATGCACCAGCGGGCACTGCTTCCCGACCGTTCGAACACAATAGACATCCCATCCGCCGACGTACCGGTGTTCATCGGTACGCCCGATTGTTGCAGTCAACGCACAGGGTAATCGTTTCGGCTCCTCGCTGGACATGATACGAACTGAGTCCCCAGGATGTGTACCACCGACCACGTCCATCGGTCGCCGGTATAGT
>SKNY01000052.1 GCA_007123105.1 Salinarchaeum sp. | reverse complement strand
TGGAGCCAGCCGGGTACGTCCGGCAGGCCGAACTGCTCGAGGAGCTCGGGTTCTGGGGCTATAAGTATCGGCCCGGTATCGGGCCCGCAGGCGATCGGGAGACCGTAGAGCTGCTGGCGGACGCGACCACAGACATCGAGATCCTCCTCGACTGTCACACCTGGTGGAAAGGCGATACCGCGTACGCACCCGACGTCGTCGACGAGCTCGTCGAACACGCAGCCACCCACGGCGCCGGCTGGGTCGAAGAACCAGTCGAGCCGGACGACTACGACGGCTATCGCCGACTAACGGGCCGCGGCGTCCCGCTGGCCGGCGGTGAGAGCGAACCCGACGTCGACGGGCTCGTGGCCCTCGGCGAGACCGGCGCGGTCTCGTATTTACAGGGGGACGTTCGACATCACCGCGGGTTCACGGGGTGTTGGGAGGCCGTGGAGTTTTGTGCGGGAACTGACGTAAACTTCGTCCCCCACAATTTCGGGACGTGGCTCGGGCTGGTTGCCAATGCTCACCTGGTCGCGGCCGGCCCGGAGTGTTCGCTCGTCGAGTACCCCGTCTTCGAGGACGATCCGGCCCTCGACGGCGACGGGGATCCGGGCATGTATCCGTTCGAACTCGCCTTTGACCTCATCGAGGAGGATCTCGTCATCGAGGATGGGTCGTTCACGGTGCCGGACGAACCCGGGCTCGGCGTCACCCTCAACGAGGACGTGATCGAAGAATACCCGTTCATCGAGGGGCCCTGGACGACCTTCGAGCCGGCCGCGTGAGGAACCCACCTGTCGATCACCCGGGTTCCTACTCGAGTTCGTAACGATCGCCGTGGGTCAGGGTCACGTGGCCGGTGTTTTTCCGATTAAACGCCGGGCGTTCGAAGTACTCGTCGCGCACGTCGGCGATAGTTGCACCGATCTGGTGGCCGTGAAAAAACGACGCACCGTACTCGTATGCAGTGACCCCACGTGCCATGGGTTCGATTGCGGGCGGTTGTGTGGCGTCAAGCCCGCCATCCCACGCCGAGGGGTCTCGAAAAATCCGGTTCAGCCACCGGAACTGTCGCGGGATCAACGGGCCCGCGAGGTCCCCGAGGTAGTGCTCGTTCACGATATCGGCTGCCGCCGGAGCATCCTGCCAGGTGTAGAGGTCGTATCCCTTGTGGCGGGCCACTTCCGCACAGGAAACGGAGGCGTCCACCCCGTACCGCGCATATTCCCACCCCTCGTCCCGACCGGCATCGTTTCGCCGGCCGCTTGGATAGACGGCAAGGTTGGCGCCCGCTTCCGGAAACGACACCTTCGCGTTGTGAAACTCCTTCCACAGCGTGATCGTTTCGTCGAAAAAATCATCATCATCGATGTACGCCGCGTTCGCGAGCCGGTCGAGAATGCGGTATTCGTACCGGTTTTGGGGGTAGGAATAGAGTCGGCGTTCATCACCGTACGTCTCGACGGTGTATGATTGACAGGTCTGGAGATAAGTCCGAGACCAGTCCTCGATCTGCCCCGTGCCGCCAAGCTGGTCCCAATGGTGATGGTCCCGGACGAGCGAGGCCGCGAACAACAGGCCGGGAATGACGATCGAGTTGATGATTCTTGCGTGGGGAATCACCGGATCGGTCGGTTCGTAGCTCGTGCCCTCGTTCAGCAGGAAATGGTGGAGCTTGTCGATCGTTGCTTCGGCGAACCGGTCCTCGCCGGTGAAGTAATAGCCGAGCGCCGCGTCCCGAATCAGCCTCCGAGCCCGAGGCGCGTTTCCCCGTCGGTCAGAGCTGTCGTAGGTTACGGGACTTGCTGTCACCGCGTCCTCGGCATCCTCGAGCAGCAGTGCTTTCGCAGCCGCCCACGGGTCATGGCCGGCGTTTGCCTGGGCCCGGACGCGAGCGAGCTCGGCCTCCGTCGTAAAGATGTAGTTAGTCGAGTCGTCTCGTTCGACGGGTGACTCCCGTTCCCGTTCGCGGTCCGGTTCCCGTTCCCGTTCCGGGTCGTCCCGATCCGAACGGGTCTCGTTCACCTCGTCTGCGTCCGGAACGTCCGCGTCGTGATCACCATCGTCTGCCCGGTCCGGACCGAGACTGGCACATCCGGCGAGACCGGCGGCGCCACCGATCGCAATGCCGAGGAGTGCTCTCCGGCCAGCTGCATGACTGCCAGGCTTGCTTTGTCGGTGATCCATCGGAACAACTCCAGACGGAAGACTTCGCGACCAGCGGTATCATAACCGACTCCCGATCTCAATCCCCGGTAGCTGGCGCCGGACATTCGTCGCCACGATTGGAACGGGACAACCCGAACCCACGAACCGAGCACTTTTCTCGGGAGTTGCTGTTTGCCAGCCCAATGGCACGAACGTTCGATCACGACTATCCACCGGCACGGTGGACGGCCGACGAGATCCAGTCACTCCTCGAGGATACGCCCACCAGGGCACCACTGCCGAGGTACGATGATACTGAGACGTGGAACGCGATCGCCACCGACGAGCGGCTTTCTCGCGCCGTCGAGGACATCTCAACACGGGCAGCAGCGGCGGCCGACGAACCGATTCCGACCCTGTCGGCAAGCCTGTACCTCGATTACACCCGGACCGGCAATCGGACCCGGTACCAGCGACCAAACGGTCAACGGGTGAACCGGCTGTCGGCGCTCGCCCTTGCAGAATGCATCGAGCGTGAGGGCACGTACCTCGACGACGTACTCGATTATGCCTGGGCGATATGTGAGCAGTCGACGTGGGTCCTGCCGGCCCACCTCGATCAGGGAGGCCGCCACGGACACGACGGACTCCCGGACGCCGACCGTCCCGCCGACCGAACCGTCGCCCTACGGGTCGCCCAAACCGGCCAGCTGCTCGCCGAGCTCGATTACGTTCTCGGGGACCAGTTACACCCCGCGCTGCGCAGCCGGATCCGCCGCGAGGTCGACCGCCAGCTGTTCACCCCGTACGAGGAACACGATGACTTCTGGTGGCACCATCCACCGACGAACAACTGGAACGCGGTCTGTAATGCCGGAACGGTGATTGCTGCCATGCTGTTGGTAGAAGATTCCGATCGGATCGCCCGCATCGTCGAACGGGCCGCCCACAGTCTCGAACACTACCTCGCAGACTTCGACGAGGACGGCTGTACCGCCGAAGGGATTGGCTACTGGAACTACGGCTTCGGCAACTACGTCCAGGTCGCAGCCCATCTCGAAGCACGGACCGGTGGCGAATTCTCGTTGCTGTCCCCGCCAATCGTCGAGCAGATCGCCACGTATCCGCTCGCCGTAGAACTCAGTCCGGGTCGATTCCTGCCGTTCTCTGATGCATCCGAGTCCTCCCGGGTGGATCCGTTCACTGCGTGTTGGCTTGGTGATCGGCTCGATCGACCGGAGCTGGCCGCCCGGGGGTTGACGGACTTCCAAAACGGTGTCATCCCCGACCTGTTCGGCGAGGCGGTCAAGACGCTCGTGACGGTCCGGACCGCACCGACCGACGCTACAGTACCGACACCACCGAAGCGCCGGCATTTCACCGGCTTCGATTGGTGGATCGCCCGGGTCGATCCAGACGATCCGGACACGATCGTCGTCGGTGCCAAAGGCGGTCACAACGCCGAGTCACACAACCACAACGATCTCGGTTCGTTCGTCTACCACGTCAACGGCGAGAGCCTGTTGACCGACCTCGGCTCGCCAGTCTATGACGCTGACTTCTTCAGCGACCGCCGGTACGAGTATCTCGTCGCCCGGTCGCTCGGCCATAGCGTTCCGTACATCAACGGGTTCGAGCAAGCGGCCGGCGAGGAGCAGGCCGCGGCCGTGATCGAGCGGACCGACGGCGATGACGTGGAGCGGTTCGCAGTGGACATCGCTGGCGGCTATCCAGCCGACGCCGGGCTCGACTCGCTCGTCCGGACGTTCGAGCTCGATCGTACGTCCAACCGACTCACCGTGAACGATGCGTTTGCATTTACGGACGATTGCAACCAATTCGAAGAGGTACTCGTCTCGTACGTTCCGATTGCGACAACCGACGACGGATTCGTCCTCGAGGGAGCCTCCGGCGAGGCCACGGTCTCGATCACGCCAGCGCCAACACACGCCGACGTCGAACGACTCGAAGCGGCTGTTCGAGACCGTGACGTCTGGCGGGCAAGAATCGGCTACGACGCGGGCGAGAGTGCCACGATCACGACGACCGTCGACGCAGGGCCCTGAGTACGAACGACATCGTCCGGGGTAACATGCCCACCCGCGGTGGTTATCGCTCGAACTCGACGGCCATCCCCTGGCCGAAGCCGACACAGAGCGTCGCCAGGCCGCGGGTCCCGTCTCGTCGGACGAGTTCGTGGAGTAACGTCACCGGAAGCCGGGCCCCACTCGCCCCGAGCGGGTGTCCGATGGCGATCGCGCCACCGTTGACATTGAACCGATCGGCTGGCACGCCGAGGGCCTGCTGGGCATACACCGTCTGGCTCGCAAACGCCTCGTTGAGTTCAACGAGATCGTACGCCTCGATCGAGCGATCGACGTCCGCTAGCAGCGCCTCCGTGGCCGGCACCGGGCCGATACCCATGATCGTCGGATCGACGCCGACCACCTGCGCGTGGCCGATCGCCGCCAGCTCAGTCAAGCCATATCGTTCGGCGGCTGCCCGGGAGGCGACCAGCACGCCCGCTGCACCGTCGGAGATCTGCGAGGCATTGCCCGCCGTGACCGTCCCGTCGCCGACGAACGCCGCCTCGAGCTCGGCGAGGGCCTCGAGGGTTGTGTCCCGCCGGATCCCCTCGTCGGTCTCGAGCCCACCGTCGGGCGTGTCGATCGGCACTAGCTCGTCGTCGAATCGGCCTGCGTCGGTGGCGGCAGCGGCGCGGTCGTGGCTGCACAGGGCGTATGCGTCCTGTTCTGTGCGAGAGATGTCGAACTGTTCTGCGACTCGCTCTGCGGTCATTCCCATCTGGAGGCCGGCCACGTCGTACTGCGCGGCCAACCGTGGATGGAGCTGATCGTAGCCGTCACCCATCGGGACCCGGGTCATCGATTCGACACCGCCGGCGATCACCACGTCCCGCTGGCCCGCCTGGATTGCGTTCGCCGCGTTGACGATCGCCTCCATCGAGGAGGCACACCAGCGATTGATCGTGGCCGCAGGCACGTCTTCGCCAAGTGATGACAGCAGTGCAATCACCCGTGCGAGGTTGTTGTCCTGTTCGCCCCGTTGTTGGGCACAACCCCATTGTAGATCATCGATGACGGTCGGATCCAGGTCCGTGCGCGCGAGCAACGCTTCGATCACGGGAATCGAAAGATCCTCACTGCGGACTGCAGCGAGGGCGCCATCACGACGGCCCTGCGGGGTGCGGGCGGCCGCAACGACGACGGGAGTCCGGGCGTCGTCCATGGATCAGTCGACGGGTGGGCGGGGCTTAATCGCCCCGACGACCGTCGATTCGACGGGGTTAAACACGCAACCGTCAAACACTTGTGGGAATGACTGAACCGGCCCTCGACGTCGTTGGGTTCCTTCTCACTGCCCGGACCTTCAACGACCATACCGAGCTCGACGCCGGCGATCTGCCGCCGGCGGTGCGACGGGCGGTCTGGGACGGCACCGAAATCCAGCGGCCGATCGTGATCAGCACCGAGGACATCCGAGAGGGGACCGCCATCGAGGATCCATGGGGTGCGGTGTCGAATCTGATGTTCACCGAACGCGACGAGTTCAACGGCGAGCTGCGACTCGCCGAGCCATCGATGGCCGAATCGTGGTTTCTCGAGCGAGTCAGTGCCGAGGCGATCGCCGACAATCCCACGCTCGCCTACGTCTACGAAGAGCAGTTCGAGGACGTCAGCTACGAGGCTGCCCGCGAGGAAAACCGGTCGATCCGCGCCGACCGCGTGTGGATCGATGCGCTTCTTGAAGAGTACTTCCAGGAAGAAGAAGACCAGGACATGCTCGACCTGGTCGACATCCGGGCACCCGAGGAGATCGAGATGACGCTCGATGACCTCGTGTTGACCGAGGATCAGGAAGATGAGATCCAAAAAATCGTGAAGGCGATCGAGTATCGAGATTACCTGGGAAGCATCGGGCTCCGGGAAATCGGGAAGCTGTTGTTCGTCGGGCCGCCCGGTACCGGCAAGACGACGGCTTCGCGGGCGCTCGCCGAAGAACTCGACCTGCCGTTCGTCGAGGTCAAACTCTCGATGATAACGAGTCAGTATCTCGGCGAGACCGCTAAGAACGTCGATAAGGTCTTCGAGGTGGCAAAGCGGCTCGCTCCCTGCATCCTGTTCATCGATGAGTTCGACTTCGTCGCAAAGACACGTCGATCCGACGAGCACGCCGCGATCAAGCGAGCCGTGAACACGCTCCTCAAATCCATCGACGAGGTCAGCCTCATCCGTGATGATGTGTTACTCATCGGAGCGACGAATCATCCCGACGAGCTTGATGCCGCCGCCTGGCGCCGGTTCGACGAAATCGTCCACTTCCCCCGGCCAGACGAGGACATGCGCCGGGAGATCCTAGAGGTCATCACCCGACGGATGGAGATCGCGGAGTTCGATCCGGGGGCCGTCGCGGCCAAGACCGAAGGACTCACCGGGAGCGATCTTCGACTCGTGCTCCGAGAAGCGGTCCTCGACGCCCTGACCGAGAACCGACAGGCGTTGACCCAGCGTGATCTCCTCGATGCGATCGCGGAGTTCGAAGAACGTGACAGCCTGCGCGGGTTGAATATGATCGATGACGACCCGGCGGCGCTGGTTGCGGGTGGCGGGCACGACCACGACCACGATCACGATCACTGATGGAAGTCACGCTGCTCGGGACGGGGGATACGACCGGGACGCCGACACCGGGGTGTGATTGCGAGACGTGTACGACGGCCCTCGAACGAGGCATCGAACGCACCCGGTTTTCCGTCCATGTGTACAATCCGGCAAGCGGCGAGTCCCTCCTCATCGATACGAGTCCCGATTTTCGCTATCAATACCTCAGGGAGGGCGTCCCGCTCCCCGACGAAGTGATCATCACGCACATCCATTTCGATCACCTTGACGGCCTCGGCAATATCTACCGGCTGACCTCAGATGTACCGGTGTACGCCAGCACGCGATACGACGAGTTGACAGACGAGAGCGCTGTCGAGACGATCAAACGCAAGTACGGATACCTCCGGTCGATCGAGGTCAAGCCAATCGATCCGTTCGAATCAATGACGGTGTGCGGTCTCGAAGTCGAACTGTTTCCGGTAAACCATCCGCCCGTCGAGAGCCACGGGCTGCGCATTCGGGATCCCAACACCGGCGGCGTGCTTGCAATTACCGGCGATACGAACTACGCCATCCCCGAGGAGTCTCGTGTGCTGCTCCGGGACGCCGATCTGCTGTTGGCCGATGCGCTGGTCCACGCCGGGTTCTGCGACGGCCACCCGGCCGGTGGTACACACGAGGGCCCGGACGGCATCCCGCGCACGTTCGGGACGAAACACATGACCCGCGAGGGGGCCTTGTCGCTGGCCGAGGAACTTGATGCCGGGACGGTCCGGCTCGTTCACGTCTCACACTTCTATCCGGCCGACGAAGCGTTCGAGGAGCCGTTGGCCGTCGACGGTGAACACTACGAACTCTGAGGCCTGTGGTGGAGCGACACGCAGTCGTTGCTGCAAGCTCGCGTGCAGAGCGGGGCTGGCCAGGCAGGTGTAGTCAACCCGGAACTGACCGTCGACGACGTTCGATCGGATGGATACGAAGCGGGGCGGTCCCGCGGGGCACAATTTATGTATGGGGCGTCCCGACCACGTAAATGACATTGAAAACGACAGATTAGCATAAATAACTGTTAACCGTATTGCAATCACAACGCCGCAAATGGACTCGCGGTGGCGTACGTTCCAGGACGGTTCAGTGCTGATTGCCTTCCTCGGACTCGTCTATGTGCTCGCTGGCGTTGTCCTGTGGTTCGATGCCCTTGCCCCGGCTGCGAACACGATCCAGCGGTCGCTGTACGAGCTGGTCGTCCACGGGGCGTTTGGCGTCGTGATGCTCGGGCTCGGCATCCATCTCGAGCGTAGCGAGCTTCCGGCCGCCGAACGCCGGGCCGTGGTGGTATGGTGTTGTGGTGGCTTTCTGGTGATGTTAGCCTTGAGCGTCTGGGGCCATCTCGAAGACATTCTCGCGGGGACGATGACTAGTGCGTTCGTCAGCGAATTCGTCGTGTTCACGAGCATCGGGGGCGCCTTCGGTGGAATTGCCGGTGCAAACTGGGGTCGGGCCAAAACGAAACAGGATCTTGCCAGACAGAACCGGGACCAACGCGAGACGCTCACGCTCGTGACCCGGATCGTCAGTCACGACATCAAAAACGACATGACCATCCTGGCCGGTCATGTCGACCTCCTCGCAGACCACGTCGACGAGGAAGGAAACGCGTCATTGGCCGTGATCGAAGACCGCATCTGGAAGACGGTCGACCTGCTGGAGGACGTCCGGGCACTCGTCCGAACCATCGATGACCACCAAGAGCTCACGCTGGTCGACGCCTTTGCGATCCTCCGCAGGGAGGTGACCACGCTCTCACAGCAGTATCCCGCCGTCGAGATAGAGACAGACATCGAAGCAAGTGCTCCTGTGTTGGCCAACGCGTTGTTGGGACAGTTGTTCGGAAACCTCCTTTCGAATGCGGTTCGGCATAACGATCCCGCGGGACTCACGATCACGGTTGCGGGTGAGTGCACCGACGATGTGGCGTCAATCTTGATCGCAGACGACGGCGTTGGGGTCGACCCAGCAGTGGTCGATCGATGCTTCGACCTCGGCGAACAGGGACCGAACAGCTCCGGGGACGGGGTCGGCCTCTATCTTGTCTCGCGGTTGGCCGACATGTACGGTGGCGAGGTCGAGCATGTCGACGAGGCAATCGAAGGAGCCGCCTTCCGGATCACCCTTCCACTGGCGGATTCAGCCACCTGACTCCGGGCGATCTGGTGCGTGTCGATAGGTGACGTCGACAGCGCCCTCGACGGGACGCGCCCACGCGGCCGCATTTGCAAGGATCTGCGCGACGTGTTCGTGATGAAAGATTGGGTACGTCTCGTGGCCGGGCGAGAAATAAAAGATCCGCCCGCGCTGGCGACGCCAGCAACAGCCCGATCGAAACACCTCACCACCCTCGAACCACGAGATAAACACGGTCGCTTCCGGGTGGGGCACGTTGTGGGGTTCGCCATACATTTCAGAATCTTCGAGGACGATCGCCTCCGGAAGGCCGTTCGCGATCGGATGGCCGGGATCGGCCACCCAGATGCGTTGGCGCTCGTCGTCGACCCGAAACTTCTCGTCACAATCGGTGCCGAGGAGCCGCATGAACGGCTTGGCGTGGTGGGATGAATGGAGCGCGATGTACCCCATTCCGTCGTGGACTGCCCGCACGACCCGGTCGGCGATGTCGTCGGCGACGGCGTCGTGGGCGGCATGGCCCCACCAGACGAGCACGTCGGTCGCCGCGAGCACGTCGTCGGTGAGGCCGTGGTCGGGGTCGTCGAGTTCGACGACGCGGGTGGTGAAGTCGGGCGCGGGAAAGCACGCCGCGAGGGCGGCCCCGATCCCGTCGGGATAGATCCCCTGGGTTTCCTCGTTCTCGCGATCGTGGATCCCCTCGTTCCAGACGGTGACGGCAATCGACATGCTGGCTGGTAGCGGGCGGGGCCACCATAAGGTGTCCCGTCCGGACGGTCCGGAACCCCGCAGACAATCATGATTGTCACCCACGATCTATGATGATACTAACCGATGGCCTCAACGATGGCGGACATCTCGTTTCTGACGCGGTCGGAACACCGGGTCGTCTCGCTCGTCGCGATGGCCGTGCGACCGCGGAGCCGGTCCGAACTCGGGGAGATGACCGGCGCTTCTTCGTCGACGATCCGCCGGACGCTCCGCCAGTTCGAAGACCGCCACTGGATCGCCCGGGACGGCTACCAGTACGAAACCACCAAACTCGGCGCGTTCATCGCGGCCACGATGAGCGATCTCCTTGACCGGTTCGAGACCAAGTTCGAAACCGATCGCGAGGACACTGGCTCAAGCAATGGGCGGTAACGAAGGAGCCGGATTGTCGGCGTTGAATGAAGACGTCCTGACGGTGGGCGATGATGACAGTGGGGTTGACGCCTAACACATCTTGGGTGCTCAGTCTCCACACGGGAAGTAATTCGATCCGCCACCGAACAATCCCGTGAGACCACGCGAGTACCACAGTCGTCTGCCTGGCATTCGGTGCGGGATTGTGGGACAGACCAGGTGGAGACCGGACCTAGATGCCGAAATCTGTGATTCAAGGAACTCCTCCAGGGGCATTCAACTGACCCAGTGCGAGTGACACGGACGAAGTCTCCGTATCCATCAGCGGTCCAAAAGGGAAGGACCGCCAGAAGTCTTATGAAGTACTAATTCAGTCCATATCTAGTACATCAATTGGACCGTAGTCCAGTTGATCACCGAGGAGCATCCGATGGCACGACCAAATGTGGCGGGGCAGCTGATCGACGAGGTCGAATCGCTTCACCTGAACAAACGCGGCTACCCGGCCAGCAGCTTTCAGGAAGCGTTGGCCACGGTCGTCGAGATGGCCCAACCGGACCAGCTGGAGGAAAAACGGCTCACCGTCTCGACCGCGTATCCGAATGATGCGGGATTGAATCGCGCGCGGCTGAAACCAGAAACGATGGAGCAACTCTCGGTCGACGCCGACGACCCGGTCCAGATCCGGGGAGAATCGACCACCGTTGCCACGGTGCGACCGATGGACGGACCGGATGCAGCCCGGAGTGCGATCCGCATCGACGGGTTTACGAGAGACAATGCGGGCATCGCCGAGGGTGATGTTGTCGTGATCCGCCGGATCGAGGTCGAACCAGCCCAATGCGTGACGTTCGCGGTCCCAGCCCAAGTCGTGTCGAATCTCGACGTTGACGAACAGGGGTTTTCGGTCGGGAATCAAGCACTTGTGGGCGACCGAGTCGTGACGCGCGGGGATACGGTGCCAGTCGTAGCGACCGAGAAGGATCTGGCAACCGAGGAGAACCCGTTCAAAGGGGCGCCGGGAGACCTCATTCCCGTCGACATAGCCGATTTCCAACCAGCGGAGGAAGACACGGTGAGGATCACCGACGAGACCGAAATCGAGGTTCAGTGGCCATAACACCGTCACGAAGAGGTTCGACAGTGGCACAGCGAGACGATCCCATGATGGTGCCATTCGTGTTATGAGAAGAGCGCTCGGCAGAGTGCAACCGGCTGACGCCAAGCACCAGCGTATGGAACGATCCTGATCATCAGGACCGAAGATGCTCGATCGCATGGTCACCGGATACTCTCGAAGATGATGTTCCATCCGCTCGGACACGTGCATGTCGGACGCACTAACCAATGCAGAACGGCGGAGATCGAACCCAGTTTCGTCGACGTTGCCGCCAACGAAATGCGGCAACAGACTTCC
>SKNY01000090.1 GCA_007123105.1 Salinarchaeum sp. | reverse complement strand
GGTGGGACTGCTGGGAGTGCCAAGCCCCCGGTACTCCTATCCTCTACTGGGTTCGACCCTCGTGGTTGTTTTTGCCCGGCGAGGGTCGAGTCAGCGTCAACGGACTCGGAGTTACTTTTGGCGTGCGTACTGCAGTCAACTCCGGTCATACCCGGTGAGGATACACCGGTCATCGACTGGTTCCGATTACAGTCTCATTGCTTGGGGCGGGCAGGCCGCCATCGGAGGACTGGTGGGAATCGCTCTATTCCCAGCCTGATTCCTACGCTGATAGGGTGTCGCCTGCCTCATTCAACGTTAGCATTCAAATCTCGGTTTGACTGCTCACGTGGATAGATTCCCCAAGTGACGGCGCGTATCCACGCCGTGAACGACGTGGGATTGCGCCTGTTCAGCGGATAAGTGGAGTTGGTTTGGGGTCTCCGTCACCAAAAAGCTACCCTGTCCAAGTGGGTCTCTCGATGTGGCTCGCACGCGAGACAGGTCGATGGCACGGCCCGCACGATACAAGCGGATACTCAATACGCCACACCCTGTGAAGGGCCGACGTATTGCGTGCAAACCCGGTACCGTCCGAACGCCGGACGGAAAATTGCCTCCATTGGTCCGAACCATGGGTTCAACGCCAAGCGCGAGGAATCCTCGTCATTCACGGCGGAGAGGATGTCAATCGTCGACCAGGACCGCACACACTTGGCCAGTTTGGCCGGGACGTGACGTAACGCGGGCGACGCCATCCGGCGTTTCGATCAGCGCACCTTTCGTGACGATGTTCCGGCGGACGTAGTTCGGATTTGCTGGGTTCTCGATGACCGATGTGATCTCGCTGGCGTACGTCTCCCCGTCGTCGGCCAGCAGAACTTCGTTGGTCGCAAGCGCCCGGACCTTGCGGTTTCTGCCCTGGGCATCAATGATCTTGAACCGCGGCTCGCCGATCTGGGTCTCGGCGGCTTGTCGACCTTCTTCTGCCTTGCGAGTGTCCCGGTGTGGTCGCAGCCGACCGCCCGTACGCTTGCGAACGGATCGTCCGTGTGTTGCCATACCCGATGATCGCCGACGCGATATTTGAATGACTCGCTCCGGAAACCGTAACGGTTAGGCGTCGGTCGCGCCCGAATACCGACGGAGATGAGTCTGGAACTGGTCGTCGCCGCACCGTTCAAACGGGCGGGGACGGGGGAGCTATCCGAACAGGAATTCGTGGTCGCACTCTCGCTCCACCGTGATTGGTTCACACCCGAACAGGCAAAACGAGTCATCGAAGTCGCTACGGCGGCGGGACTCCTCGAACGGGACGACGGGTTGGTGCCGACGTTCGATCCGGCCGAGGTCACGATACCGCGATCGTTCGAACCCGACGAGGACGTACTCGCCATGCAGTCGACGTTCGAAGCGATCCTCGATCGCATCGTCGCCGAAGGGATCGAAAAACAGACGGCCGTCGGCGACATCAACCGCCTCCAGGGCGAGTGTAACATTGCGATCGAGGCTGCCGCCGGGCTGTATGCCGTAAAGCACGGCATCGACGTGGATGCCGAACTGGAGCGGGCGGCGGCCGAGCTCGAAATCTAATTGACCGTCGCGGTCGCCAAATCGGATATGTCGTTTTTCGCGGCGCTCGACCGTCGGATTCGAGCGGCAAACAGCGTCCTGTGTGTCGGTCTCGACCCGGTCCCAGACCGGCTTCCCCCAGCCATAGCTGACGCCGACTTACCACGCTGGGCGTTTAACCGCCGGATCATCGACGCAACCCACGAATACGTCGCCGCATACAAACCGAACATCGCCTTTTATGAAGATCCGGACGGATGGCGTGCACTCGCAGAAACCATTGCCTACGCCGAAGGAAAATCGGTGCCGGTCGTCCTCGACGCCAAACGGGCGGACGTGGGCCATACCGCCCGTCGGTATGCCCGATTGTTGGAGCCAGACACATGGGGGTTGCAGTCGATGGGACCGACCGCGATCACGGTCAACCCGTTTCTCGGAGAGGATGCGCTGCGGCCGTTTCTCGATCGTGATACCGACGGCGTGTTCGTGTTGTGTCGAACCTCGAATTCGGGTGGTGCGGACCTGCAGGATCTGCAGCTCGCGAAGGGCGGTACGGTGTATGAACGCGTCGCTGCACTGGCCGACATGTGGAACGACGCCGACAACGTCGGCCTCGTAGTCGGCGCGACCGCGCCCGACGAACTCGAGACGCTCCGCAAACAGGTCCCAAACCTGCCGTTTCTCGTCCCTGGCGTGGGCGCACAAGGAGGCGACCTCGAGGCAGCAGTCGAGTACGGACTTGCCGACGGAGTCGGGTTGATCAACTCGAGCCGGGGAATTATCTACGCCGGCGAGGGTGGATCGCGCCCGTTTGCGGCGGCGGGGACAGCAGCGAGACGACTCACCGAGCAGCTCAACACATACCGCTGACGCCATCGTTGGCACACGTCACACACGCTCTGCTGGCCGGATGGTAATGGCGCCGACAGACGACCGCACCGCACGTGTGGCAGGACTGGGTGGCTGGTGCCCGCTCGCAGACTGCACAAACTCCCGTGAGGCTCATGATAAATCGACGGGCCGAAGCGAGTTGAAAGCTCGGTGAGGCGTGGTATCACGGAACGGGAAGGTTTTTTTCATCCCTTCGCATACCCCAGGTATGTCGCGGGACCGTGCGGTGTTGCGGCGAGCGCTAGACCACGGCGAAACACGCGACGGCAACGTCGAGTTTAAAGAGCGACTGCGCCGGGACGTCCACCTCGCCGGTGGTCGGTTCGAGAGCCTCGCTGCCCAACTCAGACACCGCATTCTCTCCGGAGACGGCGAAGCTCTCTACGTGGTCGGCGTCACCGACGATGGTGGGATCAACGGGATCGCCGTCGACGCATTCTCCGAGACCATGGACATCCTCTCGCTCTTGGCCGAAGAGGCCGATGCAGGGATCGATGAGGTCCAGACCTGGGGGGTCGGCGACGGCCGCGACGATCGACTCATCGGACTCGCCCGGCTCGTCGGCGGCGCCGGACGGACGGCCGATGACTCCCATATCGTGATCGGTACCGCCGGCCACGTCGATCACGGCAAAAGTACGCTTGTCGGTACGCTGGTCACCGGTCAGGCCGATAACGGTAATGGGGGCACGCGTCGGGTCCTCGACGTCCAACCCCACGAAGTCGATCGGGGTCTCAGCGCGGATCTCTCCTACGGCGTCTACGGGTTCGATGACGGCGAGCCCCTCCGGCTCGATCATCCGACTCGCAAGCAAGACCGGGCCGACGTGGTGGCGACGGCCGACAAGCTCGTCTCGTTCGTCGACACAGTCGGCCACGAACCCTGGTTGCGCACGACGATCCGGGGGCTTGTCGGCCAAAAACTCGATTACGGTTTGCTCACGATCGCAGCCGACGACGGACCGACCAAGACGACCCGGGAACATCTCGGCGTGTTGCTCGCGATGGAGTTGCCAACCATCGTGGCCCTGACGAAGGTCGATCTCGTCACAGACAACCGCGTCGAGGAGGTCGAACAGGAGGTCGAACGACTGCTTCGCGACGTGGGGAAATCCCCGTTGCCAATCCACCGATACGGTGTGGATGTTGCCATCGAAGAGATCGGTGAAACCGTGGTGCCGATCGTCCGAACGAGCGCGCTCGCAAAGACCGGTATCGACGTGCTCGATGAGCTCTTCGAGCAGCTCCCCAAAACCATCCGGACGAGTGGGCCGTTCCGCATGTACATCGACCGGACCTACCAAGTGACCGGCGTCGGGCCCGTCGCCTCCGGGACGATCACGTCCGGGACGGTCAGCGCTGGTGATAAGCTCTTACTCGGACCGTTTCCCAACGGCGACTACCGGCAGGTCGAGGTGCGATCGATCGAGATGCACTACCACCGCGTCGACACCGCAGAGTCCGGTCGCATCGTCGGTATCGCGCTTCAAGGCGTCACCGAACGCGAGATCGAACGCGGCATGGTGTTGGTACCACCGGATGCCGAACCACGATCGGTTCGCGAATTCGAGGCCGACGTCATGGTGTTGAACCATCCGACCCGTATCGGCACCGGCTACGAACCGGTCGTCCACCTCGAAACCATCGGTGAGGCCGCGACGTTCGTACCGGAAGACGATCGCCTCCTTCCCGGCGACCAGGGACGGACCCGCGTTCGATTCAAGTTCCGGCCATATTACGTCGAACCGGGCCAGCGGTTCGTTTTCCGCGAGGGAGAGAGCAAGGGCGTCGGGACCGTCCGCGAGATCACCGGCATCGACTAGCGATCGAAGCTCGTCTGGAGCAGCGCCTCGTCGACGGCCCCGT
Source organism: Salinarchaeum sp. (assembly GCA_007123105.1). Classification (GTDB taxonomy): domain Archaea; phylum Halobacteriota; class Halobacteria; order Halobacteriales; family SKNY01; genus SKNY01. Next base: position 7,257 of record SKNY01000090.1, on the reverse strand, counting down.
CGATGATCGTCGGTCCGTCGACCACGTCGACAGTCATGACCGCGGGCGCGAAGACGTCACCGGGAAGTTCCTCGAACGCCGGCGCCGCGTCGTAGGTCGGCTGGCCGATTCGATCGGCGGCCGTCGATGCAAGGGGTTCCTCATCCGGGGGCTCCGCCTCGACGACGAGATAAGCGTTGGCACCGAAAAAGAGGGCATCACCGCTACGGGCGACACCGCGTGCCTCGTCGGTCGTCGCAGGGGGCACCGGAGCACTCCCGTGTACCGACCGCACGGCTGCTGGATCGTAACCAACCGAGACGAGTCGCGTCATCGCGAGTTCGGCAGCGCGGCTAGCTGCGGCGACCGTGCCGGCGACGCTGCCGGTCGGCGCGGCGGCGAGAAAGACGGCCTCTTCGTTGATCCCGACGCGATCGGCGACCTCTCTTGCAACGCCGTCGGTGGGCATCGTGTCGGTTTCGATACAGAGGACGGCAAACTCGAACGCTTCGTGGTATTCGAGGACGTCGAACATGTGATCGTCCGCAGCCAGCGCCCTGGCCGGTCCGCTGGCAAGCCCGGAGAAGTCCTCATCCTCAATGGTCCAGCCCGCGTGTTGGCTGGCGAGCAACGCGATCGCCGGCTGATCGGTCCGAAGCTCAACCGTCGGGACCGTCCCGGCGCCCAGCTGGTCGAGGCCAACGGCGATGCTTGCGAGCCCGCCGGTCTGGAGTTCGGCGAACAGGACGCCGGCTTCGGTCCCACCGGGGACGTCGATGCCGAAATCGATCACGGTCGCGCCACAGTCGAGTTCTACGACCCCAACGCCGAGCTCGTCGCTGACGTCGATCGCCTCGTCGACGAGTCCGAGCGCCGCGCGGTTTAACGGTTCCATGGGAGTGGTCGTGCCAGCGGAACCTAAGGCGTTGTGACCGCGTCAGCGGTCGCTGCTCGCTGGGCGACCGAGATGGGCCTCGACCGATTCGACCTTCTCGGCGGCGGACTGGTCGACCGTGCGTTTGTCATCGAGTTTCAGAAAGGTCGAGACGCGGTCAGCGTCGACGGCCGTGTGGGCGGCTGCGGCGGCCGCAAAGATCGTCTCGGCATCCTCGGCCTCGATGATGGTCCCCATCGGGGTAGTATCGTAGGCAACGTTATGATCCTCGAGCGCGGCCACGGCCTTGGCAACCTCCTCGCTCATGCTGTCCTCCGTCACCGGCGCGACCGAAAGGATGGCGATCGCGGTCATCCCGCGAAGAGTCGGCTGGATACCCGAAAGGCGTTTGGCCCACTCCCGGTCGGAACGACTATGACGGGCGCCTCACCACGACTGCTCGATGATCATCGATCGGCTCGAAACGTTCGCGGGCGAGGGCGCAACGGTCGTCCGGCTGACAACAGACTCCGGCGAGCGGGGGATCGGTCAGTTCGCCACCGGCGGCGAAGCGGTTACCACGGAGGTGTTTCATCGGTTCGTCGCACCGAACGTGCTCGGCCGGGATCCGACCGATCCGGAAGCGCTGGTCGACGCAGTGCTGGAGAGTCCCGGACCGCCGCGACCTTATAAGTATAACGGGACATTTTTCCTGCGAGGGCTGGGCGGGGTCGACACGGCGTGCTGGGATCTGTGTGGCAAGCTCGCCGGCGAACCCGTCGTCTCGTTGCTCGGTGGTCCGGCCAACCCGGACCCGATCGCGGCGTATGGTTCGCGCTTGAGCCGGGAGACGACCGCCGACGAGGAGATTGAAATCTGTACGACCTATCACGAGCGTGGGCTCGACGCCTTCAAGCTCAAAATCGGCAAGCGGCTTGCCTTTCAGACCGACGAGGACGTCTGGCCGGGGCGTACTGAGGCCGTCGTATCCGGCGTCCGGGACGCCCTGGGGCCGGACGTCGATCTCCTCGTGGATGCGAACGGGGCGTACTCACGGGAGGGTGCCATCGAAGTTGGGAAAGAAGTGCTTGCGCCCGCCGACGTCATCCACTTCGAAGAGCCATGTCCGTACTGGGAGCTCGAGTGGACCAAGGCAGTCACCGAGGCAGTCCCAATGGACGTCGCCGGCGGGGAACAGGACAACATGATCTCACAGTGGGGAAAGACGTGGGAGCGGATCATCGGCGACCGCGTCGTCGACGTCGTTCAGCCCGACGTCGGCTACATCGGTGGGATTGCCCGCACCATGCGGGTCGCAGACCTCGCAGCGGATGCGGGGCTGCCGTGTGTGCCCCACGGCCCGAACCACTCGCTACAGAAGATCTTCACCCTTCATGCACTGGCAGCCGTCGAGAACGCCGGCCCGTACCCGTTCGAGTACCGAATCCCTGAACGGGGCGAACACGAGTTCATGTACGCCCCGGAACCGCGTGTCGAGGACGGCACGGTGGCGGTGCCGACCGGACCGGGGTGGGGCGTCGAGCTCGACGACGAGTGGTTATTCCGGTCGACGCATCGGGAGAGTACGCTCGAATAGGCGAATCCGGAACCCTTTACCTCTCGTCCCGGCCTGCTGGCGCATGGACATCGTCCACACCGCACTTTGGGTGTCCGACCTCGAAGCCACCAAACGATTCTACGAGGAGGATCTCGGGTTGGAAATGACCCGGGAATTCACCGGAGACGACGGCATCGTCAACTACTTCGTCGCCGGTGAAAGCGAGACCGAACTCCAGTTCAAATACGATCCTGACGGGGACCGGTCGGTCGATCCCGGCGACTTCGAGCATACGGCCGTGACGGTCGCGGACATCGATGCGATCGTCCAGCACGTCGAGGAAGAGTCGGCCGGACGGGTCGTCGACGGCCCGATTCCCTTCGGAGACATCCGCATCGCGTTTGCCGAAGATCCCGACGGGTGGGGCCTCGAATTCATCGAGGAGTAAGTCAGGAGTCCCAGACGGGATCCGTCCGAGTCTGCTCGAACAACCGTTGCCAGCGGTCGCTCCCGTCGTCGGCGTACGCCCGGGTTCGGACCCCCCGGGGATAATACGGAAGCTCGCCCGCGATGGCGAGCTCTCGGAGCGTCCCACCACGGGTGTACAACCGCCTGCCATCGGGGTATCGGGTCTCGATCAGCCGCGGTGGATCAGGCGGTGTAGTCGGGCGGTCGGCCGCATATTCGGTGAGAACCGTCCGATCGAGGTCATACCCCAGACCGGGACCGTCGGGAACGGGCATGGTGCCATGTTCGACAGGAATCGATTCGATCAACGGGTCGACGTCATAGATGTGATGACAGGTCACTGCCGGCCAGGTCGCCGCCTCGATCACGGCCCCGGCATGGGCAACGAACGCGGTCGTGATGCCCGTCCCGACTTGCTGGAGCCAGCACGGCGTGTCGGCGACGGCACAAACGGCACCGTCGCGCTTCAGCCGGTTCGGACTCCCGGTGCCGACGACGAAGCCGTCACACATACCCGTCGAAAGTTGGGTTCTTGCAGATACTGCACTGCCGAAGTGCAAGGCAATCTCTCGGTCGGTGGTGTCGCGAAGCTGCCGGTTGCCATCCACGTCGCCGTGGGGGATCGGCGTCTCGAACTTATCGACTAGGTCATGTGCGGCCAATGTCGACAGGATCGGCGCCGCCCGATTCGCATCCAGCAAGGTGCCGTTGAAATCGATGCCGATCGAAAGCCCGGCGGGTATATTGGCGGCGAGGTGTGCGATCTGTGACCGGATGTCGAACCAGGGGCGGCCCTTGAGTTTGACGTACCGATAGCCGGATTCCGCCGCCAGCTCGCACTCGGTGCGCCAGTCGTCGGCTGGCATATCGATGCACCACCAGGCCAGTGGCACACGCTCGCGCACCTGCTCGCCCAGCAGTGCATGCAACGGCACCCCTTGGGCGCGGGCGAGCGCGTCGAGCACGGCAATCTGTGCCCCGCCGATGGATGTGTCCCACGCGATTGCGGCGGCCGACTCACCAAGCAATCGATCCTCGAGATCACCAGGTAAGGTCCCCCAACCGTAAAAACACATGTCCTCGCCCACGCCGATGTGGCCGGTGGCCAGTTCGACCTCGACGACCTCGACGTGGCGCCATTCTGGTTGCTGACGGTCGAGGTTTCGTTGGGGGATCGCGCGGAACGGAAGTTCGAGCGAGTGTGTGTCGACGCGGACGATCGAGAGATCCATGCCCACCTCGGCCGGGGAAGACGCAAAAACGTTTAGCTCATTAGGCTTCCTCGTCCTCGGGCAAGCGCGCCGAACAATCCCCACAGAAGGTGAACTCTGGTTCGTTTTCGGTGCCACAGTATGGACAGATGACGCGGAGTTCGCCCTCGTCGGTCAGCACCCACCGGTCCTCGCCCTCGGAAACATCCGGTGGAATGTGATAGCCGAGATCCTCGAGCGTCGAGCGTTTCGGACCGCGGGAGAGCGGATTCATCATGTTGCCGGCGCCGATGATCGACGTGCCGGGAAAGCCGTGGCCGTACTTCCAGCCGATGTAGCGGCCGAGGGAGACGAGCACCAGACAGGCAACGATACCAACGACGTGGAGGGATGCGAGGTTGCCGAAGGACCGTTCGGGCTCGGCGAAGTAGACGGCGACGATGATGACGATGAACCCGATGGAGCCGATGAGCGAGGCTACCCCACCGATCACGGTGGCCTTGAACGAGGCCGGTCCGCTGGTTCCCATATTAGTTCATCCACGACGGCCGGGGAGAAGAATCCACTGCAACGAGATGGCGTCAGCTGGTGTGACCAGACACATTAATGGGAGGCGGACCGAAACGTCGCCCATGCCACCGACGATGGAAGCAATCTGTACCGACGAGTCCTGCGAGCTCGACATGGTCGAGCTGCACTTCACATACGACATGCCGGGCGACGTGTCGATCGCGGACTTTCAGTGTCCGTACTGTGGAACCAGCGAGGCACTCGAAGAGATCACCCTCTAGGGGCGAAACACTTTATCCACCACCATCCAATTACAATCCATGTCGATCACGCTGTACGAACTTGACGGTTGCCCGTACTGTGTCAAAGTGCACGAGCGGCTCCAGGAGCTCGATCTCGACTACGAGAGTGTCTGGGTCGAAGGGCTGCACTCGAAACGAAACGAAGTCAGGGAGGTGTCCGGCCAGCGCGGGGTGCCGGTCATCGTCGACGAGAACACCGGCGTCACGATGGCAGAGTCGGCAAACATCCTCGATTACCTCGACACGACGTACGCTGAAAACTGATCACAGCACGGTTGTCGTAGCCGACGTTCGTTTTTCCATGACAATAGGTACCGAACCAACCTCGTAGATCAGGCGGGCTGGGAGCGGCCGTAGGCTTCGAACTCCTGGCCGAAGATAACGAAGTAGACGACGCCGATCAACCCGATCGCCGAGGCCACAGTGAACGCCAATTCCGGGCTGATGACGTCCCAAAGCAGCCCGCCGATGGCGGCACTCGGGATGACGATCGTGTTGCGAAGAAGGTAGTACGATCCGGTAACGCGACCGCTCGCACCTGCCTCTGCCGGGCCGACGACGAGCGCCTTGTGGGCGGGAAGTCCCGCAAAGCGGAGCCCGGAGAAGGCAAACAGCGCGACGAGGACGAGGGGTTGTTCCGGTGCGAAGATCAGTAGGATTGGGAAGATCGCGTAAACCAGAAAGCCGAGGCCAACCACCGGCTTGAGTCCCGTGTATTCGGCGAGCTTGGCGGTGGGCGCCATCGTCAGTAACGCGACGAGCATCTCGACGCCAAGGAGGACGCCGAAGAACGCTGCCGGTGAGAGGTCGATCGTCCCGAACGCAGGTACGGTGACCGTCAGCCCGATGTCCATCACCTGCGTGATCACGAGGATGAAGAAGACGTAGACCATGCCGTTTGCGAACCGCACGAACGTATCGGCGACCAGCAACGGTTTAAGCGGTGCCGGCAACGCGCGGAGGTCAGCGATCACCTGGCCGGCACCCTCGAAGGACTTGCCGATGGTGTCACTGCTCGGATCGTAGAGGACGTGTTGAACGATCGTCCCGAGAGCCCCGACCACCAGTGCAATCGCGAGCACCCAGAGAAAGCCCGGCATGAGCGCGTCAGCAACGAGGACCGCCACGAGCAACGGTGCGATGAGAAACGCCGACCGACGGAACGTCTCGGTGCTGGCAAACCCACGGGCAAGCCGGCCCGGTTCGACACTCTGTTTGACGATTGCGTAGTGGCCGCCGATGCCGAAGGACTTCCAACATTGGGCCAGCAAGAGGCCGACGAATATCCACACCCACGGCTCGAGCACGATCGCACCCAGATCGATCGTCATCGGAAACAGGCCGGCGACCAGCCAGATGCCGAAACCGATCGTCGACAGCAACCCGAACACGGTCAGCGCATACCGGCTCCCGACCCGATCGGAGACGACGCCGCCGTAGTACGGATAGATCGCGCCGATGATGTTACCGAGGGTGCCGAACAGGCCGACGATAATGGCGGTTGCGCCCAGGAAGACGAGATAATCCGGCAGGAATCGCGTCGTCATCTGAAAGCCCAGGCTGAAGGCGAACATCGCCAACGAGAGAACGAGCACATCCCGTTTCAGTGAGAAGAACTGCCGAAACGCGTCGAACGGCCCGGGGGCCTCGACCTGTTCCTGTGCCATATGCGTGTACCCACCAGTACACCTAATAATTCCAGGGGAACGGGCAGTTACGGGAGGAACGAGGCGGGGTCCTTCTCGTACAGATCCCACATCGTCACCTCGCACGCCCGAACCGCTTCGGCGCGGGGATGTTTGTACGCGAGATCGTCCCAACTCACCACCCCAGGAAAGATGAGCGGAATCGTATACGGTTCGATGCCATCCCAGTCGGGCGCGTCTCCCGCGAACTCCGTCGCAACCAGTTCGGTAGTGGCGTCCGTTGCCCCGGCGCCGACGTAGTCAGGCTGGACGCCGAGTCCGAGCTTGTAAGGATAGGCAACCCAGTGCCATCGCTGACCCGCGCCGTGGTGGACGGCTGGCGTCCACGTGTATTCGCCACCCGGCTCGAGTTGAGTAGTGTCTGTCGGATGATCGGTTCGGAGGTCGCGTTCCATGTACACGGTCCAGCGTCCGTCCCGCCACGTACCGCGTGCCGTCCAGTCCGCAGCACTGCCGTACGGCGGTTGGAGGGGCCGGCGCGGAATCATCGCTCCATCCCAGGCTGCGATGGATCGATCGAACGGGACCGCTTCCGCGAGTTCGAGCGCATACGTGTCCAGCCCCTGCGTTGGGAAATCGCCGGCCCGAATCGCCGCGAAATCCAATGCGCCGTTCGCGACGACGTCGGGATCCCACATGTAGGTAGGCC
>SKNY01000119.1 GCA_007123105.1 Salinarchaeum sp. | reverse complement strand
CGGCCAATTGCCGGCGACTGATTGCTGGGAGTCCACATCAAAGCCCCTTCCTCAGGGAGCGAGCGGGGTATCCCGCGAGCGAGCAGGGAGGGGTAGTTTACCCAGTGAACCCAACGATCCCAAACACTCGGCGTCGACACACGAACTTGTGTATAACCGCCGTCGAACGATGGGCGGCGCGGGTGATAACTCGCCTTATTCAGGTGACTGGCTCGCCGGTCCGCCAATGGTCGACCACGTCCCGGAGCTGGTCGGTGTCGAGCTCGCCCGACCGCCAGTCGGTGACCGCGTCGCTGAGCCCTTCTGAGTCGATGGTGCCAGCTTCCGTCGCGTAGTCGGCGAACGGAGACTCGATGACACCTTCATCAACGCGAATTCGCACCGTGTCCTCGTAGAACGTCTCCTCGTCGGCGGCCCACAACCGGAGGTTGAAATTCTGACCGGACGTGTATGCCGGAAGTTCCAGGGCGGCGTCCTCCTCGGATGAGATCATCGTACCGAAGCTACCGATCCGCCCGGGCCGTCCGAAGACGATACCGGTCGCGGACCGGTCCGTTTCGGGATCGAACGAAAGGGTCACGGTATCCCCTGGCTCGAACGTGTCATCGTCATCCTGGATCGACAATCGGCCTGGGTGATCTCCCGTTCGGAACCGGTTTGTGGACGGCCTGGTGTACCTGCTCACGTAATTGATGCTCGGCTGGCTTGGACCGATATCCTGGGGCACCGTCACCGTCGTTTCGTCGATGCCGTCCGCATCGCTCACTAGTTCTCCGCTCTCGATGGCCGAGTCCCGGTACGTACTGTACAACGTAGTGAACTGGAGGGGCACCCCACTGACCGGATCTCCCGTAAGCTGATCTCGCACTTCGAGTTCGAGCGTACCATCGCCGCCCACTTCCATGTCGTACGTTCGAAACGAGATGTCGTACTTCTCGATATCGAACCAGACCGAATCGGTGACCACCGTGTCATCGGTCTCGAGGACCGCCATTCCGTTCACCTGGACGTTGTCGATCTCCACGTCAGGCACTTCAAAGGTTAGGGTCGCCGTGCCATCCGCATCCGTCGTCAGGGTTCGTGCGATGAGTGGTGGCCCATCGTGGCCCAGCGTCAAGACGAGCTCAACGTCAGCGCCCCCGATCGGTTCCTCGTCATCGGTCGCTTCGATAAGGACGGTGACCTCCCCACCCGGTGCGGTCACACGGCCGAATCCAGCCGCGTCGGTCTCGACCGTGACGTCTAGTTCGATATACGGTTCCTCGGGGTCGTCCGGATCCCCGTTCGTAGGCGGACTCGGTTCTTGGAACTCGTCGATGCGTAACCGGTCGAACCGAATATGGACTGCCCGCCCGTCGGCCGTCTCCGCTTCGACCCGGAGCCGGTCGTCTTCCACGTCCTCGGGAATCTCGTATGGGAAGAGAAAGAATCCGTTTTTATCAGTCGTGACCGATCCTTCTGTGATCACCTCAGGGTCCTCCTGGAATGGATCCGTCCGAATCGTCAACTCGAGTTCGGTGTCAGCGAGTTGGCCGTCAATCGTCCGGAGGAATCCGCCGTACGTCGTTTCGTGGCCATAGACTCCTTCCCGCAATCCGAATCCCGAGCCCAAGGTGACCTCGGTTGCCGCAAACCGTTCCGTATCGCCGTGGACCCCGCTGGTGAGCTCGGCAGAAGCCATGACCTGTCCGGGATCCTCCGGGGAAATCGATATGTGGACGAACCCTTCGTCGTTGGTCGTGACGGTGTCATCGAGCAACTCCGTATTGGTGTCTTGGTTCTCCACCGTGATGTCAACGTCTGCTCCCGGGAGCCCGAACGCGCCGTTGCGCACCGAGATGCTGATCGTCGTCTCGTCGTCGACGAAGATACCGGCATCCCGATTGTTCATGATCGTAACCATCGGGCCCGCGTGAAACGAGACGCTCGCATGGCCGTCTCCGTCTACGTGGTCGATGTCGACCTCCACCCTACCGTCCTCGAAATCAGCCAGCTCGCACGGGACGTGTGCCGTGCCATCTTCGTTGGTGTCCACTTCAATGACGTCCGTGGTACCCCCGGGGCCGGTGATGGTGACCTCGATCGACTCATCTTCGACCGGTTCGATCACTGGTTCTGTGGGTTTATAGGCGCCTACCCAGAGGTCGGCGGTGTCATCCGAGCCGAATCCGCCGTATGCTGGCTCCCATAGTGCAACGGCCACATCGATCCCATTGTCCGCAGTCCTCACCCCGACACCGTCCGCATCGGACTCGCTCGTCGCCGTGGAGAGACGGGGTGAATCGGCCGACCCGTCCCCATCATCGCCTATCACACGATCAAACTCGTCGCCATCGCCTTGTAACACCGATTCGTACGGTGGGTGGTCCGTGCCCACGTTCGTACTCGCCCCAACCGGAGCACTGGTGGCGACCGAGCCGCCGGCCAGTGTTCCTGCCGCCATCGCACCACCAACGAGCTCGAGAACCCGCCGTCGAGGAAGCGAATAATCTTGCATCTAGTCGTCACCTCGAGGTTCGGCGTGGAATGGAGTGTCCTGCTACGATACTGTGTCCGCCAGTCTGCACATCAGCGACCTGCCGCATGTATCGGAGTTGTCGGATCGCGATGTATAACGATGACGTTTGACCGTCCTACCTGGCGGACTATCTCCTTCCCGAGCACAGCCTGATTTAGGATGACCCTGCGGGCAGTTGTACACAACAATGGAACTGTTGCAGCAAGTTTCAAACGGATCTTCGAGGATCTCAGTGGGTTGGAATCACTGCCGAGATGTCCTGAATTCCGACGACGGCGGCGATCGCCGCCCCGGTAATCCCACTGATTTATGTACTTCCTCTATGATGAATCTCGATGTAGCGGAATGATGTTAGGGAGCAATGGAGATACGAATTGGATGGCATTTATGAGCCGATTAACCAGGATATGTCATGGAGGAGCATCATGAAGACCAGACGTGTCGGACCCCGTGGCCGCGCAATCGTGTTGGCGGTCATTATGCTGCTATCGGTCGTCTCGATGACGGCCGCCGTGATGCCCGGGGCGGCGGACGATGCGACGATCGTGGCCGAACGATCGTTCGCCGAGGACACCATCGAACCCGGTGATCAGATCGAGGTCGAACTTGAAATCGAACTTCTCGCGGACGGGACGGAGCTCGACGTGATCGACGAAGTGGAACCCCAAGTGCTTGAGGAGGGGACCGACCTCGACGTGTTTGATATGGACGCACCATATGGCCCGGAGATCTCCGCGGCGGGGGTTTCCGGTGCCGTCGTAGTCTGGGATAATCAGTCGTGGGAGGCCGGGGATACGATTACCATTCCGTACACCCTGAATACCTCCGAAGACATGGAGGACGGAGATACCTTCACCTTTAGTTCTAACAGCACGTACGATGGTGAGTCCTACGAGATCGGCGGTGCCGATACGGTGACGGTGGAAGCTGACGAGCCGGAGCCCGAACCCGCCAACTATCAGCTATCAGATCTCGATCCTGCTGACGCAACGGTAACTGAGGGTGACGATCCGATTGATCTCTCGGTGACCGTGGAGAATATCGGCGAGGATGTCGGTGAGCAGGACATCGAATTGGAGATCGTCAACGATACTGAAGATGTGATTCACGATGATGCTGTTGAAGCATTGTCCCTCGACGCGGATGCCAGCGAGACGGTGATGTTCGAGGCAGTTCCGGCCGGTGACTTCGACGTTGGCGACTACGAGGTCGCGGTGTCGTCTGCTAACGATACCATCACAGGTTCGCTTACCGTGACCGAAGCGGTGCCGGACCCAGAGCCTGCGGAGTATCAGCTCTCTGATCTCGACCCGTCTGATGCTACGGTAACCGAGGGTGACGATCCGATTGATCTCTCGGTGACCGTCGAAAACATCGGTGAGGAACTTGGCGAGCAGGACATTGCCCTCGAAATCGTGAATGATACTGACAGTGTTGTCTACGGGGATACCGTCGATGCGGTGGCCCTCGACGAGGGTGCCTCCGAGGCGGTGACGTTCGAAGCGATTCCGGCTGGTGACTTCGACGTTGGCGACTACGAGGTCGCGGTGTCGTCTGCCAATGATACCATCACGGGCTCGCTTACCGTGGATGAAGCTGTGGCGGTTCCGAGTCCGACCCCGGCGACGTTCCAGCTCTCTGATCTCGACCCGTCTGATGCAACGGTAACTGAGGGTGACGATCCGATCGATCTCTCGGTCACCGTCGAGAACATCGGTGAGGAACTTGGCGAGCAGGACATTGCACTCGAGATCGTGAATGAAACGGACATTGTTGTCTACGACGAGAGCGTCGACGCGGTGGTCCTCGATGACGGCGCCGCTGAGGCGGTGACGTTCGAGGCAGTTCCGGCTGGTGACTTCGACGTTGGCGACTACGAGGTCGCGGTGTCGTCTGCTAACGATACCATCACGGGTTCGCTTACCGTGACCGAAGCGGTGCTGGACCCAGAGCCTGCGGAGTATCAGCTCTCTGATCTCGACCCGTCTGATGCTACGGTAACCGAGGGTGACGATCCGATTGATCTCTCGGTCATTGTCGAGAACATCGGTGAGGAACTTGGCGAGCAAAACATCGAACTCGAGATTGTGAACACCACGACCGACGAGGTTGTGCTTGACGACGCGGTAACCGACGTGGAAATCCCTGGCGGCGAACAGGAGACGGTGACCTTCGAGGAGGTTGCCGTCGGTGATCTCGACGCCGGCGAATACGATGTGACCGTCAGCTCCGACAACGATTCCGTTGCCGGAACACTGACCGTTGAATCCGAAGAGCCATTCCTTGACGACGCGCTGCCTGGCTTTACGCCCGTAGTCGCCCTGGTGGCGCTCCTAGGCGCTGGGCTGTTGGCCGCACGTCGCGCCTGATCGATACCGGGCGCGTTTCGGTGCGATTGCGTGGATTGTGGACTTCATCTGCCCCGACTACTGCACGTACCGCACGCCTTCGAGACGCTGAGTGCAGTTGATTCGTCAACGAGGATGATTGCGCAATCGGGTGCGCAGACCGGACAGGTAGAGCTTTTGTCGGTTCCTGACCTCTGATCTGGATTCTGATTCCCCGCGTGCCGGTCTACTGCTCGAACCTTCGAACTCCTTCAAAAACACGAACGTGGCTGTTTCACCGTACGGACCCGATCCAGTGGACGTACGCCGCCTTCATCCGAACCTCGATGTGACATCGCACGGGCTAGAGAAGCGATGCGTGATTCACATCGAAGCACCACCTGTGTAGGCTACAACCAGTAGAAGTCGTTCGCAACGTGTCTAAACGTCGGATCGGAATGGAGGTAGCCCCAGCATCGACGAACGAGCGGAAAAGTGAGTCGACTGGGACAGTTCACACCCGGATCGGTGACGTTTCGGTCGCGGCCGATCGGTGATAGTTGTACGCAGCAATTGCCGCGTAGATGCCAATGTCCTCTCCGAACGCTGTGGGCGCGAACTCGGGTGCGTCATCGAAGAGATACTCGTCGATGTACGATTCGACTCCGTCAATGATGACGTCAAAATTGTTGAGCGCCACCCCGCCGCCAAGAGTGATGACGCCCGGGTCGAAGAGCTTCGCCACCGCGGCGAGGCCACGTGCGTTGAATTGAGCGAGCTGGTCGAGATAGTCGCGTGCCACCACGTCACCCTCGGCTGCACATTCAAATACCATTTGAGGAGACACCTCCGCGACGTCCTGCAGCGGCGTCTCCCGCTCTTCAGTGGCCAGTTGATCGGTCACGTAGCCAGCGATGCCCGGACCGGAGCAATATGCTTCCCAAGCGCCGTGAATGCCGAACTGGGTACGGCCGTCTGCGGGACCGACCTGGATCGCCCCGACCTCTGCGGCTTGGTTGGTCGCTCCACGGATCAAGTGCCCGTGATCGATCACGCCGGCGCCGATGCCGGTTCCCATGGTGATGTGGACGAGTGAGTTGTACTGGTTGCCTGCGCCGAACTCATACTCGGCGAGCGTAGCGGCCGCACAGTCGTTTTCCAGACACCACGGGAGGCCAAATTCCGCGTCGATGGCAGCCCCGAGGTCAATGTCCGCAAGCATCTCTCCGTCGGGGGTGTTCATGCCGGTAATCCTGCCCTGCTCGCGATCAACTAGCCCCTTACACGCCATGCTCACCGCATCGAGCTCCCCGTCGGCGTTGGTTTCGAGCGCGTCGATCGTATCGAGCACCTGGGATACCAGATCGCGTTGCTCGGTCGGTCGCACGGGAATCGAGGCATGGAGGCTTGCATCGGCATCGGCAACTGCCGCATGTAGATTTGTCCCCCCGATGCCGAGGGCGGCAATCCTCGTCATTGATGATCGAAATGATCACTTACCAATAGAATAAAGGTTCCCATACTACCAGCACAATGTGACCCTTCGACTGTGCTGACGGATCGCAGCGGCGTCGGTGTGACGGCAACCGGCCCGGGAGCCCCGCGCGGTCGCCACCGCCCGCTGGGTCGGAGCGGCGATGTCGTCACTTGTGCCATCGTCCCACGGTGGCTCGGTCGAAATCGGTCATCTATGATGGATCGCCAATCTCCTCGTACTGGTTGTTGTCACGTTCGTCGGCGGGTAGCCACTATTACGGAATCCAACTCGAGCAGTGCTACGCACTCGATGGCCGATCATGCGGCGAGTACGGGAGCTACCGGTGCGGTGAGGTCGGTTCCGGTCGTCTCCGTCGTCGGCGCAGGGACTGTTCACTACCCCTCGGTTCGTGTCACCAGGGAACTCACTCATGGTACCTGGCATTTCTGCGATGTAAACAAGAACAACTATCATGAATGTTGCACGACTCGTGGGTATGATTTGGGGTGATCTCTTGGCGCGCTTCGGGGGGCACGCGATAGAGGACCGCCCCTTTGAGTGTACCGGCTGCGGTAACCGGTACGCATTGCAGTATTTCTCCTGTCCAGATTGTGGAAGCTATGACGTCGATCGCGTCGAGTGGGAACTCGACGAATCATGACGGGGTAGTTCCGCCGTTAAGTATCTCGTGTGTGACTGACGGCCAAATGGTGATTGGTCCGCACGGTCGAACGCCATTTTATGTGCTCTGCAGCGGAGAAGAGGCCATTCGCCACGGCCACGTGCCATTTTACTTCGGAAATACAGTAATATATATTTACTATGGGGTTTCAGATGAAACTACCGGGGGCGGCGATTGTGGGTCCGTCTCCATGTGGGGCGAACCAGACCCCCGGTTTCATCCCCTCTGCGTCCAAAGGGGTCCATCCCCCTTTCCTTTCCATCTGGTTTCACTGTTCTCTGACTAGGCAGTGTACACGAGTACCAGTCGCTCCCGTCACTAGTTGTCGGGATACTTCCATCCCCGTCCGTTTGCCAGTGCAGGTCCACCGATCGGCATTCCGTGTTAATCCATTACGGGTGTTAGTCCAACATTGCCAGGTGTGGGGTTGACCACAGCGACCGACCGTTGAACCGGCCGACATCAGTAAGACATTTTTTACAGCCTGACACAGTACGGCTGAGAATGCAGCGTGCCACAACGCACGGTCGAGGTGTCCGATGACGGCGTTCTTTCGCGCATACGATCTTCGCGGGGTGTATCCCGACGACATCGATGGCTCCGTGGCCGAGCGGGTCGGCAAGGCATACGGTAGTACGGTCGACGGATCGACGGTCGCCGTCGGTCGTGACGGAAGAAACCAGGCACCCGAGATCGCCGAGGCGCTGATCGCGGGTATTACTGCCACCGGCACCGATGTCATCGATCTTGGACTGATCCCGACGCCGGTATCGCGGTATGCGGCCACCCGGTCGGAGGTTTCTGGCGCGGCAATGGTCACTGCCTCACACAACCCGCCAGAGTACATTGGGGTCAAGTTCAGCACTGCCGACGGCGTGCCGATGCCACGAGTCGACGGGATGGACGCCATCCAACGCCGGTATGAATCGGGGGCGTTCGAGACGGGCGAGGGGACCGTTCGGCAAACATCGTTTGACGACGCGTATCTCGAACGGTTGCTCTCACCGCTCGACAGCGCGGACGTGACCGTCGCGGTCAACTTCGGACACGGCGCTGCCAGTGTCCTGGCCGGCAAATTCTTCGATCGGCTTGGCTGCCGGGTCATCCCCATCAACGAGACCATCGACGGTTCGTTCCCGTCTCATCCGCCGGTACCCGACCACCCGGACGCCGTGGCCGCAGTTGAGGCCCGGCTTGACGACGCTGACCTCGGTATCGCGTTCGATGGCGACGGCGACCGACTGGCACTCGTGCTGCCAGAGGTCGGGGCCGTCGGAATGGACGACCTCATGGCTGTGTTTGCAGACGTGTGTCTGGCCCACAATGGCCGAGTGGTGGTCCATTCACTCGATACGAGTCAGGCCGTCGAGCAGGTCGTACACCGTCACGACGCCGAGACGGTCGAAACGCCAGTTGGATTCTTGCACGTCGCCGCTGTGATCGCCGATCGGTCCGACGTGGCCTTCGGCGGGGAACCGTCCGGCCACTTCGGATTCCCGGCGTTCGGGGTGCCGTGGGATGACGCGCTGTTCGGGGCCGGGCTGTGTTGTCAGCTTACTGCCCGTGGTGAACTCGCAGATGCAATCGCCGCGGTGCCCGATGTACCAGTCTCTCCGACCCACCGGATCCCGTGTCCACAAGCGTGTAAGGAGCCCGTCGTCGATGCGGTAGCCGACGTGTTCTCTGGGTATGACCAATCCAGACTCGACGGTGTCAAGATCTGGTTTGACGATGGATGGGCCCTCGTCCGGCCCTCGAACACCGAGCCGAAACTCTCCGCCCGGGTCGAAGCCGAGTCCGACGATGCGGTCGACCGGATCGAGACAGAGTTGTTGGCGGCAATCGAGCAGGCGATTGCTGCGTGTGCGGACGAGTAACAAAAACAAAACGTTCGTTGCGTCGGTTGGGCTTACTTTCACTGATACGGTGGCGTCGAACGAGCGGAAGGACTGTGGCAGCTTCGGACGGGATGTATTGGTACCCCATGCGTTCGACTGCGGTTGACGGTGGTCGTGACCGTCGCTCGATGTCCCCTGGTTCGTCTCACAGTCGCTTGTGTTGGCGGGCTCACCGATCCCGGAACAATTATCAAATGTACTGAAAACCACTCCACTGGGCACGTAGTTCAGTTTGGCAGAACGCCCCGGCGTGTGCAACGTTGCGATGACGTGAGTCCGCGCGGCACGTTCGTATGCTGTAACAGGAAGCAGTGTTGCCGTCTGGGAGGCCCTGGGTTCGAATCCTAGCGTGCCCATTCGCCTACCGAATCGAGCAGTACGGTTCGGTTCACTCGGTTCCGTGCATGCGATTGCGATTATTCTGTATCAGATACTGGCTCATTCACGGTTCCTATTTCCCCAACCTGGGGCTCGCGTTGCGTCTTGACAGATCAGGGAGCACGACCGGTTTCCTTCATCGGTACGAGTGATCTTGATGGCCGATTTCAGTGGGGACGCGAGCTCCACCCACCAGGACACGCCCTCGAGCTCATTCCGTACTCGCGTTCGCTACGCTACTGGTTCACCGCTGCGCCAGTAATCGACGACATCCCGGAGTAATTGGGTGTCAATCTCGCCGCTCCGCCAATCGCTGACCGCGGCTCGTAGCCCAGCTGCATCGACGATGTCGTCTTCGGTCGTATAATCAGCCACACTCGGGGCGAGTTCATCGATCCCCAGCCAGGGCTCGAACGTGACAAATTGCGTTACGCTATCGCCCAATCCGTCCGGGTTATGATCCGGATGGTACGGGCCCGTCTCGTGGCCCCACCAGTTATTCGTGGCATCGATGACCGCGGACTGGTCCGAGACGAATGCACCAAACCGCTCGTTCCCTACGATTTGGCTTTCATTTACTGCGATGGAGCCCCCATCGGAGGCGTTGATTCCGATCTGATTCCGTGTGATGATCGCCTGCTCGAGGTCGATTGAGGCGTTCGCGGTCGCGACGAGCCCTTCGCGACTCGCGTCGATGGTATCGGCTTCACCGGTAATATTGGTTCCCTGGCCGGCGCCAACCAGGCCATCTGTGGCATTGGAGATCGTATTGCCATATGAACTCACGTTCACAGCGGCGGTCGATTCATGCTCATTGGCCGGTGTTCCAACCAGGATGCCCAACGTCACGTTATCGATCTTGTTATGTCCGGTAGAAATGTCGCCGAGCGTGCGATCGCTACCGACAACAAGGCCGGTATCGGTCTCACTGATCGTATTTCCATGCACGCCGACCTCCCCAAGGTGACCGCCGTGTTCGATAGAATACAATCCAATCCCGGTCGACGAATTGGTGATGACATTATCGTGTGTCTCGATGCTGGTGAGTGCAGCATCGGTGTCGAGTGCGGAGAACTCAATCGCTGGAGATCCCTGCACGCCGGCGACCTCGTTGTGAGCAATCGTCACGTCACGGACGATTCCACCCTCAGCAGCCCCGGTGAAGATGCCCGATGCTCCATACGCACCCGAAAGCGAATTATTTATGACGTGTACGCCGTGATGCTCGCGCTCTATCGCGGTAATACTAATCCCAGAGTCGTTGTACTTCCCGTCTAGCATGTTGTCCCGGAGTTCAACGCCGTCGACGTTCCCGAGGATGATGCCATTCGATGTTTCGCCCGAGGCGGTGGACTGTTCGGCAAGCGCATTTGCTGTCGTGGTGGTCTCGGCATCCATCGCTCCAGTTCCGGTGATCGCGTTATTGGCAAGCTCGACACCGACGCCATCATAGACCGTGATCCCCTCTCGATCCGGTTCTACGATCTGATTCCGTTCGATCACCCAGTCGTTACTGTGGGACGCCACGATCCCGGACGTGACGTTCGTGACCCTATTCTCACGGATCCGAACGTGATCGCTTCCATCGGGACTCGTATTCACCGCGACATCGTATCCATGGATCTCGAATCCTTCAATGAAGACCGGTGACGTCTCGGGGGCGATGTGGAATGCGACGTCGTGGTCGTCATCGCCGGTGAGCCGTGCGGCTCCCTCCGGTGAGCCGACTGTTTCTGTGCCATGATACGAGGCATCACTCACGATTGCGACGGGGTTCTCGATCGTGACTGACTCGGAGAACTCCGTATTATTCGCAACCAGAATAAGCGCGTGCTTGGATGCCCCATCCACCGCCGCTTGGATGGTTTCGTCATCTTCCGGGACCCGTACGACTTCTCTGTGATCGATCGTGACGGTGGTGTCAGTGGGTTCGGTCACGTTTGTCGTCGTCGTGGTCTGGGGAACGAACGCCGGCTGTGGTGGTGCCACCGTCTCGATCTCGGTCGGGCCTGCCATCTCGAGCCCGGGCGCTGATCGATCGAACAGCGAGGCCTGGCCGTCTGCATCCGTTTCTTGTGCGACCGGCACAGCCGCGGTGAACCCGTCGGGCCCGCCCGGCAGATACGCGACCTGGGCGCCCTCGACGGGTGCGTCATCCCAATCGGTAACCGTCGTATTCAACACCTGCCCTGCCGGCAACGTGATCGAACCCAGCTCCCCGTCTGTGGTCTGGATCGTTTCGAGATCGGACGCACGGGGGAGCGGTTCACTGTTCGAGATGATTCTTGTTGGAAGCTCGGGGGCTTCAATCATCGAACGCTCGGCCGTGCCCCCGTCGCTTTCGACCTCGCCTCCTGATACATCCACGCTCGCGAGGGCATGGAGGTCGACATTGCCGTCCCGTGGGAACCAGTCCTCTGGCGATTCCCGCACGTCAGCGTTCATGTACGTGAGATCGTAGCTGCGGTCGTCGGCCACCTCGACATCGAAGTGGCCACGTTCGTTCGTGATCGTGTAATCGACTGG
>SKNY01000019.1 GCA_007123105.1 Salinarchaeum sp. | reverse complement strand
GTTTTCGTGAGAATTTGGGAGTTGATGTGATTCGCTTTTGAGAGCATCCGGTGGGCGACGTCCGTCTCATCGAGGTAGTCAAGAAATTGTGTACCGAACGGTCCCGTATGCGAATCCATATCGACGATCAACAGATTTTCGGGCGAGAGCGCTGTCGACCCGTCCCCAGGTGGCATGTGCTATCGCTCAGTGACGGACCTGATAACCGTTTATGCTGTGGCGTTGTCCTACCTGTCCACCATTCTGTATGCGGTGATTGATATTGCCGTGTCCACATCGGGTTAATGGCCTGTGCACCGGAGCTGATCGGAGTCAGAACATACGATCATGACGGGCTATTTTTGTAACGTCGAAGGGCTAAATGGATAACTCGAGTACCGGGCAGGAATTTGATAAACGTCCTCAATGAGATGCCAAGAGTGGTGAGGATCCTTCGATACTCCTCTGAGACGTTTCCTGTTCACTCAACAGTTTGTGCTTTGAAACAACAGCGTCGAACTGCGAATCGGCGTGGCGTCCTTGCTTAGTCGGCCGATCTACGCGACCGTAACGAGGTCCGGCCTATCGACATCACGGCATGAGTGGGATTGCTGCCAATACCCCACGCCGGGAAGTCGATGGATTCTACACTGTAAGCCGCACATCCCTCATTGCTCGTCGATCGTGTAACGAGTGCAATCCATGGTATACACTGGTCGATGTAACAATCGCACGACACGCTAGTTGGCCGATTAGTAGTGACAATAATATATCTATTACTACTGCTACCGGGGGTCTCATTGTGAGCTCCTTCGTCAGAACACGCGTGTTGAATGCGTGAAACTGCTGATGAAGCCGGGTGCCCACAGCCGTGCTGATCGGGCAACCACCATTTTGACCGACGATGCGACGTATCAGCAACGGTCACATGCCGGATCCGTGTTCATCGAATTATGGCGTCGCGACGCCGCCACATTGTGGCCAAGGACCGGGTCTGGGCGGTTTCGCGAGCTCGATCTACCCGTGTGGTCAACACGTCGAACACTTGCTTGCGGGCTGTAACCTTCCATTCGCCCCTAACAGCTGGCACAGTATTGGACTCAATTACTCCGTTGGCGTCACTACTCGATGAGCGTCATGGTAAACTGATTAGACTCGCCTGATCAGCTTACTGACTCCCCAGAGCGCCAGTAGCTGACCACATCACGGAGGAGTTCGGTTTCGATATCGCCGACCCGCCAGTCGTCGACGGCATCCCGCAAACCTGGTGTCTCAATGATTCCATCTTCGCTGGCATAGGCCGCGAGACCAGATTCGGTTACCGGAGCAATCCCCCCAAATCCACCTGCACCAAAATCGCCATCACCAAAACCAACGTAATCGTCGATCTCATCGTCAGTCCCGGCAACCACCCCTGTACCGATACTAGACAGTCCAACGGTGGTACCGACGCCACCGACGAACGACCGACGGGAGAGCGGGAGATGGCAGGTAATCGGCCCAGGCCACACTGGATTATCTCGGTCGCTCTGCCCGCGGTCATCGTGGGGCTGTTCAGTCATCGCTGGACGTGACCGTATCGGTTGCCGTTGACGACAGACCGATCCGATCCTCAATCTCTGCGAGCCGGGTCCGTAACGACTCGTTTTCGGCTTTGAGGGAGTCGATCTGATCGGTCTTCTCTGCCAGTTGCTCGTGAAGTTGATCGGTGTGATCAGTGAGCCGCTCGGCCAGACCTTGAATGGCCGCCAGTGCCACGCCATCGGCATCGACCGTCGCAATCGACTCGGTGCGATTGCCGAGGTCGAACGTCTCGGCGAACTCTTCGGCCATCGGTCCCATGTGGCGACACCCTCCGTTATTTCGGTACTCCCAGGTGCACACCGGGAGTGATTCGACCGACTTTAAGACTCGCTCAGGGTGCACCGGTTCGATCGCAGTTTTCCCGGCGCGTGCACTCGAATTAATTTCGACAAACTCTGGGGCGTAGATCGGCCACGTCGAATGGATACCATCTCCGATGTGTAAGACGGGATCATCCTGTCCGGCACTTTCGAACGTGAGGTGTTCGCTGTTGGCGGAAAGCCCACCCGCCTCGATCGAGGAGGAATGTAACGCTTCCGCAGAAAGCAGTTCGGATTCGACTATTGAATCTCCCACGTAGGCACCGCGGGTAGCAAACGTGGGTGCGTAGATCGGCATCTGGGATCGAATTTCATCGGAAGACTCAGACCAGATGCTCCGCTGGGTCGAATCGCCAAAAACGATTGCACCGTCGTGCACCGAACGGGCGTTTTCACCGAAATTCGAAACAGCATGTTGACTCTCCTCCTCGGACGTCAGGCAGTCAGCAACTTCCCCGCAGTCGAGCTCCCCATTCTCATCGAAATACGCCAGCGCCAGCGTCGGTACCCACGCATCACCGTCACCGATGTAGACGATACCGCTATCGAGTTCCAGGAATTTCGCCCCCTGTTCGGGTTCGTAATCTTCCCGGTTTTCGGCGACGTCACGAACCTCGACGTCGAGGTCCAGTCGCTCGAAGTTAGCATTTAGCGGTTCATGCCAGTCTTTTGATCCCGCTGCCGGTGTCGCATATTCATGATTTTCGGTTTGTTCTGACATTGGGACGTTCAGATCGATTGGCGTTCCATTGAGTCGTACGCGAGAACGACACGCTCTCTGGCGATGTTTTCGGTCGAGGCCGCCCCGAGCTGTGGGGGTTGGTAGTAGGCAGGCCAGGCGTTCGTGAACTCCCACTGGATTTCTGGCTCGCCCTCCTCATTAAAGAGAATAACATCCACTGTCCGCAATCCTTCCGCCTCGTCATCACTCCGAACTTCCTCTTTCCAGTCATACAGCGTGGTATCGTCCGCCTGTACGACCCGCTCGAGCTCGAGATCCTGATCGATGGTCTCGCCCCATCCGGTATCAGAAGGTTCCGTGCTGGATGAGGGGAGTTTTGCAGACGTCCACCCTTGCACCTCCACATCGTCGATTTCAACCAGAAACATATCGGTCCGTAACGGCCCGTGTCTATCAACCATATATTTCACGCTACGATCAATCTCATGTTTGCATAAGTATTGTTAATCTGAACTTCATGAGATCTGATATCGCGCTGAACGTGTGTGACCCATGTCCCGATCGGTCGCCGGTTTCTCCCTCGAAGCGCGGTCGCGTGACGCCAGCACCAGGTACGCCGGTTCACCTGTTGCTGGAGTGTCCTCGCCCGACAGTGCCCTTCGCAAACACCAACAGCGATCGACAGTTCTGTTCGTGGTACCGCACCTTCCCCGGGTCATGTCTCAGGTGTCTGGACGGCGGGCGAGAACTGGCCGGTTTGCCGGCGGACGCCGATGAGGAGAACCAACGCCGCAGCGAGGGGGAGCAGTGCGCTCGCGAGAAACACCGGCTCAAAGCCGATCAGGTCCGCCATCGGGAGGGCAACGATCGGGCCGAGCCCGCCCCCGACGTCGCCCAACACGTTGTTCGTCCCGACCGCCCGACCCATCCGCTCGTCCGGCGTGAGATCACCGAGCAACGCCATCAGGGGCCCGCTCGTGCCGCCCTGTCCGGCGCCGATACACAGACAAGCCACAGTGAGCGTGGCGATCGTATCCGCCTGGGCGAGCAACACGAACCCGCCAGCGGTCACCACGAGGAAAGTGACCAGCGTCGGCACCCGCGCAGCGAATCGATCGCTTGCATAGCCGCCCAGGAACATGAAGACGCCGGCGACGATCACGGTGATCGCCATGAACATCCCGGAGGATCCTTGCGCATCGAAGCCGAGGACACCGAGGTCGTTCTCACCGAGGAATAAGACCAGCGTCGAGAACAGTACGCCGAAGTACACGAAGAGTACGGCGAAGTTGATACAGCCTACCGTCACCGCCGGTACGCTCACGTCGACGTCCCAGGGTTTGACGGAGTCGCGGGTTTCGCCCTCGACGTGGGTCTCCGGGATCGTCGCATACGCCAATCCACTGGCGAGGAATGCAAACGCCGTCGCCAAGAGGAACGCCACGATCGTGCCAGCAACCTCACTGACTATGCCCCCTACGACCAACCCGGTCGGCGCCCCGAAGAGGACGCCGCCGCGGATCAGACCCATGCTGGTGCCCCTGGAGCCGCCGTCGCTCACGTCGGCGGCAATGGTGTACGCCGTTGCAAAGACCAACGCGCTCCCGATTCCCCAGAGCAGCCGGGCGAGGATGAACCACGCCGCCGGGGCGGGCGCCACCACGGCGATGACGTACCCGAACGTCGCCACCCCCTGGATGACCATCCCCACGACGAACGGGGTTCTGGTCCCGATCCGGTCGACGAGAATGCCTGCCGGCGCGTTGGCGACCAGCCGCGAGAACCGATTGGCACTGAGGATGACGCCGACTAGCACCGGCGAGATGCCGAGGATCACCCCGAGGTTCGGCAGGATCGGAAAGACGATTCCGCCGCCAAACCCGATGAAGAACGTACTGAGGATGACCGCGCCGATGACGAGAAATCGGTCGTCGTCCCAATCGTACTCGCCGAGCAACCCCCTCATTCGGCAGCGCCGACCAGGAGATCGTCGAGGACGTAGGTGATCAGCGCGTCGCGGACGGCGGCGGGATAGGTGTCATCGCCGATTGTAAGCCCGCGCATCCGGGCCCCGTCCATCGCAGCGAGTACCACTCGGGCGAGCGCGTCCGGGTCGGTATCTGCTCGAAAGACACCCGTGGTGATCCCCTCGTCCACCATGTCCGCGACGGCCGCTCGGACGATTGCATCGCTCCGGGCGAGCTGATCGCGGAACCGGTCGTTGAATGGCGCTTGGGCGCGCAGTTCGAGCAACGCGAGATGCAGCGCCCGCCGTTCGTCTCCGTTCGCGACGACGAAGCGCTCGATGAACGCCGCCAGCCGCTCGTCCGGTGGTCCCTCGATCGATGCGATGTCGTCCTCGAAGCCGGCGAGCAGGTAATCGATGAAGGCGACCAGCAGTTCCTCCTTCGAATCGAAGTGGTAGTGGAGGAGTCCCTTCGACTTCCCGAACTCGTCGGCGATGTTCTGCATCGTCAACGATGCGTACCCGTGGTCACAGAGGGCGCGATAGGTCGCCTCCATGATCGCCTCGCGCGTCTCGGATTGCCCCTCGCCTCCCATCTTGATTGGCTAGCCAGTCAATCCTAACTAGCGTTTCGATTCCGCGGGCCGTCGAGCTTCCTCGAGCGCGACGGTGCCCCCGGCACTGAACCTCCATCATCTCCAGACTACGGTCACGAACGGCTCCCGGGACCGAATCGGCGAATGGCACCGGGTATCGGGCCGCGACCGCTCCGGTCGCTCGCATCGGTAACGACCTCGCAATGGGGCGCCGCGGTGCGGTGCCCCCGGTCTTGCCGGACTCGCTCTCAAGCGTGTGTCGGCTTGCTGAGGGTCACACGTCCGTCACCGGACGGGATCACCCACCCGCGAGGAGTTGGCCTCAACCGGCTCTCTCGTGTGCGGCCGTACCGAGGACCGTCGGCCGATGGGCATGCCGACGCGCCTCGACCGATCACGCTCCTCAGCCGATTCCGGCCCACCACCAGGCGAGTGTCAGGGTGGCGGCGAGAACGACCATTGCAGCCACCGCTGGTAACGGACTCCGCCGGCGGGTCAGCGTGATCCAGCCCCAGCCAAGAAACGGCACCGGCGAGAGATGTGCCAGCGTGACAACCGCCGGGAGGACGTCGTACCACCAGAGCCCGACGGCGATGGCAGCGGCCCCGACGGCGAACCCCGCGTACAGCTGCCGAATGCGGGTCGGCGGCCACCGCACCGCGAGGGTCCGCTTGCCGACGGCGGCGTCCGCCCGCCGGTCCGGCCAGTGGACTGCGAGCAGATTACACCCGACAACGAGCGTAAATGGAACTACCGCCAGGACGGCGATGCCGGTGGGCCGCGCCACGACGGCCATTCCGTAGACGGGCAGCACCAGCCCGCCCAGCACCATGTTGATCGGCTCGCCGACCCCACGTCTGACGAGCGCGATCGGCGGCAGGGAGTACGCGATGCCTGCGACGAAACCGACGGCAAGCAGGCCGACGGCGAGCGGTGAAAGCACGCCGGTGACGAGTCCACCGAGGCCCACCCCGATCGCGAGGACGCCGGCGACGACCAACGCCCGTCGGAGAAACGACGCCGACAAGCCGGTCTCGACCAGCGCCCCGCTACCTCCTGAAAAGGGCGTTCGTTCGGTCCGGGCGTCCGTATCCACGTCAGCGTATTCGTTCGCGTAATGGATGGCGACGGCTACCGGTACCAGCGCGACCCCGCCGGCGGCCACCTGCGTCTGAAACGATCCTGCGAGGCCCTCCGCGGTCGCCTCACTGCCGACGAGGGGCGTGCCCACGGTCGTCATCCCGACGCCCATGACGTACAACAGTCCAACCAGGGCGAGCTGGCTCGGCCGGCTCGCCGCCCAAAGAGCCCACAGGCGGGGTGCGTTCGCGATCCACCATGACCGGGGCATCACGGCTGGCTACCGCGGCTCGCGTGGTAGGGCTATCGGCTTCCCGCGGTTTGGCCACCGTCATTCTCTTGGTCGCACCGACGATTGCTCGGATATGAGTCGGCGTGCGGCCGAGGCAGGATTCGAGGGGTTCCTCGAGCCAGTGATGACCGCGATCCGTCGGGAGTTCAGCGTGGGACGGGCGCTCGACGGGACCGGGCTCGGGTCCGGCGGCCGCATCCTTGATCGGCTCCGGACGGAAGCAGACGTCCTCGAACGGCGCGTCGTCGAACCGGAGTTCGCGACCTACCGCGATCGCTCGTTGCGGCAGTTCCACGCCCTACTCGACGCCGTGGAGGCGGACCTGCCAATCGCGGCCCACGAGGAAGAGCTGCTCGCCCACGACGGGTACCTCGCAGCACTGGACCCGTCGGTACGGGGCGACCAACGGGCGGCTGTGGCCAAGGAGGTCCTGGCTCGGTTGGAACGGCTCGGACACGGCGTGGAGCCGATCGTCCGACGCCCCGAGGACGATTTCTGGTCGGCCGCCGTGGCGGCCTTCACGCGCGAGGAGGCACTCGTGCTCGTCGAGGAGGCGTTTCCGTTCACCGGACCGTTCCGGCGCCATGCGGACCTGTTCGCCTTCGAGGTCCGAGTCGCCCCGGGCGAGCTACTCGGCGGTCCGTTCGCCGCGGTGTTCCCTCGCGTGACGATCGACTACACCGACGAGGCGATCCGTGCGATGACTCGGGCGGAGGAACGCATCGTCGACGCGTTCACGGACGACGTCCGATCCCGGTTCGAGCCGACCGGATAAGCCCGAAGGATTTGTGTCCGCACGCATTAGGCGTTTGCATGCCCGCGCAGGTTCCGGCGTTTTCACTCCCGAACGCCGCCGCCGGTCCCGACCCGTTTTCGCTGTCGGCGTTGGCCGACGACGTCGGGTTCGTGGTGCTGTGCTTTCAGCGCGATCACTACTGTACGAACTGTCGAGATCAGGTTCGCGAGCTCGCCGAGCGGTACGACGCGTTCCGGGCCCGTGACGCCGAGGTAGTGTCGGTCGTTCCCGAGCCGCTGTCGAAAGTCGCCGCCTGGCAGGAGCGCTATGACCTCCCGTATCCGCTGTTGGCAGACCCGGACGCTAGCCTCGGCGACGCTTGCAACCAGCCCGTCCGCTTCGGCCTCCTCGGGCGGTTTAGCGACTTCTTCGGCCGAATGCCCACGGTGGTCATCATCGACCGGCGCGAGGCGGAGCCGGTGATCGTGTACACGTACCGCGGCTCGTCCACGTTCGACCGACCCGCCGTCGAGGACTTGCTGGCGGAACTCGATGCGCGTTCCGCGTGAGGCAGCGATGTGAGTTGCCGGATTGTGACGGGGCGGTCGGTTCGTGGTCCCTTTCGTACCGGTCTGACGTTACCGTGCCTTTCCCGCATAAGATCTCACGCGACTTCCGCTCCGGGATTCAGGTCGAGTGAACCGAATCTGTGGTTTCACGGCGATTCGCCCGCGGCGGCGAGGAGCTCGTCCATCAGCTCGAGCTCCCGGCCGAGTTCGTCGTCGCCGATCGCCGCCATCTCGGTTTCGAAGTACGTGGCAAACGCGTCAATGCGTTCGGCGTTTCGCTCGGAGACGACCAGCGGTTCGGACTGCAGTTCCCACTGACCGGATCGGACCGTGGGGGAATCGATCCCGTCTGCCTCGTCGACCTCGAGGGGTTCCCGTTCGTCGATCGTCCAGATCCGCATGAGATCGGCGTAGCGGGCGAGTAACACGGCCTTCCGAACCGCCTCCGATCCCCAGTGCTCGTCGTCCCCGGCCGGAACGCGAACAGCCTCCGTGACCGATTCCTCGCTGCCGTCCCGGTCCTCCCAGGTAGCGATCAGCTCGATGTCGGCGTCACCGGACTCGTCACCGGTCCGTTCGACCTGGACGAGGACCACGCCGCCCTTCGCCTCACCATCCTCGGACGGCGACGGGAAGAGCGTGTTGACGGTCATCACCTCGCCGGTTGCCTCGTCTGCGGCGGGCGAGCCGTACACGCGGGCGATCTCATAGCCATCCCCGTCGACTTCGAGCGTGAGATCGTACACCAGGGGCGTGACCATGAATTCGAATTCGTCGATCATGCGGCGTTCGAACTCGTCGGTCGAGTAGACGCTGTAGTAGTTCGCACCCCGTACGCCGGTGATTTGGTTGATGAGGTCGGCGTTGAAATCGACGCCAATTCCCACGACGGAGGTGTGAAACCCACGCTCAGCGCGCGCCTCGAGGCTCGATCGGAGCTCGTCGGCGTCGGTCTCGCCGATGTTGGTCTGGGCGTCGGTCAACAGGATCGAGCGATGCTCGTAGTTCCCCTCGTCATCCTTGTCGACCACCGTCGCGAGGAGGTCCTCGGCGTCGGCCATTGCAGCCGAGATGTTCGTCCCGCCCCGCGCCTCGACGTCCTCCCGGATGTGACTGCGAATCGCGCCCATGTCGGTCGTTTCGACGCTTCGCATGGGTTTTGCGACGTAGGAGTCCTGATTGAACAGGACGATTCCGAGCCGATCCTGGGGATCGAGGTGATGCGTCAAATCGACCAGTACGTCCGTTGCGACCTCCATTTTCGGGCGGCTCGTGTCGCCGTCGGCTCGCCGTTCGATCCCGAACTGGTCGTAGTAGTACTGGTCGAAGCTGGCCCGCATTGATCCCGAGATGTCGAGTACGATGACGAGGTTCAACGGTGGACGATCGAAGTCGACCGCGGTCAGTCCCGAGTCGAGGCCGACGCTGAGGAATGTATCGGATTCGCCCGAGAGCGGGTCCGCGGCGATCGCCGGCGTATAGGTCGGACAGAACAGCGACTCGCACGAGCCATCGTCCCCGGTGTCGAAGTAGTAATCGTGGAATAAGCCCTCATAGGCCATGCTCTCGGGGATTGGTAAGTAGCCCTCTGCGACGTTTCGCCGGAACGTGCCGACGTCTGCCGCTCCGCCGGCCGCCAGTCCGATGCTTTCGTCGTCGACATCGTCCACTGTGACCCCCATTATGCGGTCATCCTCCGGTGGATCGTACTGCCAGTCGTCGATTCGTTCATTCGAACCGTCGCGCGAACCGATCGGCGGGTCAATCGCCTGGCAACCGGCCAGTAGTGCGCTCCCGGCCAGGCATAGCTGGAGGTATTGCCGGCGGTCCGGATCGATCATCGAACATGACTTCGACGGGATCCGAATAAAGCGTTCTGCAGACTCAAACGACCATTGTGCTCACTGTCCCCACGTCAGCAAGTTCCACGGTGGAACGACGAACGTTGTATTCGGGATTGGACGGCCCGGGCCGCAGAATACATATGTAGGTCGCCGACCGAACGGGCGGGCATACGTCGCCGCAGCGTCGTAGGCTTGCCCTCTACTGGGATTGCGTAACTGGTACAGAATCCAGTACTTGGAAGTATATCACAGTAGTAATAAGTAACATCTGCATGCTCCGGTCATACTCGATTGGCGAGTTCGTAGACGAGCTTGGTGTTCACGCTCAAACCGTCAAACGTTGCTGTGGCAACGACGACCTCGACTACACCCGAATAGCGGGTGATGAACGACGAATACCACACCGGGAACTCCGCCGACTTGCAGGCGATATTCGTCAAACAGACCGTGTTGCACTCTACGCTTGCGTCTCCAGTCACGGCCAGAAAGACAACGGCGACCTCGACCGCCAACTTGAACGATTCACAGACTACGCCCACCAGGGTTGCAGCGTGGAAAACACCGCTACCGACGTTGGTAGCGGCCTCAACTCTCTTCTCGATGACGTGCAAGAAGCCGACTACGGGCGCGTCCTCGTCACCTACGATGACTGATTTACTCGGTTTGGATTCCCGTATCGTGAACGGTATTTAAACTGCTACGGCGTCACAGTCACCGTCATCGAAGACGATACAGACACATCAGTACAGGAAGCACTCGTTGACGACCTCATCAAACTCGTTGCCAGTTTCAGCGGCAAATGCTAAGGAATGCGCTCGTCGAAAACACAACAGGTCGTCAACACCGTCGAATCCGAGGTGAGCCCCGATGAGTGACCACCTCTCACTCCCGATTCGCTTGCCAGATGAGGGCGCCGAACGATTCGAGCGACTGGCACCACGCACACAACAAGTCGCTAATCAGATCCTCGAAGACCACTGGACGCCAGCCCACCTCCACGGAATTGGTGACGCATTGCATCAGGCGTGAAATACTTCGATGAACACGAACCGTTCGAAGAACTCGACCTGGATCTCCCCTCTCGATTCCGGCGGTGTATCTTGGAGCAAGTCGGTGAAACACGCCGGAGTCACGCTGTCCGCCGGGGCGCCTTCCAGTCCATGAAAGACATACTGCCCGACCACAACATCCGACGCATACACCGCCGTCGCATCGAAGAACGACTCTGGGACGACGGCGACTATCTCGCGTCGGACTACGTGGACATCCTCATCGACCAACTCAACAGCCATTATGACCGCCCTGGTACGTATCCGTTCATGTATTTCGAAATGCAGGACTGTCCAGTATACGAGAGCGGCGTCTTGCCGTTCGCTGCGGATGACGGCCCAACCAGCGGCCGAGCCGTCAAATACCAGTACGACGCCGACAGCGAACCGTTGACTATCCACCTCCAGACGTCGGACACACGTTCACCAGCAATACGGGGCGACTGGTCGTGGACGGAATACGAGCGCGACGGCTCCCCCGCGTTCCACGATCTACAGTTCCACAGCGAATTGTCGGCGCCCGCGTTCTAGCTGTCTCGTCGCAAAACCGGTGAGGCGTAGTACGAACTATCCTTCCCCGTCGAAGTCGATCCTGGCGATGTGCCCGGGGGCAGCTTGAGTTCGATCGCTTCGAGATTGTCCCGGATGTGTTCCGGATCCGTCGAATTCGGGATTGTCACCACGTTCTCCTTCGACCGTAGCCAGGCAAGGCTGCTGTGAGCCGGGCTTGCGTCATATTTACTTGCCACCGTAACCTCACGAACTAACCCATCGCGGCAGGCCAATTCGTTGTTTCTCAGCGTTCAGACGGTTTCTGACGGGCGGTTAGATTCAATGGACGGCGTATGATATGTATGAATCACCCATAGGTTCTATCACATATCCCGACAGATGTCCCATCCGCGGTCGATCGGCCATATGATCGGCTCAAACGACGGCGGTCCGTATACATCGAACTCGAGGAGTTCGACGGCCGCTATTACGTCTACTCCGTCACCAACGAACGGGACTGCGACGAGCAACAGCCGAAGAAACAGACCACGTATCTCGATGCCCATCTCACTGGAAGGCGCGTTCACGCCCTAGCAGCTGTCCGAATCAGTCGACGAAGCCGAACGAGAGATCTTCGCATACGGCAACGGTACACTTGTCGAGCATTTCCTGGTGGATGTCGCACCATTCCTCGAGACATACAGGAGACACGG
>SKNY01000060.1 GCA_007123105.1 Salinarchaeum sp. | reverse complement strand
TCCGTCGGTCGGCACGAGGATCTCTTCGATCGGGCCTGCCGCAACGGTCGGTGGCACAACGACGACGGGGATCGGGGCCGCACGCACGGTCCGCTCGGCCACGCTCCCGAATGCGAGCCGCCGGACCCCGGACCGGCCCGCGGTGCCCATCACGATACAATCGGCGCCGATCTCGTCCGCGTATGCGATGATTGCCTCGTGGACCGCGGCACCGGTATGGAGCACGGCCGTCTCGACGTCGCCGTCGCCAGCGGACGCGAACGCCGCCAGGTGCGATCGCGCCTCCTCCAGCCGGTGGTCGTCGATCGCTTCGCGGGCGTGATCGGGCAATTCCGGTTCGTCGACGACGGCGACGCCGTGGAGGGACGCGTCGAGACGGGCACTTATGGCGCGCGCAACCGCAGCCGCAGCAGCCGCACCGTCGCTGCCGTCCGTCGCCACGAGTATCGTCTCGACCATCACGCCACCTTCACCGGGTGGAGTCGTTTCGTCATGGAGGGTGGTTTGTTCCGGTGGAAGTATAGCTGGCGGCCGGTTCTCGCCCAATAACAATCGTCACCCGGCCGTCGAACGGTCACACTCCTCGGGATCGGGTTTAACCCCGATCGCCTTGGACCGTTGCCCATGGCCGCGTCTTCTACCGATGGTCTGTCGATCGCATACGACACCCACGAGCGCGTCCGGGAGCTGATCGATCGTCTGACGTTTTACATGGAATCGATCTCGTTATCCTTCGACGCCTGGGACGAGGATCCCCGGCGGTACGGACCTGGCCTCTATCTCGCCGTCGTCGTCGGCCCGGGGTACGGTTCCTTTGCCGATCCGATGGCCAAGGACGCCTGGCCGGCCGACCCGCCGCCGCACCCGATCGAGGACGAGAAGCCGTTCTTCGAGCAGCTCACGGAGGTCGCCTACACGTGTGACGGCGCCGTCGTGCTCTCCGTCGACGGGGTCGTGCAACCGCAACTCGTCCGATTCCGTAGCCTCGAGGAGGCCAGAGACGTCGAGTACGCGAGTTGGATGGGCGCTCGCCACATGAGCGCCCAGGAGATCTCGACGCATCCGGCCGTCGTGTCGACGCTCACCGTGAGCCAGGAGGACGGCCGCGTCACGGTCTTTGCCCACGGCAAGTTCAGCACGACATCGCGGGACACGTTCGGGGACGGATTTCGGAACGGGGCATCACTGGCGGCCGGGGAACGGTAGTCCCTTCGTATTGTCGTCTAAGCCTTTTCTCATCGAACTCGTGTCCCAGATGTTCACCGGCCGCGGACGCCCCTCCCGCGAGATAGCCGGGTTGTTCGCGGGACCAATCGCGTTCGCCGGTCTCCTGGCGACGAATCCGTTCGGGATGCCCGCAGCGGCCGGTGCGGTCCTCGCCGCGACGCTCTGGATCGCCATCTGGTGGGTCACCGAGGCGGTGCCGATCTATGCGGCCTCGTTGCTCCCGATCGTCCTCTTCCCGATCACGGGCGTCACCACGATCGCCGAGGCGACTGCCCCGTATGCCGACCCGATCGTCTTTCTCCTGTTGGGCGGCTTTCTCCTCGCGTTGGCCATCGAACGGTGGGACCTCCACGAGCGATTCGCGCTCCAGGTCATGTTGTTGGCCGGCTCCAGCGCCAGGCGGTTGGTGTTTGCGTTCATGCTGTCGACGGCCGTCCTCTCGATGTGGATCTCGAACACCGCAACCGCGATGATGATGGTGCCGATCGGGGCGGCCGTGATCGTACAGTTCGCATCGCTCGCGGACCGATCCGATGGTGCGGGTCACATCGTCGCCCAAGCGGATCGATCCACCGCTGATCTCCCGACCTCCCGGTTCGGGCTCGCCGTCATGCTCGGGATCGCCTATGGCGCCTCCATCGGCGGGGCGGCGACGCTGATCGGAAGCCCCCCGAACGCCATCTTTGCCGGGGTGGCCGAGTCCGCGCTCGGCGTCCAAATTGGCTTTCTCGAGTGGATGGTGTTCGCCGCCCCGGTCTCGGCCGGCTTTCTCGGTCTCGCGTGGGCGGTGTTGATGGTGGCCCTTCCCCCGGAGGTCGACCGCCTCGAGGGGCACGGCGTGCTTGCCGATCGGCTCGAACAGCTTGGGCCGATGCGTCCTGCCGAACGGCGGGTGCTCCTCGTGTTCGGTGCCGTCGTGACGGCGTGGCTCGCCCGTCCGTTCCTACTCGAACCCGTGGTGCCCGCGATTACGGATCCGGTCATCGCGATCGGGGGCGCGATCGCGTTGTTCGTGATGCCGGCCGGTGAGGAACAGGATACCAGATTGCTCGCATGGGATGCGAGCGATCGGCTCCCGTGGGGCGTGCTGGTGTTACTCGGGGCAGGCTTTTCGATCGCGTCGGCCTTCCAGGCCAGCGGCCTCGACGCGTGGATCGCCGGCCTCGTTGCCGGGGTCGGTGGGTTGCCGTTGCCGATCATGATCACGCTCATCGCAGCCGCCGTGATCTTCCTCACCGAAGTTAACTCGAACACCGCCACGGCGGCCGTGTTCATCCCGGTCATGGTCGGCATCGGTGCCGCCGTCGGCATCGATCCGATGATTCCGATGGCCGTCACGGCGCTGGCGGCGTCCTATGCGTTCATGTTACCCGTGGCGACCCCGCCGAATGCGATCGTATTCGGCAGCGGTTACATGACGGTGCCCCAGATGGCACGGATCGGCGTGTGGCTCAATCTGCTTGCAATCGTCCTCGTCGTGCTGGTCGCGACGGTCTGGCTTCCGACCGCATTGGGCTAGGTTCGGCGCGACAACGGGTCCGTCGGACACGAAATCGGCCGGAATTGCGACCGGCGAATCCCTCTTGTTGAATGCAGTCGTAGCGGCCGCCATGCACCGCGTTCCAGATCGTCCCCGATCGGCCGTTCAAACGGCATGACGGATTCGTCGCGTTTGTTCGTGCCAATGGTGCTGACGGCCATCCTGCCGGGCCTCGGTCACGTTGCATTACGCGTCTGGAAGCGCGGCGCGGTTTGGGTGGTGGTGTATCTGTTCGCCATCACTTTCCTCAGCGGCTATTCTCCGTGGGCCGCCGACATGCCGCGACCGTTTCTCATCAGCCTGCTGGGCGTCCAACTCAGTCCCATCGATGTCGTGTTTCCACTGGCAGTAATCGTGATCTGTCTCGCCGAGGTGTACATCATCACCGAATACGGGTATCCTATCGAACCGCGCGCGGAGACCGACGCATAGCGGCCTCATATTGACCTTCAGGTCGAGCAGAACCACAGTTAACCGATTGTCAGGAACGTCTGTGACGATGGATCGCACCGTTCGGGTTCGGCCGTTGATCGTCCACTCGCAGTTGCGGGACTTGACGCTGCTGTAACCAAGGGGTGAGCTGCCATTCGACCGCTCCTCTTGGTCCTTCCCTCTCTCGTGATTGGAATACTCACTCCTTGGATAGGTAATTTCACCTATCCTCGTCCTCAATAATGGGATACGTTCATCAATCGCCCCGAGGTACTGGCTGCAGACGTCGGGGCCAGGTTGTCCCGTCCGGAACTAGAATGAGTTCGGACCCCACAACAAACAATCTTGATGGACCGATCACCATCGAAGCAGATGGGGCGTGGACCTATCAGCTCAGCCGTCAGGACTCGGTCACGGAGGTCGTCGTAACCATCGTCGCTACGGCCACAAACACATCCCCAACCGACTTACCTCCGTTATGGGATGCTATCGAACCGGACGCGCTAGATCGGTTGGTGAACCATCAGACGGGATCCGACCTGCAAGTCCGATTTCGGTACGCGGGGCACTCAATTACGATCGAGGGTCAAACCGTCCGCGTGACGGCCCTGAAGTAACCTTCACCAATCGCGCCAGCTGATGCTCGGCTCCCAACCGAGGAGCTCGGTGGCCTTTGCGGTGTTGATGAGCGGGTCATTCTCCTCCAACGATTCCGTCACCGTCGCCTGCGGATGGAACTCCTCGATCAGGTCCTCGGTCGGCACGGTCGTGCGGGTGTCCGGTCCGCTGACCCAGAAGCGCTCGTGTCCGTCCAGGTCGGTCGTCGTCGCGGTCAGCACGAGCTCGGCGACATCATCGATTGCACAGTAGCCGAACAGAAACCGGCCGGTGCCCGAGCGCAGGTCGGCCAGCTCCTGGGGGAGCCACTCCTTGAACTCTTCGTCGGTCTGGACGTGTGGAAATCGGAACGTCGCCAGCGAGGTGGGTGATCCCTCTCGCCGCGCAAATCCATCGGCGAGCCGTTCAACGGCCTCTTTGCCGAGTTCGTAGGGGTTCCGGGGGACCATCGGGTGGTCCTCATCCACGGGGAGATACTCGACCCATTCCTCGACGGAGGTCCCCATAGCCTGGATGCTCGAGGCGGCACAGACCGTCTCGACGCCCGTGGCCGCCGCCGCAGCGAAGACGTGGTATGCACCCATGGTATTGCTTTCGTAGACGACGTGGTCGGGATCGCTACCGGCGTTCGGAATCGCACCGAGATGGACGATCGCGTCAGGTTCGGCCATTGCAACCGCGCTATACACCTCGCCGGCGTCGGTGACGTCGACCTCGATAAACCGATTTGCGTTGCCCCGATCGCGCACGCGGTCGACACTAACGGTCCGGTAACCCGCCTCGTTCGCGTGAGCGATCACCGCGGATCCAATCCGACCGGCGCCGCCGGTGACGAGGATTGTCTGCATGGGCGGTCTCGACGTGCTGGGGGCTCATCAATCCGGCAGTCTACGAGCCATCGAGGAGTTCGCCCGGCTCGGTCGGTTCCGCGATTGTCCGATCGACATCCTCCCCGGTGTCGGTGACGGCCTGGCCCTTGGTCCCCCGTGCCAGGAAATCCTCGACCGGCGGCCCGACCTTCTCCGGCTCGACGAGGAACGCGTCGTGGCCGTGGCTCGACTCGATCACGTGATGGACCACATCGACGTTTGCCCGGCGGAACGCGGCCGTGAGGTACTGGGATTGCTCGACGGTAAAGTGCCAGTCACCGGTGAAACTCAGGATGAGCGCCTCACCCTCGAAGGCGGCCAGGGCGTCGGCGGCCGAGTCGTAGCCGGCCGCGAGGTCGTAGTTGTCCATCGCCCGGGTCATGTACAGGTAGCTGTTCGCGTCGAAGCGGGTGACGAACTTTTCGGCTTGATAGTCGAGGTAGGACTCGACCTCGCGGTACGGGAAGTAGTCGGCGGCCGGATCCGCCGGGAAGGTCTCCCGGTAGGCGCCCCGGCCGGCCGATCTGCGGTCGAACTTCGCCTCCATCGAATCCTTCGAGAGATACATCACGTGGCCGATCTGGCGGGCGATGCCGAGCCCGTGGTCTGGATCCGGGCCGTCGCCATAGTAGTCCCCGTCATTCCAGTGTGGATCGGTCGTGATCGCCCGCCGGGCGATCGCCTCGAGCGCCAAACTCTGGGCGTCGAGCTTGGCGGCCGTCGCCACCGGGATGACCCGCTCGACGTCGTCCGGATACCGACTTGCCCAATCGAGCACGTTCATGCCGCCGACGCTCCCGCCGATGACGGCGGCGAGCCGACCGACGCCGAGCTCGTCGAGCACTAGCCGTTGGGCCCGTGTCCAGTCGCCCACCGTCACCGGTGGAAAGTCGGTGCCGTACGGGTCGCCGGTTTCGGGATCGGTCGAGCAGGGTCCGGACGA
Source organism: Salinarchaeum sp. (assembly GCA_007123105.1). Lineage (GTDB taxonomy): Archaea > Halobacteriota > Halobacteria > Halobacteriales > SKNY01 > SKNY01. Next base: position 6,321 of record SKNY01000060.1, on the reverse strand, counting down.
ACCGTAACACGACCCGGGCGTGTTCGCACAGACGACGTAGTATTCGTTCGTGTCGATCGACTTGCCCGGGCCGACGACCGCGTCCCACCACCCGGCCGCCTGACCGGACGTGTCCGAGTGTCCCCGACCGGTGACGTGTGCGCTCCCTGTCAGCGCGTGGCAAACGTACACCGCGTTGTCCCCGGTGAACTCGCCGTAGGTCTCGTAGGCCATCTCCAGCTCGGGGATTGACTCGCCGCATTCGAACTCGAACTCGCCGAGGGAGAGGGTATCACCTGCCATGAAAGTCACCGTCGGGTCGCCGACCATCGCGTCATGTACATGATGCATAATCCCCGAACAAAATATAACCAGCAGTTACGGCAATACCTGTCTCGACATCGTCGACCGCGGTGGTAGACACGTTCGATCGGGGGAACCACACCAGGGTGTGTACCACCACCAGCCCGTTCCCCCAGATCGCCCGCCCTATCATGTCTCTTCATCCTCGAGTGCGGCAAGCGTCCTTGCCAGGTTGTCCACGTGCGAGCCGTGCCAGAAGTACTGTCCGCACCGACGACACCGCCAGCACGGCACCGCTTCATCGCTTGGCGCATACGTCGGTCTCGATTCCACGGATGGTACCGGGCGCAACCGGCCGTTACATCGTCCACACCGAGAAGGCGGATCGGCCGGTTCGAGGGTGAATCCCGCCGCTCGAAGCTCCGCGAGCTGATCCGAAATCTCGAGGCCAGAGAGGAGTGTCGCGTCGGCCGCGGCTGCGATCAACGCGCGATCCCGCGAGATCAAGTGTCGGTCCTCACGGTCTGCGACTCGACGCACGGCCTCGTCCGCCTCGATGTTCCGATCTCCCGCATACGCCGCATCGTAGCCACAGATGCGTAGATACACGGCTAATTTACCGAGCATCACGTCGAGCAGGAGTCGACGGGGGTGGTGATCTGGGCCACTCATCGTGTGCCAGTCCCGACGTGTGTGCGCAGCACGGGTTCCGCACTAGAAATGAGCGCCGATCTTCACACCGCATTTGCCCTTACTGTCGTCCCATTGGTTGGCAATCGGCCATTCCCGCCGCGCGAGGAGGATCACGCATCCAGCGTGCTGGTGCCGGACTCAATGTGCAGCCGCGATCGCGTGGTCTAAGTCCGCGAGCAGGTCGGCCGGGTCTTCGATGCCGACCGAGAGTCGAATCAGGTCTCGGGTCACGCCGCTCTGTTCTTGCTGGGCGGGCGTCAGCTGCCCGTGGGTCGTGCTTGCCGGATGGATGATCAGGGATTTCGCGTCCCCCACGTTCGCGAGGAAACTCCACACCTCCACCGACTCACAACACCGACTTCCCGCTTCGTACCCCCCTTCGAGGCCACACGAGATCATCCCGCCGTACCCGCCCTCGAGGTACCGTTGCGCCTGTTCATGGGTCTCGTGGGACTCGAGGCCCGGGTACCGCACCCACGCAACATCCGGATGGTCGTCGAGGTAGGAGGCGATAATTGCGGCGTTCTCGCAGTGACGCTCCATGCGGATCGGGAGCGTCTCGAGGCCCTGGAGGGTGACCCAGGCGTCGAACGGCGATTGACAGGCGCCGAGGGTCCGAAGCGAACGAAATCGAACGGCGGCTGCAAACGGTGCGTCGGGGAAGTCTCGGACGAAGTCGGTGTCGTGGTATGCGCGGTTCTCCCCGGCAAGTTCAGGAAACCGATCCGTGTCCCAGTCGACGGTGCCGCCGTCGAGGACGATCCCACCGACCGTGGTGCCGCTCCCGTGGATCCATTTTGTCGTCGATTCCCAGACCAGATCGGCACCGTGGTCGAGCGGTCGACACAACACTGGTGAGGCGAACGTGTTGTCGACGAATAGGGGGGCTCCGTAGTCGTGTGCGATTTCTGCGATCCGCTCGATGTCGGGGGTCACCAGTGCCGGGTTACCGATCGTCTCCAGGTGGACGAAGGCCGTGTTCTCGTCGATCGCGGCTTCGTACTCCGCGTAGGCCAGCGTGTCCACAAATCGGGGTTCGATCTCACGACACGCCGCGGCATGCCTGAAATACGTCGCCGTCCCCCCGTAAATCGATGACGCGGTGACGACGTTGTCCCCTGGTCTCGCGAGTACGAACGTCGCCGCGTCAAGGGCCGCCATCCCGCTCGCCGTGGCAACGGCGTCGGTCGCCCCGTGGAGGCTGGCGAGTCGCCGTTCGAGGATGCGCGTGGTCGGATTGCTGATCCGTGAGTAGATGTCCGCGTCGTCCTCCAGGGCGTATCGGCCGGCCGCGTCGGCTGCCGAATCGAAGACGTACGAGGTCGTCTGGTAGATCGGTGGCGCCCGGGCGCCGGTGGCCGGATCCGGCGCGTGACCGGCATGGACGCTGCGGGTCGCCGGCCGTTGCTCATCGTTCATATGACGCAGGAGACAACGGTCGCCGAAATACCTTGCCAGTGCCGGCAATACCTGACTCGGCTCGTTTCAACGCAGCTTAGGGCCTGCCTGTCCGATTCACGCCCGTGCAGCCGGTACCGCGTGATCGCACGATCCTCGCAGGCGTGATCTTCGTCACGTTACTCGGACAAGTGGTCCTCTATCCGGGGGTCGCAGACTTGGTCGCCACGTTGGGTGCGACCACGGAACTCGACGCGAGCATGTGGTTTCTCGCGGTCGAGTTTGCCGCGTTTATCGCCTTTGCGGGCGTTTGGGGCCTGGTCAGCGACCGGTCCGGTCGTCGGGTCCCGTTTATCGCGCTCGGTGCGGTCCTCGCGGCGGTGTGTCTGCTCGGATTGGTGGTGGCCAGCCAGGCGACCGACCTTTCGTTCGCGACGGTGCTTGCCATCCGATTGATCCAGGGTATCGGGGGCATCGGCGCGTTCTCCCTCGCGATCACGATGCTCATGGATCTCGAGGGCGGACACGGGCGGAACATGGGAGCGGCCGGTATCGCCATCGGATCGGGGACCGCCCTCGGGGCGCCCGTCGGGGGTGCGCTCTCGTCCGTTCATCCCCTCGCACCACTGGCGTTCGCCGGCGGACTGTATCTGTGTATTGTTCCGCTCGTCGCGCTCGTCCGTGACCGGGCCCCACAAAGCGATCGTCCGACGATCCGGCGGGTCACCCGGGATCTCCGCGCCCATCCGGCGCTGGCGGTGCCGTTTGCGTTCGGGTTCGTCGACCGGTTGACCGCGGGGACGTTTTCGCTGGTTGGCGTGTTCTTCTTCCGGGAGATATTCGACCTCGGCCCTTCCCAGGTCGGGCTGATGTTGATGTTATTTTTCGCCCCGTTCGCGCTGTTGCAGTATCCACTCGGCATGATCTCGGACCGGATCGGCCGCTTCGTGCCGGTCGTGATCGGCTCACTGTGTTACGGCGTCGCCGTAATGGCGGTCGGCCAGTCGCCGACGCTGTTCGTTGCGGGCGGGCTGCTGGTGCTGGTCGGGGTGTTCGGTGCGCTGGTCGCGCCCGCGACGATGGCACTGGTGACCGATATCAGCCCAGCCCAGCGTCGAGCCACCGCCATGGCAGGCTTCAATGTCGCCGGCAGCCTCGGCTTTTTGACCGGCATCATTGCGGGTGGGCTTTTAGCAGACGCCTACGGGTTCGCGGTTGCATTCGCCGTCGTCGGTGGCCTGGAGATCCTCATCGCGGTGACGGCACTTCCCGCATTCCGACGGTTCGAGATCGGCGGGCCGGCGCCGGCGACCTAAGCCTCGAGCTCATCATCCGCTGCGGCCAACGCGCCCTCGATATCGACGCCCCAGTCGACCGATCGAAGGGCCTCGCCGACCGCCCGGATGCCCCGACGGATGTCATCGTCGGTGAGGTTGCCCATGTTACTTACCCGAAAAATGTCCCCGCCGAGGTGGCCTTGACCGCCACTGATCGACACGTTCTGCTCGGCCACGGCCGCAAAGAACGCCTCTGCATCGGATTTGACCGATGGGGGCAGTTCGATTGCCGTCACCGTATTCGACATGGCGCTCGGGGCCTCGATCGTCGGGAACCGCTCGAGATCCATCGCGGCGAAGGCAGCCCGGAACGCTCGTGCCTGTGCACGGTGCCGGGCGATCCGCGCTGGCATCGTCTCCGCCTGGATCTCCTCGAGTGCGGTGGCCATCCCCCGAACGAGCGGGACGGCGCTCGTAAAGGGGGTCTGGTTGTCCGCCGCCTTCTCGACGTGTCGGACGAGATCTGTATAGAAGGGGCCGTTGTCCGGCTCCAGGGCCGATTCGCGTCCTTCGGCGAGATAGATTGCACTAATACCAGGCGGCGAAGCCAGCGCCTTTTGAGCGTCGGTCACTGCGAGGTCGACTCCCCACTCGTCGAGATGAAACGCGTCGCCGCCAATGCTGGTGACGCCGTCGACCACGAAGCGTGCGTCGACAGCCGCGGCAACGTCGCCGACCGCTGCGACGGGGTTCAACACCCCGGTACTCGTCTCATTATGGACCATCGTCACCAGATCCACGTCGTCGTCGATGGCCGCCTTCACCCGATCGAGATCGAAGGAGTCGCCCCACTCTGCGGCGACCGTCCGGACGGTCGCATACCGCTCTGCTATCCGGCGGAATCGCCGGCCGAACTTACCGTTCTCGAGGGCCACGACGGTATCTTCTGGTCCGACGAGGTTCGACACCGCTGCCTCCATGGCAAGCGACGCCGTCCCCATCAACAACAGCGGCGTCCCACCCGTTGCCGTCCGGGATCCGTCGACCGACCCGGTCTCGAAGATGTACCGTAGGCCGGACTGAGCCCGCTCGAAGTCCGCCTCGAAGGCGGCAGACCGATGCGAGACCATCGGTTCGGCCATGGCCGACCGGACGTCCGGCGACAGCGGGACGGGTCCGGGATTGAGCAAGAGCAACTCGTCTGCCATATCCAGCATGCTCGCCGTTCGCCCAAAACTCCGTCGACTCTTCCGTTCACCGGCGACAGCAGGTGTTTTGTGACCGGCGTTCGCACCGACCAGCTGATGGACCCGCCGTCGGACAACCCCTACGTCGACGATCCGCCGACGGATTTCACGCCGCTGGCCGGGATGGCGCCCGATGATGCCGTGATGGAGGCCGCCGAGCTTCGGGAGGCACTCCATTACCATGACCACAAGTACTACGTTGAGAACGATCCCGTGATCGCGGATTCGACGTACAACACCCTGTTCGACCGACTCGAACGGCTCGAGGAGCAGTTCGGCCTCGACACCCGGGACAGCCCCACCCGTCGGGTGGGTGCCCCACCCCGCGACGAGCTCGGCGAGATCGACCATGTTGCGCCGATGCTCTCGATCGATGGCAGCGTCGAGGAAACGGACGTCCGGGCGTTTGCCGCCCGCGTCACCCGCCCCGGTTCGGACGAGGACGATCACGTGGGGTTCACCTGCGAACCGAAGTTCGATGGCCTGTCGATCGAGGTCGTCTACGAAAACGGAATTCTCGATCGGGCCTCAACCCGGGGAAACGGATTCGTCGGTGAGGACGTCACGCACAACGTCCTGACGGTCCGGACGATCCCACAGCGGCTCACCGGCGACCCACCCGAGCTGCTTGCCGTGCGAGGGGAGGTATTCATGCCGAAAGATGCCTTTCAGGCGCACAATCGCGAGCGGATCGAACGCGGTGACGACCCGTTCGCGAACCCGCGAAACGCCGCCGCCGGATCCCTTCGTCAGCTCGATCCCGCGGTCACGGCCGAACGGCCGCTCGACTGTCTGTTCTTCGACGTGCTCGCCCCGGCGAGTCCGGACCGGTTTCCCACCCAGTATGCCATCCTCGATCAGCTGTCCACCTTTGGATTGCCGACGACCGAACTGGTCCGCCGCGTCCAGACCATCGACGATGCCATCGCGTACCGCAACGACCTCCTCGAGGAGCGCGATGACCTCCCGTACGAGATCGATGGCGTAGTGATCAAGGTCGACGATCGGGCCGTCGCTGCTGACCTCGGTGCTCGCTCACGGTCGTACCGCTGGATGTTTGCGTACAAGTTTCCGGCTCGATCCGAGGAGACGACCGTCACGGATATCGTCGTCCAGGTCGGGCGTACCGGACGGCTCACGCCGGTTGCCCTCCTTGAACCGGTCGAGGTGAGTGGGGTGACCGTCTCTCGGGCGACGTTACACAACCCCGGCGAGATCGAGGCGATGGGCGTCGACGTCGGCGATCGGGTACGGATCAAGCGAGCCGGCGACGTGATCCCGTACGTCGAGGAGGTCGTCGAGGCCGCCAGTGCAGGCCACTTCGAACTGCCGGACCGCTGTCCGGTCTGTGACAGTCCGGTCGAACGAGACGGGCCGCTGGCGTTCTGCCGTGGCGGATTTACCTGTCCCGCCCAGTTACGGCG
>SKNY01000038.1 GCA_007123105.1 Salinarchaeum sp. | reverse complement strand
TTCGCGACGCCTAGAGCAGTTGCCGATCCCGCAACAATAGCTGGAGTTCGGCCATCGACGAGACGGTCTCGTCACACGCGTCGACGACGGCCGGCTTTGGCTGGAACCCGATACTGAACCCTGCGACTCGCAACATGGGTAGATCGTTCGCGCCGTCGCCTACCGCGACCGTTTGACCGAGCGGGACACCGACCTCGTCGGCCAGTGCCCGCAGGGCGACGTCCTTCGTGCCTTCGACCAGTGGGCCAGTGACCTCACCGGTTAGCTGTCGATCTTCGACGCCGAGTCGGTTGGCGATCACGGCGTCGACGGTTACGTCCGCTCGTTCGAGGGCAAATCGGACACCCCGTTCGAACCCGCCAGTCAAGATCGCTGTCGTTACCCCGGCGGCGTTGAGGGCAGCGATGACATCGGGAGCGCCCTCTCGCAACCGAACCCCCTCGAAGGCGGCCTTCACCTCCTCGCTGGTCAGCCCCTCCACCAACGCCACGCGTCGACGGAGGCTTTCGGCGTACTCGATCTCGTCGTTCATCGCCCGCTCGGTGATGTCCGTCATCTCCTCGGCGACGCCACACTGCTCGCCGAGCAGGACCGTCATCTCCGAATCCGAGAGGGTCCCATCGAAGTCGAACGCGACCAAGGCCATACCCGAGTCCACCGCGCTCGCATCCTTGAAGCACCCGAATCGATCCGAACACGGAACGGTTAATGCCGATCCTCGTCAGGCCTTCTGCATGATCGTGTTGGTGACGGACCCGATCGACGAGGCGGGCCTAACGCGGCTCCGGGAGGCGGGCCACGAGGTCAAAACGGCGTACGACTTGGATGAGTCCGAACTCCCCGAGGCCGTCGCCAACGTACAGGCGCTCGTCGTCCGGTCCGGCACCGAGGTCACGAGGGCCGTGTTGGAAGCCGCAGATGAGCTCATCATCATCGGCCGAGCCGGCATCGGGATCGACAACATCGATCGTGAGGCCGCCACTGACCACGGCGTCATCGTCGCAAACGCCCCGGAAGGAAACGTCCGTGCGGCGGCCGAACACACGGTAGCGATGAGCTTCGCGGTTGCCCGGTCGATTCCGCAGGCGCACATGCGTTTGAAGGACGGCGAGTGGGCGAAAGGCGAGTTCGTCGGGACCGAACTCAACGGCAAGACCCTCGGGATCGTCGGGTTCGGCCGCGTCGGCCAGGAGGTCGCCCGCCGTCTTGATGACCTCGGGATGGACCTCGTCGCGTACGATCCGTTCATCTCCGCCGAGCGCGCCGAACAGTTTGGCGCCGAACTGGTCGACCTCGAGACGTGCCTGCGCCGGGCGAACCTCGTCACTATCCACACCCCCCTGACGCCGAACACCGAGAACATGATCGGCGAAGCCGAACTCGCCCTGATCGAGGACGGCTATCTCGTCAACTGCGCCCGTGGTGGTGTCGTCGACGAGGATGCGCTGGTGACCGCCGTCGAGGACGGCGAGCTCCGGGGGGCGGCCCTCGACGTCTTCGCCGAGGAACCACTCTCCCCGGACAGTCCAATCCTGGCCGTCGACGACATCGTCGTAACCCCTCATCTCGGCGCCAGCACCGAGGCCGCCCAGGAGAACGTCGCGACGAGCATCGCCGACCAGGTGATCGCCGCATTCAACGACGAGCCGGTCATCAACGCGATGAATGCGCCCTCGATCGACGAACGGGCGTTCCCCCGGCTTCGGCCGTACATCGAGCTGGCGGAGGTGGCCGGCGAAATCGGCGTCCAGCTACTCGACGATCGCATCGAGTGGGTCGAGGTGGCCTACGAAGGCGACATCGCCGAGGAGGACGTCGAACTCGTGACCGCGAGCGCACTCACCGGCGTGTTCGCCCCGATGAAATGGCAGGTCAACACGGTCAACGCGCCGCGGCTGGCCGAGGAACGCGGGGTAGAGGTTACCGAAACCAAGCGCCGACAAGCACAAGACTTCACCGACATCGTGCGGGTCACGGTCGGTGACGGCGGTGCGAAACTCGCCGTCGAAGGGACGCTCTTTGCCGATGACGACCCACGGATCGTCCGGATCGACGGTTACCGCGTCGATGCGATACCAGCGGGGCACATGCTCGTCACCCGCAATCGGGACGAACCGGGGGTCATCGGGTTCATCGGGACGTCCCTCGGCGAACGCGAGATCAACATCGCGGGGATGTTCAACTCCCGTGGGTCGGCCGGCGGGGACGCCCTGACGGTGTACAACCTCGACGAACCGGTGCCCGATGAGCTCATTGAAAGTCTCGAGAACGACGACCGAATCATCAGCGCCCACTACATCACGCTCAACTAGGGGAAGGTATTTTTTCACGGTTGCCGGAGGTGCTGACATGGCCGGCGAGGTTCGTGAGGAGTTACGCGTTCTCGAGCACAGGCGCGAAGCGATCCGCTATCGCATCCTCGTCGAGATTGCCCATCGTCAGCCCGCGGTGAGCCAGTCAGAAATCGCGGAGACGCTCGGGGTAACCCCACAGTCGGTGAGCGATTACCTGAACGAGCTCGTCGAAGCCGGACACGTCCGCAAATTGGGTCGCGGCCGCTGGGAGATCACGGCTGACGGCGTCGACTGGTTGCAGGCACGCACCGAGGAGCTGCAAGCGTTCACGCGATATGTCGCCGAAGACGTCATCGGGAGCAGCGGCGTCGAGGCCGCGATCGCCACCGCACCCGTCGAGGTCGACCAGCGGGTGACCGTCTCGATGGTCGATGGCTTGTTGCGGGCGACGCCAGGGGACGAGGGGCCTGCGACCGCTCGTGCGGTCACGGATGCCGTGGCGGGCCGTGATGTCGGGCTGACGGATTTTACCGGGGTGTTGGATTTCGACGTCGGCTCGGTGTCCGTCCTCGAGGTGCCGCCCGTCGACGCCGGTGGAAGTACCGCAGTCGACACCCGACTGGTCCGGGATGCTGCGGCCGAGCATGCACTCGTCGCTGTAGCGGGTGTTGAGGCACACGCACTGGTGGCCGCTGCCAACGTAGAGCCCGATCTCCGGTACGGAACGCCCGCGGCCGTTCAAGAGGCAGCCCTCAAGGGCGAATCGGTGGTATTGATCGCCGTGGCGTCCCGGATCGCCGAACATCTCGATCAGCTTCGCGAATATGACATCAGCTTCGAACGCATTGTTGAGTAGCGGGACCGGCGCCGTCGATTCGATCCCCGGAACCGGCCAATGGGTTACCGCTCGGAGCAGGTCAGGGTACTACTGACTGGACCGTTCGAACACCCGGGTCGTATCGTACGTGCGGCGCTCGGTTGCGCGTTCGACGAACCCCAGATTGGTGAAGATCTCTGCCCAATTCCGGTAGTAAAGCGGGAGTTCGTCGTCGACATACTTGACCCCACCCTCCCCATCCCCCTCGTTCTCGACGGTCACGAGGAGCTGACCAGTGATCCGGGCAAGCTCGGCGAACACCCACGCATCATCTTCGTGGACGTGCTGGAGGGTCTGGACCGAATAGACCACGTCGAACTCGCGGTCGGCCCGCTGGGGGACGAATCGCTCGATTGCGGCCGCCTCAAACGAACCGTGCTCGGCAAGCGACGGAAAGTACTCGGCCATGACCTCGAACGATCGGTCGTTGATATCGATACCGTGGAGGTTTGTAAAGCCATTGTCGTGTAAATGTGCCAGATGCCGACCCGCGCTACAGCCGAGCTCGAGGATCGCGGCATCGCGTTCGACGTGCTCGTCGAGGAGCTCGACGAGGTGCCGGCTAACCTCGTTGGGACCGAGATGGGCGTAGTAGGTCGGTGAAAATTCACCTGAGCGTTCCGCCCAATGTCGACGGTTGATGGCCGCTTCCATGCTGTGACCTGGTGCCCGAGCCGGATAAGGAGCGTCGTGTCGACGACCACTCCACGAGGTCGATACCGACCTCTTCTTCGAATGAGTGAAATCAACTCGTCAATGCATCCACGACGTTCGACCGAGCGATGGGCATCGGGGACTCGAGCCGGGCGTCGGACCGGGCATGAAACTAATAGCGGGCTCACGACTACCGGGAGAAAATCCGCACGGTTTCGACGATGCAGCAGCGACTCAAACCGGGCACACCGTTGATCTACCGCTGACACTGTGGGGTTTCGGCTCTGGCACCAGTTCGCAAAACCCGTTGCTATTCCACCGAGAACGATGCCCACCGTCACGTGAACGATAGCCCCAACGGGATGTCTGCGCACCGGGTCCAGCGACCGTGCCCGCTTCCCCGTCGAGCTACGTCCCGACCGAGTACAACGCGCTCGACCGATTAGTCTGATGCCCGAACGCCGGGATGTTCATCGGCTTCGGATTGCTCTGAACGAACGGCGGCGACGAGATCGTCGATGGTGGTGTCGACCCGGTGAACGCCCTCAGCAATCGGCGGATAGTCCCCGACACAGACGATCGGCGCGTCCGATCCCAGCAGCGAAGGCAAATCGAGCGAGCCAGCGAGGTCGACGTTCCCCGCCAGAACCGTTAGATCCGCCGCTTTGAGTGCCGTTTCCACCGACGTCAGTGTCCCAGGTGGTGGCGTACCGAACGCGGGGGTCGTCGTCACCGAACAGCCGAACTGGCTCGCAGACTGGGCCAGCGTCGACCCAGCGGGGACTGGCCCGACCGAGACCTCGTACCCCGCAACACGGAGTCGATACATCGCCCCGACCGCGGTTCGACCGAGTCCGAGAACGTGAATCCGACCATCTGCCGCGGGTCGATCCGGAAGCGCGGTTACCGTCGGCGTCCCCGTGACGGGGTTCGTGGTGACAACCGCGGTCGCGCCGTAGGCCGCCTCGATACGGGCGGGCGTTAGGACGTCAGCCGGTGATCCGCGAGCGATCTGGCGACCGTCCGAGAGCAACAGCAACTCGTCGCAAAAGCGCGCGGCCAACCCAAGGTCGTGGATTGCGGCGACGACCGTCCGACCGTCCGCGACCAGCTCCCGAACCAGTCCGAACGTTCGGATGCGGTGGTTCACGTCAAGGCTCGCCGTCGGCTCGTCGAGTAACAATACAGGTGTGTCCTGGGCGATCGCCCGGGCGAGCAGGACCCGCTGGCGTTCACCGCCGCTCACGTCCGTAATTGGGCGGTCGGCAAACCGGGAGACGTCGGTCCGCTCCATGGCCGCTGTGACCGCATCGGCGTCCGCACGATCGCCGCCACCGAAGCGGTTCGTGTACGGGGTCCGACCCATCGCGACGATCTCGCGGACGTCGAAGGCGAACGAGAGCGTCGGATCCTGTGGGACCACTGCAACTCTGCGGCTGACCGCCCGGGAGGACAGCCCCGCAATCGACTCACCTTCGATCCGGACGCTGCCGGCGTCAGGCGTCACCGCGGCCGTGATCGTCCGCAACAGCGTCGTCTTGCCGGCACCGTTTGGGCCGATCAAGCCGACCAATCGACCGGCCTCCAGGTCGGCAGAAACCGTCCGGAGCGCGGTCACGTCCCCGAGGGTGACGGTGACGGCGTCGATTTCGACCACGGGCTGGTCGCTCATAGGGCATACACCCGCCGCCGACGCAGCAAAAAGAGGAAGAACGGCGCCCCGAGCGCGGCCGTCACGATCCCCACGGGGACCTCGCCAGGACCCGAACGCGCCAGGGTGTCGGTCGCAACAAGGAACGCTGCGCCGGCCAACGCACTGGTCGGTAGCAGGATCCGGTGGTCCGGACCGACCAATAACCGCATCATATGCGGGACGATCAGGCCGACGAAGCCGATCACGCCAGAGACGGCGACGGCTAGCGAGGTGACGATCGAGGAAAGACCGAGCAGGATGCGCTTGGTACGTTTCACCTCAATGCCGAGGTTGTGCGCCTCCTCTTCACCGAGTAACAGCACATTCAGATCCCGGCTGTACGCGAGCAATAGCACGGTCAGCGGCGGCAACGTGATCGCGACCCAGCCGACGCGGTTCCAGGAGGCGTAGTGGAGATGGCCCATGAGCCAGTACACGGCTTCCTCGAGGGTTTCGCCGCTACGCAGGAGCATGAACGAAATCACCGCACCGAGAAACGTCTGGACGGCAATGCCGGCGAGCAACAGCGTGGCCACGGGAGTCCGCCCGTCCTCCGTGGCGATGAGATAGACGAGAAACGCGGTGCCGACGCCCCCAATGAAGGCGGCCGTCTGGAGCTCGAGGCCAAACGGTAACGCGAACGGCAGCGTGATCGCCGCCACCGCACCGACCGCCGCACCGGACGAGACACCGATGATCGACGGATCGGCCATCGGATTCCGGAAAAATCCTTGCATGACGGCACCGGCGATGGCGAGCGAACATCCGACGAGCGCGCCGAGCAGAATGCGGGGCAGCCGAATCTGGAGGACGATCGTTTCGTGGGCAGCCGGGACGTCGAACGCGAACAGACGAACGAACTCGATGCCGGCGCCAGATGCCGAACGACTCCCACTGCCCAGGACCGGGACGACGACCTGGTTGAGCAGAATTTTCGTGATCGTGAGCGGATGGATCCGGACGGGGCCAATCCCGACGCTCAGGACCATCGCGATGACCAACAGGACGAACAGGCCCCCACACCAGGCGAGAATCCGGATCGGGGGGCGCATGTCCACAAGCTGCGTTGCATTAGGTAAATATTTATTGGGTTATCGGTGTCGCCTAGCCATGCGAACTGCGTTGGTACTGCTGACGACGGTATTACTCATCGGGGCTGTCGCCGCGCCTGCGGCCGTCTCCGGGGCGTCGACGCACGCCCTCGATGACGTCGCGCTCGATTGTAGCTACCCGATGACGGTGACCGATGCCACTGGAGAGGAACTTACGATCGAAGAACCGGCCGAGCGGATCGTGACGACGAGCCCGAGCGCCGCCAATGTGCTCTGGGAGATCGGTGAGCAAGATCGTGTGGTGGGCGTGACCGAACATGCGATGTACCTCGAGGGCGCCGAGGATCGTGACATCGTCTCCGACGAGGAAGGGTGGCTCGATCACGAGCTCATCGTCGAAGCAGAACCGGATCTCGTGTTGGCCCCGAACGCAACCGGGAGCGAAGAAGTCGAGCAACTCCGCGATCTCGGCCTGACGGTGTATCACTTTCACGAAGCCAAGGATCTCGATGACGTTGCGGCAAAAACCGGCGTGATTGGCGAGCTCGTTGACGCGTGTGACGATGCCGCCGATACGATCGACTGGATGGACGAGCGACTCTCGATCGTCGACGAGGCCACGGCTAACGTCGAACCGGTCAGCGCGATCTACCTGTTCTTCGACTTTACGGCCGGCGCCGACACGTTCATCGACGATCTGATCACTCGTGCCGGGGCGGACAACGTCGCAGCAGACGCCGGCATCGACGGGTACCAGCCGATCAGCGACGAGGTACTCGTCAACGCCTCGCCCGAATGGATCATTCTCAATTCAGATGACCCGGGGTTACCCGACTCTGAGGCGGTCAACCAGACCACGGCTGCCCAGGAAGGTCACGTGGTCATCGTCGAGATCGAACAAGTAAATCAGCCCGCACCACACACCGTGCTGGCGATCGAAACGATGCTTGAACACTTCCACCCCGACGCCTACGCATCCGCAGTCGAGGCGGCTGAGTCTGATGATGCGGATGCCACTGAAGCCGACGACGTCGAAGCGGATGCCGACGATACTGCCGTCGAGGCCGATGATATTGATGGCGACAATGGTGATGCCGTCGACGACGGAGACGACACCGACGATACCCTGACCGATGACACCGACGACGTGGCAGCCGATGACGATGCTCTGCCGGGCTTCGGCGTCGCGGCGGCCCTCATGGCGACGCTGCTTGGCGTGTTCGTCTTGTCCCGGCGGCGGTGAGGGCCTTCGATGTCGCCCTCGCACACCGGCTTAGCCGGCCCATCGGGTCACTTCCTCTGCGGTCCACGTGACGTCGTCGTACACGTCGGGGTAACTCATTCGAGCCAGCAGCTCGAGAGCCCGGACCACCCGCGGACCATGCCGGCTCGACAGCTCGCCGTCGAGCAGAAACACGCGGTCGTCCTGGACGGCCGTCAGCGACGACCACCCCGGACGGCCCGTCAGGTGTTCGACGTCCCGCTCGATCTGCGGGATCGTCCGGCCGCACGGCGACACGACCAGCACGTCCGGATCGAACGTCCGGACGTCTGCCCAGTCAATCGGCCGCCCGTGTTCGCCAGGGACCCCAAACCCGTTTTCGGCACCGAGTCGCTCGACGCACTCGGGGATCCAGAGCCCATGCGAACGCAGGGGATCGGCCCACTCGAGACAGACTACGCGGGGTGGGGTTCGATCCGTCGGTACTCGCGACGTGACGGCGTCGATTCGGTCGATCAGGGACGACCGGAGCTGGGTGGCGCCGGCCTCGTGATCGAGCGCCGCACCCACCTGGTCGATCGTCTCAAGGATCTCAGGGATCGTGCTGGGACTCACCGTCACAAGGGTCGGTTCAGGATCGAGCCGTTCCATCGCGGCGACGGTCATACTTTCGGGGACCGCACAGACCTCACAGAGCGCCTGGGTGACCAATACGTCGGGTTCGACGGCGGCGAGGGCGTCTTCACGGACTCGGAAGGCGGTGTGTTCGCCGTGTCGGTGATCCTCGACCGCGTCATCGATGGTAGCGGGGTCATCCGCGGCGCCAGCGTCAATCGCACTCTCGGTGACGACTGGCAACGATTCAACGGCCGCCGGTCGGTTGCACCGGTGCGAGCGACCGACGAGCGTGTCGACCCCGCCGACGCCAGCGACGACCTCCGTGGCGCTGGGCAACAAAGAGACGGTACGCATGATGATCGGTCCTCGGCCACCGAGGGTGAAAAGCGTGTCCGGACGCCGGCTGCCGTGAGCTTCGATCTCTTCGAGACGCTGGTGACGGTGTCCGAGCCGCCCACGCCGGCTGACGCGATCGCACGAGAACTGACAGTGCGGAGCATTGTCGTACCGGACGATTGGTCGGACGCATTCGGTGAGGTCCACGTCCGGGTAGAACGGGGGGAAGAGCTTTCGCTGGTCGACCACGTGGTTGGAGCGCTCGAAAGCCGCGAAGTGGATGCCGATCCATCGGTGGTCGAGGCGGCCGTTCGGACCGCGTTCGCGGTTCCCGTCACGACGAGGGAGGGTGCACCGGCAGCGGTCCGGGCAGCACGGGAGGTCGGCCCCGTTGGCCTACTTTCGAACTGTAGCGTTCCGGGACTGGTAGAATTCGTGCTCGAGACGACCGACTTGCCCGCGTTCGACGCCGTTGTAACGAGCGTGGGCTGTGGGTATCGCAAGCCCGATCGACGGGCATTCCTTGCGATGGCCGACGCGCTAGCCGTCCCACACGGGGCGATCGTTCACGTGGGCGACGATCCCCACGCCGATGGCGGAGCGACCGAACACGGCGTGCGGGCCGTGCTTCTCGAGGACATCCCCCTGACTGACCTCCCCCAATATTTCGCGGGGGCACGATGATCTCGGCTGCGGCCGTCGTGCTGATCGGGGCATTCGTCCTTGACGTCCTGGTTCGCGAGTGGCCGGGGCGGATCCATCCGGTCGCGTGGTTCGGTCGGATCGTCGGGGCCATCGATCGTGACTGGGCTTGGCCCCGATTCGTGGGGATCGCCGCCGCCATCAGCCTACCGGTCGCTGCAGCGCTAATTGCGACCGGGGTAGTGTCCGCCGCGTTTCGCGTCGGATCGATTGCGGGGATGGTGGTCGGCGGAATGGCCCTGTTTTCGACATTCAGCCTGCGGATGCTCCTCGAGGTCGCCCGAGACGTCGACGAAGCGGCATCCACCTCGCTGTCTGTAGCACGCGAGGCCGTGCAAGCGTTGGTTGGTCGAGACGTCTCCGCGATGAATGTGACCGGGCTCCGGAGCGCGACCATCGAGAGCCTTGCAGAGAATCTCTCGGACGGGTTCGTGGCGCCCCTCATCGCATTCGCGCTGGGTGCCCAGGTCTCGGTGGCGGTCGGCGTCGGCCTCGCCGTCTGGGTGAAGGCCGTCAACACGATGGACTCGATGCTCGGCTATCATCACGTATCCACCGGCTGGGCCAGTGCCCGACTCGACGATCTGGTCATGGCGGTCCCGGCGCGCCTGACCGCCGTCCTGATCGCCGCCGCTACGATTCGCCCGACGGCGATCCGTGCTGCGGGTGCGGACGCCCGGGTACCGGCCTCGCCAAACGCCGGCTGGCCAATGGCGACGATGGCACGGGTGCTCGACGTCAGGCTCGAAAAACCGGACCACTACGTCCTCAACGACCGCGGCAGATCGCCCGACGATCAGAGTGTGACGCGGGCGATTCGGACCACGGGCATCGCCGGCGTCCTCGCGGTCGGGCTCGCGGGGGTGGCCGTCTGGTGATGGATGCAATGCGCGGTGCCGTGGGATTCTTGACCCGAATCCCGGTCGGTCGCGACGAACGCGCCTGGACGGCCTTCCGGCACACCCCGGCTGTCGGCCCGGTAGCCGGATACCTCGTCGGCGGCCTGCTCGTCATCCCGTTTCTAATCGGCCTTCCAGCGGCGACGACGGCCGTGCTCTTCGTCGCCTGGGTGTACCTCCTGACGGGCATCAACCACCTCGACGGAGTGGCAGATCTTGGGGATGCGGCGGTCGTCCATGGCGATGCCGAGGATCGCCGAATGGTCATGAAGGACACGCAGGTCGGTGTCGGGGCGGTTCTCGGCGTCGGAATCGTGTTGCTCGGACTGGCCGCGGCAGGATTCACGCTGGCGACACTGCCGGTCGCAGCCGTCGGGATCGTGATCGCTGCCGAGGTGGGCGCGAAACTTGGCATGGCGACCGTGGCCTGCCTTGGCCATTCGGCCCACGAAGGCCTCGGTGCAAGCGTCATCGATCCAGCAGATCGTCGAGATCTCGTACCGGCCGTCGCGCTGTCGGTGCCAGCCGTTGCCCTGACGGGGGTCCACGTCGCCGCTGGACTCGCCGTGCTCGGCGGGTTCATCGTCGCACTGGGCATGCTGGCGTGGTCGGATCGACACCTCGGCGGCCAGAGCGGGGATGTCCTCGGGGCGACGAACGAACTAAGCCGGCTGGTCGGGTTGCATCTGGGGGCGATCGCGTGGACGCTCTGATTATGTGTGGCGGCCAGGGCACGCGGCTTGCCGCGGATGTCGAGAAGCCACTCTACGAGATCAGCGGTGAACCGATGATCGACCGGGTGCTCGATGCCCTGGCAGACAGTCGAATCGATCGCATTACCTGTGCGGTCTCGCCGCATACACCTGCGACGCGGCAACTGCTTTCTGCACGGTCGGTGGATGTCCTCGACACACCTGGCGACGGATACGTCGAGGATCTGATGGTCGCCCTCGACACGCTTGATCGACCCGTGCTCACCGCGACGTCGGATCTCCCGCTACTCTCGGGTGAGGTCATTGATGACGTTCTCGACCGTCGCCCCACCGGATCGACGACGGTCTGCGTACCGACAGTCGTGAAACGGTTGCTTGGCGTGAGTGTCGACCTGGCGACCGACGACGACGGACGCCGGGTCTCACCGACCGGACTCAACGTCGTGGCCGAAACAGACAGCGACGCGCGGGTGCTCAGTCACGACATCCGGCTCGCGGTGAACGTCAACGAACCCGACGACGCGCGGATCGCGGAGGCGATCGCATGCGGATGATGCTCGTCGCGGGATCGACCGAGACAGCCCGCATCGACGGCATCAGTGCCGCCGGAGCGACACCGATGCTTGCGGCGCATACGCCTGCAGCAGACGCAGAGATCCTCTGTTATGGTCGACCGGTCTCCGCCCCCGTTACACCAGTCAGTCCGGCAGGCTGTCCCACGCCAGCGGCGATCACCAGGGCGGTCCGCGAGCTCTGTCCGTTTCCGGTGACCGTCCTCGACGCAGGAATGGCCACCCCGACGGCGGCGCCAACGGTTTCGTTCGGACACGATCCCGGCGCAGACGTTCGTGATCCAGTCACCGTCCCTGTCGCGGCCGAGCTATACGCCGACGCTCGACGATTTGGCAGTACGTTACCAGATGCAGAGATCGTCATCGCCGAGACCATCCCCGGGGGCACAACCACGGCAGCGGGCGTCTTGGCTGCGCTTGGTGAGCCGTACGGCGTCTCGTCCTCGCTCGCCACCCACCCCGTCGAGCTGAAGGATGCAGTCGTTGCGGAGGGACTCGCGGCGAGTTCGCTCGCGACCGGCGCGCTCGATGATCCGCTCGAAGCGATTCGCCTCATGGGCGATCCGGTCCTTGCGGTCGCGACGGGGCTGGTCCACGGGGCCCATGAGGCCGGGATCCGGACCATCCTGGCAGGCGGGACCCAGCTGCTTACCGTCGCGATCCTGTCTCGCCGACTCGGGGTCGATG
>SKNY01000024.1 GCA_007123105.1 Salinarchaeum sp. | reverse complement strand
TCGCCTCGAGGTCATCGAGTGTCTGGTTGGACAACCGCCCGTACTCGGGAAAGGCCGTGACGTCGAAGTAGACCGACCCGTTCGACTCGTAGGCGACGTCCCGCGCCAACAGCCGTTCGATAAGCTCGATGATTTCCGGTATGTGTTCGGTGACTCGCGGATATACGGTCACCCGTTTGAGACGGAGCGACCGCATGTCCTGGAGTACGCGTCCGATGTACCGACGGGCGACGGTCGCCTCGTCCTCGTCATCCGCTACCTGGGCGACGATCTTTTCGTTGACGTCGGTGAAGTTTTCGACGTGGTCGACCGTGTACCCGCAGTGCTCAAGCCAGCGATGCATCACGTCGGTGTGGACCCAGGATCGAGCGTGACCCAGGTGGGCGTCATCGGACACCGTCAGCCCGCAGTAATAGAGGGTCACTGCCGACGGATCGACGGGTTCGAAGGCTTCGCGCTCGCCGGTGAGCGTGTTCGATACGGTCAACCCCATATCCTCGCCTACCGCCAGGATTCGTTTCAATCCGTCGAATGTCGGCGTCCGGGAGCGCGGACCTCCTCGATTGTGCGCAGCGCCGCAACCGCATCGTTGCTCGGACAGGCAATCACGAGCTGCTCGCCTGCCCAACCGGCCGCTGGGACGTCAATGTCGGTCGCCGCGAGGCTATACAGCATGCTCCCAACGATGGCTGCCGTCAGCTCGCCGACGACGATCAGCACGGCCAACTCGCCATCGTCGACCGCAACGCCCATCTCGCCAACCCGGAGCACCGCGTCGGCCTCATGCTCGACGATTCGGGCGCCTCGCCGGACGCGGATCCTGCACGCCGGGTCGGTACGTTCCACCGGCGGTAACTCTTCGGCCAACCGGCGCAATGCTGCCGCGACGGCATCCGGATCGCCCACGTCAAGGTATCGCGCTGCCGCGGAATAGTTGACGACGCCCGCCCGGATCGCGAGTCGGAGAAACGGCTCGCGGTCGACTGCATTGCGAGTCGCTGCCGCGATGCTCATTCCCCGAGGATTACCCGAGATGCAGTTGAGTGCTCCGATCGGAGAGCGAAGCGGTTTACGATGTGCGCACCGTGAACTCGCTCATGGACTCGATCGTCCTCCTCGGGCATGGGTCCCATCTGAATCCGAACACGAGCGCGACCGTCCACGCCCACGCCGATCGTATGGCCGACCAGGCTGGGGACGTCCACGTTACCGCCGGATTCTGGAAGGAAGAGCCAGCGGTGGCTGACGTCGGACGGACGGTTCCGCCGGGCGACTGTTACATCGTGCCGGTGTTCATCAGCGAGGGATACTTTACCGAACAGGTGATTCCTCGCGAGCTCGGGCTCGGATCCGCCTGGCCCGGTTCGTGGACGGCCGTCGATGGGGACATCGTGTGTGCCGACCGATCGGACGGCGCCGGTACGTGGTGGTATTGTCGGCCCGTCGGCACGCACGAGTCGATGGCGGACGTGATCGTCTCCCGGGCCGAATCGGTGACTGGCAGGGAGGACGTCGGGTCGGGAACCGCCCTGGCGGTGATTGGCCACGGGACCGAGCGCAATCCGCGCAGTGCGAGCGTCATCCAACGGCATGCCGAGACGATTCGACGCCGTGACCGATTTGCCGAGGTCATCACGTTATTTCTTGACGAGTCGCCGTACGTAGCCGATCTTACCGATCACATCACCGTCGACGAGGTGGTCGTGGTCCCGCTGTTTATTGCAAATGGGTATCACACCACCGAGGATATTCCGGCAAGTCTCGGGATCACAGCCGACGATGGGACGTGGCCGGTGCCTGCCATCGCCGACGGCCGCCAGGTGTGGTACGCCGGCGCAGTGGGTACCGAACCGTTGATCGCCGAGGTGGCCGCCACGCTCGCGAGAACGGCCGGTGCGGCGATCGGGCCAATCCCATGATCGACCAGCAGGTCGAGGCGCTCCGCGACGCCGCCCGGGACGGCATCGATTACGACGGGTTGTGCGTCGAGCGTACGGCCGATGGGTATCGGGTCGGTGTCGACGACAGCGTCGAGGCAATCGATGGGGCGGCGTTACCGGCATGGGTCGAACGACACCGCCAGTACGTGGACAACTGGTGGTTTTTCGCCCGGGTCGTTGACGACGAGCGTCCGTTCGTCGTCCCGTTCCTTCGATGGCTCGAACGTGCTGAAACGACTGCAGTACCAGCACGGTATCGCGAGCTACGCGCCGGCATCACGCGCTCGTGGGGCCAGCTCCGCATCACTGTCACCTGCACTGACGGGCACCGACGCTACGCGATCGTCCACACAGCCGATGTGGATCGAGATACCGAGTCGCTTACTTCCTACGACGATCCCGCCGCTGCCACCGACCTGGCCAGATTTGATGACGCCGACCGGTATCGACCGCTCAAGTCCGCACCGACGCTCCGATCGGGATGGGCGTTTCCCGCGCTGTCGGCCGCGGAGGCAGTGGAAGTCATTGACCGGTTCTATCCGGTCTCAATTGCGAACTGGTACGCAGAACGGGCGGGCGATCTCGACGTGCGTCACTTCCG
The DNA here is from genome assembly GCA_007123105.1 of Salinarchaeum sp. GTDB lineage: Archaea > Halobacteriota > Halobacteria > Halobacteriales > SKNY01 > SKNY01. The sequence goes on along the minus strand of SKNY01000024.1, from coordinate 9,890 downwards.
GGAGACCGCGGCACGTCAGTCTGGGATCTACCGGGTGGTTGAATCAATTCCGGCAGCAGGCGTGCGTGCAATCACGAGTGCGTGTTGTTCCGACGAGATGTGTCTCAAACGGCGTCGCTGGGAACTTGACGGAGAAACGGACCTCGACGTGCCCGCGGGTGATGGACGGATCCCATGTCGTGAGCCCTGTTCGTTATATCTGGAGGCCGCCCGGACGTTCGCACCGATGACGAACGAAGCCCCGCCCCAGCTTCCCGACGCCGTCAGGACTGCCATCGTCGACCTCTGTACCGAACTAGACGAAGATGGGCCCCGCACGAACCGGGTGGGAGCGATGGACGAGCCCGACAACCCGTATCGGATCCGCTTTCTGCGATCCTGGATTGCGGCCTCAACTCGCCGAGAGAAGGGCGTAGATGCCGACAGCGAGCAACCCGACGACGATCACTAACAGTGCGCCAACCATCGGTGTGGTAATGGTCGCAAGCGTGATCCCGCCGGCGATAAGGGCGAGCACGGCTACAACGAGTAATGCGATAACGCCGACATCGCTGAGGATCCTGGCCGAAACCGTCGTCGGCCGTTCCCGGGGCTGAGGTTTGGAGAGGGATTCATCTACCCTGACGCGGTCCCTTGGATCTGGTTCTGTCAGCCGGAGGTCGACATATCTGACCTCTGAACCGTAGCCGACGCTTAGTCGAAGTTTTCCGCGTCGAGGCGCAGCTGCTTCATCGACGCGAATCGGGAGTTCAAAGGTGTTCTCACGAGGGATAAAATGGTTGCCGGTCTCGAAGGAAACGGCCGGAGCGATGTCGTCGTCGCAGTTGACGTGCAGGTGGACGGGTTTACCGTCGTTAGTCACCGAGAGTACGAAATCCCCGGTGGCTTCGAAGGCCGACGGCACGTCAAGCCCGTTCGGCTGCGACCGATTGACCACGACGTCGAGCGACGCTGACACAACCGACCAGATGACGTGACCGTTCAAAAAGGTTCAGGCGTCATCGCGCATGTCCGGGGGCAACAAGTTTGGAATACCGTCTTCGATCGGATACCGCTCTCCACACTCCCCACACCGCAGCTCACCGTCGATGATTTCCTCGTCAGTCCGCTCTTCGACGATGAGTTCGAGTTCGGCCTTGTCGATTGGACAACAGATAATGTCCATGAGCGACTCCCTCATCGCGAGTCACCTCGAGAATGCATACTGCTGATCGAGGGAGCCGGGTAAAAAACGTGACGGCACCTACTGGAATGGATTCGAGCGGACGATCGTGTCATCGCGGGCCGGCCCCACGCCAACGGCGTGGAGCTCCACGTCGAGCTCGTCAATGATGTACGCTACGTATGCCCGAGCACCTGCTGGCAGCCCGTCATAGCCCGCGTCGGTGATCGCGTCCGGGTCGATCGCGGGCCACCCGTCGAACTCGCGGAAGACCGCCTCACAATCACCCCAGCGTTCCGTCGTTGCCGGCATGGTGAGCCGCTCCTCCCCGTCGAGCCGGTAACTGTGCCCCACGCGGACTACGTCCAGCTCGGCCAGGACGTCGAGATGGTTGATCACGACACCTGTTAGCCCGTTGACCCGGGTGGCGTGTCGTAACATGGGCATGTCGAGCCATCCGACTCGGCGCGGCCGGTTCGTCACCGTGCCGTACTCCCCACCCTCGTCACGAATCCGGCGGGCAAGTGTCTCTGCCTCATCGTCGTCGCTCCCCGGTTCGTAGTCGGGGGTTTGTCCCTCGACCCCACCGAGTTCCGTTGGTAACGGGCCGGTGCCCACCCGCGAAAGGTACGCCTTGATGATGCCCACCACGGCGCCGCTGCCGACGGTCGTCGGGCCGAGACCCGTGCCCGTACACACTCCACCGGCCGACGCGTTTGAGGATGTAACGTACGGGTAGATGCCGTGGTCGATGTCGAGTGATGTCCCCTGTGCACCCTCAAACATGACGTTGGCGCCAGCTTCGATCCGTTCCTCAAGAAACGGTCCGGCATCGACGACCATCTCTTCTGTCCGCAAACGCTCCGCAAATTCGTGGCACTTCTCGATAGTCGACTCAAGATCGAGTTCCGAGCCCGGCTCGTGGCCGTACACCTCGGTGGCGATATCGTGTTTCTGCTTGAGCAGGTACGATAGTCGCTCGCGGAGCACCTCCGGGTCCAGGAGATCGCCGACGCGGACGCCCCGGCGGGCTGCCTTGTCCTCGTATGTGGGGCCGATCCCACGTTTTGTCGTTCCTGCCGCGAGATCACCTTTGGCTACTTCCTCGATACCGTCGAAGAGTCGATGCACCGGAAGAATGACGTGGGCCCGCGCTGCGACCCTGACATCGGGTTCGAGGCCGCGTTCGCGGAGGGCATCGATTTCGTCGAACAGCGTGGCCGGATTGACCACACAGCCGTTGCCGAGCAGGGTTACTTTACCTCGCACGGCACCGGATGGCACCAGTGAAAGTTTGTATTCCTCGTCTCCCTCGACCACCGTGTGGCCGGCATTGTCCCCGCCTTGGTACCGGACGACGACGTCTGCGTCTCCCCCGAACACGTCGACGATCCCGCCTTTGCCCTCATCGCCTAACTGGGTCCCTACGATGGTGACGAGCATCCACCCGTCGTTTCACAGGACCGATTAAACAGATTACGATCCGAACGAAGCGCCGTGAACACGGCGCACCCCGCACCTACACGTCAAACCTGTCACCGATTTCGACGATCTCGAGCTGGTTCGGGTACGGAAAGCTCGCAGCGTGGGCGTGCAATGCGGTGGGATCAGCGCCGAATCCCTTCCACATATCCCAGTGGCTCGGGAGCAGCCGATCGGCCCGAAGATCGTTTGCCATTGCGACGGCTTCGTCGGGCGAGGCATACCATTTCGTTGGCGTTCGATCGCCGGTTTCGGGATCGGTGAGGTTGCCAACCGTCCCCATCGCGACGATCGCTACGTCGATGTCGAACTCCGCGCCAACTGCCTCGAAGGCCGTTGCTGGTTTCGAGTCGCCAGCGTGGAAGATGACCCCGGTGTCGTGTTCGATCACATAGGAAACCGGTTCCTCGGCGTCTGGATCGTGGGCGTTTCGAACGTGGATGGTCAGCTCCCCCAGCGGGATCTCGTCACCCGGGGTGACGGGCTGGCGTTGCTCGTCTGTTACCTCCCACTCGTCTGCCCACGATTCGGCCTCTGTGACCGCGATGGCAGCCGATGGCGCGTACAGGATCCCGCCGGTCTCTGCGAGAATGGGCGCCTGACTGGGGCCATGGACGTGGTCTGTGTGTTCGTGTGTCGCAAAGATTGCCTCTGCGGCCTCGATGTCGCCTGGCTCGAACGGCACGGGGATCATCCGTACCGTACGCGGGGGATCGCCGCCCCCGAGGTACGGATCGATGAGGATCGTCGTCCCGTCGCGTGCCTTCAGGATAAAGCCGTTACAGCCGAGATACCAGCCTGCAAGCCCGTCCGGGTCGGCCGCGGCGACCCGATTAGGCAACCAATCGCCCCATTCGCTGTGGATCATGTCCAGGCGGGAGTCACCGCGGTCGCCGAAAGCGGTGTCGATCGGCGGTTCGAAACAGGGAAGTTAACCGCGACCGGCACGACCGATCGACCAATGTGTCCGGAGTCGCGCGATGTGCCGGCGGGTGACCTCACGAAGACCGGCATGGCGCTGACCCACGACCGGGAGTGGGCGTACGAACTCGACCGCATCGTCGAGACCGTCCAGGAGCGGGATGCTGTCACTGTGGGGCTGCAGTTTCCAGAAGGGCTCAAACGTCGCGGACCCGGCGTGGCCGCCGACCTCCGCGATCGACTCGATGACGACGTTGCCGTCCTGATCTCCGGGCAGCCATGCTACGGCGCCTGCGATCTGGACACCGAACTGATGCGCCGATCGGACGTGTTCGTCCATTTCGGGCATTCGCCGATGAAGGAATCAGAGAAGATTCTCTATGTCCCGCTGGTTTCGAACGTCGATCCGTTTCCCATCATGCAGGAGGCCCTCGAGGAGCTCGCGTCACCCGCGGAAGATCCTGATCTCTGTCTCGTGACCACCGCCCAGCACCACGACCGATTCGACGCAATGCGTTCTTGGTTAGAAGCGCGCGGCTACGTGGTCCACACCCGCCGGGGTGACGACCGCCTCACGCACGAAGGGCAGGTACTCGGTTGTAACTACGCCAGTGCCGACGTCGACGCAGAACAAGTGTTGTACGTCGGTGGTGGCAAATTCCATCCGGTTGGACTGGCGTTCGAACATCGAGACAAACGCGTCGTCATTGCCGACCCAGTTAACAACGTCGTCGACGTGGCAGATGCCGACGCATTCATCAAACAACGCTATGGGGCCATCCACCGCGCAATGGACGCGGATACGTGGGGAGTCATCTACTGTACCAAGATCGGCCAGGGCCGCTGGGAAACCGCCCGGGAGATCGTCGACGACAACAAGGACGCTTACCTCATCACCATGGACGAGATTACCCCAGACCGGCTCATGAACTTCGGTCTGGACGCGTATGTTAACACGGGTTGTCCACGAATCACGACCGACGACGGCCCACAATTCGACCGTCCAGTCCTGACCCCTGGGGAGTATGAGATCGCCACCGGGCGCGAGCCCATGGACGCACTCTCCTTTGATACCTTCCACGGGACCTGGTAGCCAGTTAGCGGGTCATCAGCTCAGCCTGTTCGCGTGGGATTTCGTGCTGGAGGGTGTGGCCCGCCTGGAACCGCTCGATTTCATCAACGATGGTTTCGCCGAACACCTCATGGGGCCCGTGACCGCCACGATGGGGCGTCAATTGGACGTTTTCGAGGCTCCGGAGTGGATGATCCGCTGGCAGTGGCTCGTCATGGTAGACGTCGAACGCGGCCCGGATGCGACCACGTTCGAGTTCCTCGACGACCGCTCCCTCGTCGATAATGGCAGCGCGGGCGGTATTGACGAGGAGGGCACCGTCTTGGATGCGCTCGAGTTCCTTCGCCCCAATCATACCGATCGTCTCCGGTGTTCGTGCGGCGTGGATCGAGACGATGTCTGACTCGGAAAGGACCTCGTCCAGACTTGCCTTCTCGACAACGTCGTATTCGGTGAGTTCGGCGGCAGCGACGTACGGATCGTACACGCGGACGGAGACGTCGAACGGCTCGAGCATGCGGAGCAGGTATCGTGCGACCGTACCGAGACCGACGATGCCGACATTCGCACCCACGAGCGAACCACCCGACACATCCGTGTCGTAGTCGCCCTCGCGCATTCCGTGATGGGTATCGGCGATGTGTCGTTCGGCTGAGATCATGTGGCCGAGCGTGAGCTCGGCGGTAAAACGCGCCATCGGACGATTCGCAGAACAGACGGTCACGCCGGCGTCAAACAGCGCCGGGGAGACGTACGTGGCAACCGATCCAGCCGCATGCGCAAGTAGGTCGAGATCGTCGGCGACGGCCATCACCTCGGCGGTGAGCGTCGGTGACCCCCACCCCGTGATCGTGATGGTCGCCCCACTGATGGCATCGATCAGCTCGGCTTCGGTCATGTTGGCACTGTCGTCGTGATAAACGACATCACCGAGCGATTCGAGACGCTCGCGCTGGTCAGGCGCAAAGAAATCGGCACACAGCGACGGTGGCATCGTCACGAGGATCCGATCTGTTGCCTCCATGGTGGCCGTATCGAACCCTGATTGTTAGCTGTTTGCGTTCACGATCCAACCGCGATTGTCAGCAGCGCAAAGACCAGCCTCAGGAAATCTCGTACCGCGCGATCGAATTTCTCCCACATCGGGGACACGTCGACACGTGATTCCGCGACGAGGTTCCACAGCGCCGACATTCATAGAGCACGACCCGGTCCGACTGCCACCACTGGATCTTGCTCCACCAGCCGGAGGCCATGGATATTCCATGGCTTGGGCATCGGGTAGTAACTTTGGACATTACGGGCAGCTAATCCATGCCTACCGGACTACCACCGGGTAATTGTTGTCAAGTTCCCTCGTATTTTCGATGGTTCCGTCAGAGTTCGAGCATCGACGAATCACGGCTGCATGGGCGTTGGAAGCGGCCGTTCTGATGCGCAGTTGGTTGTGAATAATGAAGCGAGCTGTCAGATACCGCCGAGCCTACCGTGGCTGATCGTCTCGTTCGGATAATTGCGCACCAGATGTTTGGCGGACCCATTCTCGGGCGGCGAATGCCTGGTCGAGGGTATCTTTAATCCACGATTCACCGGAGTCGCCGACGTCCGTCAGAACGACGGTATCTTCAGAAATATCCTTGACCCAGTAGGTCTTCCCCCGTTCCTCCTGATAAAGACAGTCGCCGACGTTGATGTCGTCGACGGAATTGATTTCCGTTGTGCCGTCGTCGCCCATGTGATCCCTACCGCTCCCGCCAAATTAACTCTTACAGGCCTAACCGTCCTGAATTAACCTCCCCGCGAAGAAGCGAGAAGTCTCCAGCGCGAGAAGCGGGCAGGTTCCACGGCCTGACAGACAGCTTCTCACCTGCCGGTCGGGGGTCAGCGAGACGATCCCGGGTTCGTGGACGATACATCGCCCACGAGCGATTCGGCGTATTCGGCGTCCGACCTGACGCGAGAGCCGATCGCACCGTACATCCCGTTCGTCTCGGGGAGATAGCGGGGATGTTCTATAGCGCAGATTCCCCGAGTCGCCGGACACGCGCCGTGTCATCGGCCTGCCTGCGTTTCGTGTCACGTTGGGCAGGCGCAACGAGGTGAGGGTCGCTTGTCGACTCCCGTGTCGCCACAACCGTGGAGACGCCCATGCGGGTACGTCGTCCCCTTGATCCTCCGGGCGGACCTCAAGCTAACCGCCAATTATTGCCCACTGCGCTTATCCCACCCTCTCTGTCAGGCGGCGTCATTCCACAGTTACCAGCCCGTCATCGCATGCAGCCATCTATGACCGGCGAGGCATCCTCCTCGCAGTTCAGGACCCACACGCACGGTATGTGGGTAGCCGGGAAGAGGTCGCGGATGTCGAGGAACTCTGCTACTCGTTCGCCTCGTCAGGATCGGTTCCGTACGTCGACTGGATCGACCGCAACGTGTCAACGGCAAGCTGTTCGCGCGGTTCCGCGTCCATGTTGCCGTACCGAACCTCCTCGAAGAGGGTCGTCAACTGCTCGACGTCCTCAGCATGCATCCCTGCGTCCACGGCTGCGCCAGCGAATTCGCGTGGACTCGCCGTTTCCGGTGACTCAATGGCGAGTACCCCGGTCATCTCGGCCCACGCCTCGTAGACGGCGTTGTCGACGTCAGCGTCGTACTGTTCAATCCGGTCGGCCGCGCGACCCGCGGCCCGTGCAAACCGTTCGAGGTCGGCCGGTTCGGCGTGCGTGGGCGGCTCGAGTACGTCGATGTCTTGGCTCCCCGTTGCCGACAACAAGGCGGCAATCGCGACGAGCGCGAACAGTAGGGTAATTCCTATGACGACCGTCAGTGGTGGCTGGACCGTCGTCATGGTGCCGCCGACATCACCGATGGTGTCCGCAAAGATTTGATCGAGACCGCCTTCGCCGTTGCCGAGGGGCGGCCCACACTGCGTGAGGACACCGTAGGCCAACAGCGCCGGCAGGCCAAGGATGTAAAAGACGAACATGCTCGCCGTAAAGCCAACCCGGAGGTAGGTCAACGCCGTCACGCCCAGGATGAACGCGACGATGCCGGCGACAACGAGACCGCTTTCGAGGGCCTCAACGCAGATCTGTGGGATCAGCTCCGGTGCGTCTGGATCCCCGTTTGCCAGGTCATCGGAGCGATCTGGGTCGTCGTCGAGACCGGTTCCCGGGGGACCGTTACTTGGATCTTCAATATCTGGACCGTCTCCAATCCCGCTCGCGTGATCGACCGCGTAGGTATTCATGATGCTTCCTGCCGCCAGCCCCGCGCTGACGATGAGGAGGAGGGTGATCAGGGCGACCGCCAGGATGGCGCCATTTCTCGCCATAGTCGTACATTATCATTCACTGGTAATATATCGTGGGGGTGGCCAGGAAACCGTTAGACAGACTCGTCAGTAAGCCGGGCAGTATTATGGTCCTGGCCACCGCAAGGTCGAGTATGAGTCTCACCACCACGGATGCCTCCTTGGATCTGACTGCCGATCATATCGAGCAATACCACGATGAGGGGCTACTGATCCTCGAGGATGTGTTTTCGTCGGCGGAAGTCGATCGCATGCAGGCCGAAGCAGATCGAATGCTGGAGCTGACGATAAATACGTCGCTCGCCACCGACCGGCAGAACGGCCGGCTCGATGTCGTCGAAGACGACGATGGCGATCAGATGATTCGCAAACTCCAGCCGGTCGATGATCTCTCGTTGACGTTCAGTCGCCTCGAGCGGGCACTGCGGGAACCGCTTGCTCAGTTGATGGAGGATGAGCCTCGGTTGATGGAAGAGAAATTAAATTACAAGGCACCGCTGCCGGAGCCAGTGGAGTGGTTAGAGCCTGCACGGGCGACCAGCGCATTCCCGGTTCACAATGACTGGGCCTATTACCAGGCCCAAGATTATCCTCAGAGTGTGCTTTCGACGGCCATCATGGTCGACGACAACACCAAGGAGTCTGGACCACTTCACGTCTGGCCCGGCAGCCACGACACTCATCGCGACCACCAACATGTCGACGGGCTTGGATTGCAGGTACCTGCCGACCAGCTCGATGGTAAAGGACACGACGTCATCGCACCGGCCGGATCGGTCATCTTCTTCAGCAGCTTGCTGGTACACAGTTCGCGACCGAACTCATCGGGTCGACCGCGTCGGCTCATGATCTACAGTCACTACCCCGCGGGGGACGGCGATCACCTGACGCCAGATCAGCGCAACGGCCCGACCCGACTGCGAGAATCGCCGTACGAGTGGGAGTACCAGCGCCTCAAGGACGCCGGTGAATTCGAGGACCGATTCACGGCGCCCACCTACGATTAAATACCACCCACGACTTCCAGAGACCGTTTCCTTGAAGTGCCACTCCAATTAGCGATGCGTATGGAATACGTTCAGCTCGGACGCACCGGGCTCACCACCTCTCGGTTGTGTTTCGGTACGTGGCGATTCGGGAAGGAAACCGATGGCGTCGTCGAAACCGATCGCCAACAGGCACATCAGCTGTTGGATGCGGCGTGGGACGCCGGCATCAACTTCATCGACACGGCGAACAGTTACGGACTCGGCAACAGCGAGACGTACATCGGAGAGTGGCTCGCCGACTACGACCGCGAGGACTTCGTCATCGCGAGCAAAGTGCTTTGGGCGCATTACGGGACCTCGATCGATGCCATGGGGCGATCGCGTGGGCCAATCCGTCGGAAAGGCGTCTCGCGAAAGGGTATTCGGGCGGAACTCGCCGGGACGCTCGACCGACTCGATACGGATTATCTGGACGTCTATTACGTCCACACCTGGCATCCCGAGTTGCCGCTCCGAGAGACGCTGCGCACCTTTGACGACCTCGTCGCTGACGGACTCGTTCATACGATCGCCGTCAGTAACCTCGCTGGGTGGCAGTTGATGAAGGCGTGTTGGGAGAGTGACGTCAATGGCTGGGAACGATTCGAACTCGTCCAGCCCCGATACAACGCCATTGCGAGTGACCCGAGCGATGGTCTCCTCGACGTCTGCGCGGACCAAGACGTCGCCGTGTGTCCGTACTCGCCGTTGGCCGGCGGATTCCTCACCGGCAAATACACGCCCGACGGTGATGCCCCAGCAGGATCCCGAGGGGATCTGTCCGGCTGGGCGGACCGGTTCGACGATCGCGATTGGGCGGTGCTCGATGCGGTAGTCGACGTCGCCGAAGAAGTAGATGCGACGCCGGCACAAGTCGCACTTCGCTGGTTGATCGATGGTGAGGTACAAACC
>SKNY01000110.1 GCA_007123105.1 Salinarchaeum sp. | reverse complement strand
GTTCGGTACCTATCTGTACGTCCGGAAGATTCTAGTGAGCTTCCGACAGGGCATCGAGGACGGCAGACGTTAATCGGTGAGAATCTCGGTCGCGACGGCTATCGCGGCATCGACGTCCGCATCCGTGAGGTCACGATGCGTGCACAGCCTGATGACGTCGCCACCGTAGGCGCCCCCGAGCACGTCGCGATCGGCCAGCTGTGAGAGGAACGTCTCCCCGTCGACTACCGCGTCGGTCACATCGACGCGGACGAGATTCGTATCCGGGGCGTCAACCGTAACACCCGGTAGCTCGTCGAGTGCAGTTGCCAACCGGACGGCCCGTTCGTGGTCCTCGGCAAGCCGTTCCCAGGAGTCGAGTGCGATCAATCCGGGAGCTGCGATGATGCCCGCCTGGCGCATGCCGCCGCCCAGTCGCTTGCGGTAGCGGCGAGCCGTTTCGACGAATTCCTCGTCGCCGGCCACCAGCGACCCGACCGGAGCCCCAAGTCCCTTCGAGACACAACACATCACCGAATCGACCGGCTCGGCCAGCGCTGCCGGGGGCACGTCGAGAGCCACCGCGGCGTTGAACAGCCGAGCCCCGTCGAGGTGGACCGGGATGCCGGCATCGTGAGCGATGTCGCACCGAGCGGCCATCGCGGCTGGAGAATGCGCCGTTCCGCCGGCCCGGTTGTGGGTGTTCTCGAGACAGACCAAACCGGTACCCGCTCTGTGTAACGACGGCTCGATGATCGCATCGGCGAGCGCGGACGGAGAAAAGAGGCCGTCGGCTCCGCCGTCGAGCGGCCGGACCTGCAGGCCAGCGGTGGCGGCAAGGCCGCCGACCTCGTGGCCGTAGATGTGACTGGTGGCCTCGAGGACGACCTCTTGGCCGTACTCGGTGTGGGTCAGTGCTGCGATCTGGTTTCCCATGGTACCCGACGGGACGTAGAGGGCGGCTTGTGTTCCGAGTAGCTCGGCAGCCCGGGCCTCGAGTTTGTTGACGGTCGGATCCTCACCGTAGACGTCGTCGCCGACAGGTGCGTTGCGGGCTGCGCTGCGCATCTCGTCGGTTGGCCTGGTCACGGTGTCGCTGCGAAGGTCGATCATGCCGACTCCAGGGGTCCACCCGGTCAAAGACTTGGCGACCCACAGAAAACCGTATTATGGGGGCGTGACTGTCCTCGACATGGACCCACGCATCCGCGAGCACGCATCGATTATCGCGAATCACTCCGTGGACATGCAACCGGGCGATCATGTGATCATCGACGCCCATCCAGTTGCCCACGACCTCGTCGTTGCACTCCACGAAGTGATTGGCGACGTCGGCGCCCATCCCCTGCCCGCGGGCATGCGCACGTTCAAAGACGCACGCGCGGCCTACCTCAACGCCCTCGATGAGGTCCCAGGGACGCCCGAGCACGCCCACGCACTGGTCGAGGCAGCCGACGTCTACATCACGATTCGGGCCGACGAGAACGTCTCGGCGCTGGCGGATGTCGATACCGCCATCCAGGCGGACTACCGAATCGCGGACAAGCCGGTCCGGGATGCCCGATTGGCCACTCGATGGAACCTCACGCAATTCCCCGCCCCCGGCAACGCACAGCTCGCTGGTATGAGCACCCCGGAGTACGAGACGTTCGTCTGGGATGCGATCCTTCGGGACTGGTCGGTCCAACGTGACCACCAGGCCGAGATGGCTGCCCGACTGACGGCGGCCGACCAGGTTCGGATCGTCAGCGGCGAGACGACCGACCTCACGATGTCCGTCGCGGGGAATCCGACGCGCAACGACTGGGCCCAGCACAATCTCCCGGGCGGTGAGATCTTCACGGCCCCGATCCCGGATTCCGTGAACGGAACAGTGCTGTATGACATGCCGCTCTACTACGAAGGGAGAGAGATCGTCGATGCATACCTGCACTTCGAGAACGGTGTGGTCACCGCCCACGACGCGAAGGAGAACGCGGATCTGCTCGGGGAAGTTCTCGACACTGACGAGGGGAGCCGGCGACTCGGCGAGCTCGGCATCGGCATGAACCGTGACATCGATCGGTTTACGTACAACATGCTGTTTGACGAGAAGATGGGCGATACGGTCCATCTCGCCGTCGGCGAAGCGTATGCCGATACGGTCGGTGAGGGGAACGAACAAAACAGAAGTGCAGTCCATGCCGACATGATCGTCGACATGAGCGAGGACTCGTATATCGAACTCGACGGCGACGTCGTCCAGCGTGACGGGACCTTCTTTTTCGAGGACGGGTTCGTGGCCTAGTCGAGTGCGACCCAGTCGTTTGCCATCTCCGTCGGGAGTTGCCAGCTTCGCCCGTCGAGGGCGCCAATATACAAGCGGGAGGGACTTGCCGCGTACGGATCGCCGTCGGCCCAGACGGCGTCGAACGGCGAGGCATGGTTGTGCGGTCGCCGGACGTACGTGTGATTGTACTCGCTGTCGGCGGTGAGCCGATGGATGCGATCCCAGGTGGTACCGGCGTCAGTGCTCCGCCAGCAGGCCACTTCGCCACCGGTCCCGTAGGGTTGGGGACCGACCTCGGTAGGTCCGAGCACGTACCACCCGTCCTCGGTTAGATAGAGGCTGCCCGAATCGTAGTTGTGATCGGCGTCGGTGATGCGCTGGCGGTTCCACGTGTCGCCGGCCCAGCGGGCCACTTCCCAGTAGCGCGGGTCGTTCGAGGGCCCGGGTTCGGGTCCCGCGCTCGTCACGTAGAGCACGACCGGGTTGCCGTCGTCGTCGACCCGGATGTCGTTGAGATAGACCAGCCGGTTCTCGGCGGCGGCATCCCATGCCAGGCTATGGTGATCGACCTCGGTTACCGGCGGATCGACCCGCTTCCCCGACACCGTCCGCCACGTCTCGCCGTCGTCGGTGGCAAGGACGTACAGGTTCGTTCGACGGTCGACGTCCCCATCGGGATGCCAGTTACAGGCGGTGTAGACGGTCCCATCGTGGATGGTGCTAATCTGGTAGTGCCCGCCGATGCCGACCAACTGCTGGTGATCGCCCGGGTGACCGTCCGCCGTCCGGTCCCAGAACAGCTCGCGATTGCCGTTCTCGTCGTAAATGGTGAACAGGACGACGAACCGGTCGTCGACCCACCACGGTTGTGGGTATGCAAAAAATTCCCGTTCGGTCACGAACGAAAACGAGGAGACGCTGTGTGGATCGTCACTTCGATAGATTCGGCCGGGACGGCTCCGACCGCGGCCGGCGACGAACACGACTACGTGGCCGTCGCCGTCGATTGCGATCGTGGCATTGTCGTGGGGGTCGACAACGGTGTCGCTGTCGTAGCTCGGATTCGGCTCGGGTTTGGTGTCAATGACGATCGGTCGACAAACGGCATGCTGATCGTGGTCGTACGCCCCCACCATAATGAGCAGGTCACGTTCGTCCGGCCGAGTACCGCCGTAGGTAAAGAACGTCGTCCCGTCGGCGTGGACCGCCATCGGGACGTGTTTCATCGTATACGTGCTGAGACCACCCGAGTACTTATCGCCGTATTCGCCATCGAACTGGCCGAGCCGAAACCAGATCCCCCGGTATCCGTCAGCGCGGTCATTGCGGTCGAGCGCCATGGGCGGGGAAGTGCATAGGTGCCGGTTAGCCGTTGTGGTTACTCGGCGAGCGGAATCGTACCGGCATCGGCAAGAAGCACCGGTGAATCGTACAGCGGGACGTCATTGACGACGAGTTGGGAACCGGACCGCGTGACGGCGTCGTCCGGTAGCGACCAGACGTCGCCCGTTCGGAGATCACACAATACCGGATGCCGAATAATCGGGCTGGTGACGGTCACGGCTGTCGACGTCCGCGAGACGTCATCGGCCGGGATCTCGTCGTCGAACCACAATGCGACGAGCCCCTCGGCCGACCCACGGCGTTCGAACCCATACGCCGCAAGTGACCGATCCGACTCCGTCCGGACCGCGGCGTGGCCGCGCGGTTCGAGGCCGTCGTCGAACACGGCAGCGAGGTGACGCACCGCATCGAAGGCCTCCTTCCGGTGGCCGACCGACTGATCCGGCTCGGAGTACAACAGTCCCTTCCTGTTGACCTCGTCCGGATAGTGCATATCCATGATCTGAAAGTACGAGGACGGAATCCCACGGGCGCGATCGGCAAGTAACCGCCGAAGCGCCCACTTCGCCTGGGCGGTTTCGGTCCACTCGTGTTCACTGAGGGCGCGTTGCTCGCCGTACTCCGACGGCGCGCCGTTCTCACCCTGTCGAAGCGTGATCGACGGATCGAATCGATCGACGACGGCACGCAGCTCCGCAACGCCCTCGAAGACGGCGTCTGGGTTGTAACTGTACGGGTGGTAGGTGATTTCGTCGACGAGATCGAGGGCGTCCTGGGCCGCGATCTCCGCGAGTGCATCGTGACACCACGCAGGATCGGTGCCGGCCAATGACATGGCGATGAGTATAGCGTCGGGTTGAAGGGCTCGAATCGCCCGGCCGGTGCTGACATAGAGATCCGCGTAGGTTTCGGGCGCGTTCCCCTCGGTGTGGGCATCGTCCCAGTCCATCCAGACGTTGTTTGGCTCGTTCCAGACCTCCCACTCGTCGATGACGGCACCGTATCGCGCGACCACCTGCCGCACCCAGTCAAGCCACGCGCGCTGGCCGGTATCCGTCGATGGTGCGCTTGCGCCGAGGCGACTGCCCCCACCACCGTCGATATTGGTATTGCCATAACACAGACACATCCACGGCGTCACGCCCTGGTCATCCATATCGAAGACGATCTCATCGAGCCAGCGGAAGTCATAGAGACCGGGTGTGGATTCAGTCTTTTCCCACCCACCCTGGAGCCGCGCCTTCGTAACGCCGAGTGGACCGAGGTGCTCGCGCCATTCACCGTACACCGTGTAGTCACGGTCCATCGTCTCGGCACCAACCGATAGCCAGCTGCAGGTTGTTTCGGTGGGAGACCGGACAGCGATCGACTCCGTGGTGTCCGCAGATTCCTCGACCGGCATCATGTGTTCCCTCAGCACCAGTACCGAAAAATGACCGGATTGCCAAACCGCATTCCCGGGTTGAGATCAGACAGCCGGTGAATAATTCGTACGTCAATCAGCAAGATGGGGTTCAACGATACAACATTGAATGACCAATCCGAACCGACGGCGGTGGCTCCCTACGAACTCGGCGACACGACGATGCTTGCCGGCGTACAACATGACCTCGAGCCGGCAATGCCGACGATATCGAAGCGGTTGATGACAGCAATGACACCGACGATACCAACGAAACCGACGACGATGAGTTGTTCAATGTGTCCGTCAACCCGACGAGTTCCGGCTCGACGGGGCGGTCAATCCATTGGTGCGGAGTACTGGGAGAGTGAACTCACCCAGGAGGAAAACGGATATTTCCGCTATCACGCGAATTCAGATGCCTTCGAGAATGGCCGAACGTTGCACGGGCACGATATCAGACCCACGAGGATGCGACCATCGCCGCGTCCGAACGATTCGAAGGGCAGGTCCAGCCGTGCGCCTTCGACACACCTTCCTCGTTGTTGGACTCGGTCCTCCAGGGTGTGGTCGACGTCGAGGTCGGCAGCATCGCCTGCTTCCGTCCGTCGAGCGGCTCACCGGAACGGTCGACGAAGAGAGGTACCACCAGCCCGTCGATGAGCTCGTCTGGGTCGTCAACCACATGTCTAATCACCACACCGCCGTGCAGGGACCGACTGCCACGGGGACCAATCAGGAGACCTGGTTCTGGCTGAATGGAAAAGCGGTCGCCGCAGGACTCCCGGAAGTCGGCTTTCAGCAACCCGTTATAACGTCCTGAAATATCGGGGAAAACTAGCAGGAATGTTGTGATAAAATAGATATCTCGGGATTATTTTACCTAATTGATTAATTAATACCTACAATTACCCTAATAACTATACCAGGAGCCCATGAGGGATCTATATGGTACGAGATAGCTCTTGGCTCGACCGTCGCCGGCTACTCCAGGCAGGCAGTCTCGGTGGATTCGCTGCATTTACCGGCTGTCTCGGGGACGATGAGGCCGACGACGCTGACGATACCGACGACACGGACGACGCGGACGATATCGACGATCCGGACGATGCGGACGATATCGACGATCCGGACGACGGAGACGACATGGATGACGGGGACGACACGGATGACATCGATCCGGACGAACAGGTGCCGGAGGTCCTCGACGCCACCGCATCGTTTGCGAACCATCACTACGCAGAACTTCCGGCCGACACCCAGTACAATCCCTACGCCGATCCAAACCCACCAGAGGACTTTCCCTGGCGACCCGCCCCCCTCATCGGCCGGTCGAACTACGACTTCTCCCACTACGGACACCTCGTGGAGGACTGGTCCTACGAACCAGGCGTACTCCAGCTCACGTTTCACGACGACTTCTACTGGTGGAGCGGCGAGCAGGTCACCGTCGATGACTTCCTCAACCAACTGGAGTATGAAGACTACCTGTGGGGCGATGACGATCTCGATTACCACGTCGACATCGTTTCCATGGAGCGCATCGACGACCTGACGGCCAGATTGGCCGTGGTGGACGCCTGGCACGAGGATTGGGCGATCTACCAGACCGTCGAGAATTTCCTCATCAACATGAGCCGAAACGTCAGTGACGGCTGGATTGAGGAGTTCGGGGACGCACCAGATCTTGATGCGATCGAGGACCTACGGGAGGAACACGAAGAGCAGTTCATCGAATCTGACGAGGAACTGGCCGAACTCTTCTATTCGATCTACGAATTCCGGTTGGACGGTGCTGTGGGGGAAGTCGGCGAAGACTATTGGCAGTTCGAACTCGTCCAGGAGAAGAACGGTAATCTCCGCCATCACGCCAACTACGACAATCGCGAGCATCTGCCGAATTTTCGGTATGCCCGCTACGAGGTCCACGAAGAACACGACGTGCTCACGACCGAACGGTATCAAGAACAGGTACAGCCGTTCGTCGGCCCGGAGGCGCCAGAAACGCTCGAACAGGCGGTTGCCGGCGAGTTCGACTTCGAGATCGAACAGATCGAATACTTTCGCCCGCCGAATACGATCGGCGGCATCCAGTTCAACCACGACGTCCATCCCTCCGATGACGTCCATTTCCGGCGAGCGTTCGCCTATCTTGTCGACAACACCGCCTGGGAGGGCTATATCGAGAACATCCCAATCGAGTCCAACCACCCGTACTTCTCCGATGACGAACTCGAGATGTACGTCAGCGACGCGGTGATCGATGCGTTCACCGATTATGGCTGGGACGAGATGCGCTTTGACGAGGCCGAAGCCGAACTCGAGGCCGGTGGCTACGAGCGGAACGCCGATGGTCGTTGGCTGCTCCAAGAGGACGGCGTCGAGGGCGATGCCGGCGAGCCGATGGAGTTCGAATTCTCCACCCACGACTGGATGGGATGGGTCCCCGAGTACGGAACCGACTGGTATGCGGACATGGATGACTTCGGTATCGGCCTCGAAACGCTGCTCGAACTTCCGGAGGACTGGACAGTCCTGTTTACCTACACCGGCGGTGGCACGCCAGAACACGCGCTCGGAAACGTCTATCTTGACGAAGACTGGGCCCGGCCGGAGTATAACATCCCGAGCACGGTGCTGGCGCCGGAGTTCCTCGAGACGGCGGGTCCGGGCGATCCAACGGACGACTGGGTCGAGTACGAAGTGGCGACCATGACCGAGCGACTCACGGTGACGACGGACGAGGAGATGCACCAGGAATTGGTCGACGAACTGACCTGGGTTGTCAATCAGGCCGTCAACCACTACGGTGTCTCGCCGGGCGGACAGATCGTCTGCCTCAACCAGGAGGAGTGGTTCTGGCCGCCGCTCGAAGAAGTGCCCGCCACCCACAGCGACGTGGTGTTCCGAACGGTCCACTTCGGTAACTGCATGTACGACGGCTGACCGGGGGTTCAGACGTGCTCGTACGGCGGAAGCTCCGCCTCGATCACGTCACCAAGGAGTTTGAGTTCACGAGCGAGCAGAACCACAAAGTCATCGAAGGTCACCATGCCGGCGAGGCACCCGTCCTCGTCGATTGCCGGAATGCGCCGAACGTGTGCCTCCTCCATCGTACGGATGACCTCAAAGATACCGACGTCAGCATCGACCGTCACGAGATCCTCGCTCATCACGTCGGCGGCCGTAAGCGTCTCGACGTCGCGTCCTTCGGCGATGACCTCGAGGACGAGGTCTCGATCGGTGACGATGCCGACGGGTTCCTCCCTCTCGACGATCACGATGCTACCGACGCCCTCGTCGTCGAGCTGTCTGGCGAGGTCGACGACGGGCGTATCGAACGTGGCGCTAACGATATCTTCTCTGACGAACGTTCTGATCTCGGGCATGGATGATTCGGGTTCGTGATAGTACACACTCGCAGGTAGCTACGCGGACAGACCCCCAATGATATCGCGATAATCCTCCTCGGTGAAGGCGCGGAGGGTCTCGGTGCTGACGTTGCCGCTGCTGCCGATCGCGAGCGCAAACTGAGCGTAGGATTCGTCGTCGGGAAATTCGGTGATAACGACGAGATCATACGCGCCAAAAGTCAGGAAAAAGTCCGTGAACTCGCCGCCATGATCGGCGGCGACTTCTTTGGCGTTGTCGAGGCGATCCGGACTGTCGGTGACGTGTTCGATCCCTTGCTGGGTCCAGTTGACGAGGGTAATGTAAGTTGACATCTGGTGCTCCCGTAGTTGGCGTCTCGATCCGTACTCGAGACGCTCGTGTGAAACGATACCAACGACCATAATACTACGGAGGAGTCTTACAGCGTTAGAACGCTACAAAACAATACCCCTACCGAGAGAGCTATGCCCGGGACTATCCACGAGCCGGCATGGCCGACAACTACGACGTGATCGTGGTCGGCGGGGGACCGGCCGGCTTCGGCGCCGCGGTGGCGGCAGGGCGTCAGGGCCGGGACGTCCTCCTCGTCGAGGCTACCGAACAACTCGGTGGTGCCGGAACGACGGCGCTCGTCAACAATTTCTGTAACGCCTACTGGGACGGCGAACGATTCATCATCGACGGGATCTTTGGCGAACTGCGCCACCGCTTGATCGGCCGGAAGGCCATCTGGACGACCCGCGGCCCAAACACCGCTGACAAGGTAGGCCAGGAGGTGTACGACCCCGATGTCTACGCAGACGAGATGGAACGCATGTGTCGCCAAGCGGGTGTCGACGTTCGCTACGGTGCCCGCTGTACCGACGGCACGTTCGAGGACGAGCGTGCGGCACTCGTCGTGGATGGTGAATCGGTCGCCGGTCGGACCGTCGTCGACGCCACCGGTGATGCCGTCCTCGCCCACCATGCGGGAGTCCCCACCGAAATCGGCCGTGGTCGAGGGGAGATTCAGCCGCTCACGTACTGTTACATGTTCGGCCCGGTCGATTTAGCGTCCCTCGGCGCGACCTATCCGACAGCGATCCAGTACGATGAGAACGTGGATGTCGAATACGGCGTTCCCAGTTACGTCGAAGAGATCTGTGAACTCGTTCGCGAAGATGTCGCCGCTGGTGCACTCGACCTTTCCGTCCCGACGCTCTATGCCACCGTAAGCGTCCCCGGCCGTGAAGCGTACATGACGACGAATTTCGGCCACGTCCAGATCGACGATCCGACCGATCCCGAGCAACTGGAGTGGGCCACCGCAGAGGGAAAGCGCCAGATGCACGAGGGGATCCGCTGGTTCCGAGAACGGTTGCCCGGGTTCGAAGAGGTCGAGGTGGTCTGCGAACCCGACGGGATCGGCGTGCGCGAGTCCCGCCAAATCGAGGGGTTGTACACGCTCGAAGCGGCCGACGTCGCCGGGCGACGACAGTTCGATGACGTGATCGCCCAGTGTTGTTTCAACATCGACGTCCACCAGGCCGACGTCGACGTCGATCACTCCTACGGCGTCGATGGCCTGGGCGAGCACGATCATTACGACATTCCGTGGCGAGCGTTGGTACCGGCGAGCGGACCGCCGAACCTGATCGTGGCTGGCCGGTCGATTTCGGCAACGTCGGTCGCGATGTCGTCGTTCCGGGTCTCGCCGTCGGTGATGGCGATCGGGGAAGCAGCCGGCGTGACGGCCGCCATCGCGTGTGAATGTGACCAGCCGATCCCCGAAGTCGACGTCGCGTCGGTTCAGGACCGGCTGCGGCAGGCTGGTGCAGTGCTCTCCTAGCACCCGATACCTCGTGTGGCCAATCCGACCGATATATACCTCTGATGGCGAAACGGAACGGAATCAATGGCCGTGACCGTGCCGATTTCGACCGATCGTGAGGTGGCCGCGCGCGTCTGGGTGATGTCGGACCTCCAGACCGACGATCCGGATGTGGCGAGACGGTGTCTACGAACCGCAATCGACGATGTCGACGGATTGCACCGTACGTGTGACCAGCTCTGGAACCTGGGCGACGCCGTCTCGGGCACGAACATCGAGCGCAATCGGGCAGTTACTGACGTCCAGCTGGAACTACTAAACGGGCTCGACCTGCCCGGCCGATACGTGATGGGCAACCACGACATCGATCCAATGCGATACGCCGACGACCCGCGGATGCCGTTTTACGAGGCCGTCCGTGATGACCCGAACTGGCGAACCACCGACGATCCCGCCGCGTTCTACTTCGTCGATGAAGTCGGCGAGCACACGGTGTTATTTCTCTCCGATCACGTCGACGCGGATGCCGGATGGGCCGCCACGCACGGGCGGATACGGGGGGATGCGGACGCATACCCGTACACCGCGCGCGACTACCGAGCGGTGATCGAGGAGGTCAGCAGGTCCGGGAACCCGATGATCATGGCCGGACACAACGCCTTTGCCGGCGGGAATCGGGCCGCGACGCTCCAGGACTGGTTCATGCCGCTGCCACCGGAGACGTGCATCCATCTGTACGGCCATGCCCACATCGGGGACGAACGCAACGTCCCGAGCGATTCCGGCCGAAATGCATACCGGACGATTTCGTCCGTCGATCATCACCGGATCCCCCAGGTCGACATTGCATCGCTCGAGGATCACCGCGGCGACGTGATCCGGTCGGCAATTCTCGAAACCTACGTCGACGGGGGCTGTAGCGTCCATCTTCGGGATCACACCCACGGGCGATGGCTCGAGAGTTATGTCGTCCACGCCAGCCAAGATCCGTACGTCGTCCGCCTCGACACCGATCCGTCCCGGACGTTCACGTCGGTCAAGCACGGCGACCTGCTGCTGGACCTCATCGAGTACCTGGCGGCAGAGTACGACCTGTTCGACGCGATCTCGCTCCCGTATCGGGTCGACGGGACCAACATTACGATCGCCGAGACGCCGTCCCACCCGGACGGTAGCGAGATGCGCCAGCCCCGGGAACTGCCGAACGGGTGGTATCTGGAGGGCGGTCTGCACAAACACGAACGGCGACAGACGATCGTGGCGTTCGCGCAAGCCTGCGGGCTGACGGCGACGTTTGACGGCCACTGGGAGTGACCCGAACCGCACCAACCGTTCGTATGCGCGCTACATCGGATCGTGGGGTGTCGTGTGTCCTTTGAGTCGGCGAATCACGCGATACCCATACCGGAGGAATTGTGAGGGATGGCGCTCGTCAATCTCGTAATCCACGCGTCCGTCCTGGATGGCATCAACGACACCCGACGGCGAGCAATCTGCTTTCTCGATCGTCGTGTAGGTCCGCCCCAGCTCAAAGGGATAGTGGGCATCGCTCCCGCCAACCAGCGGTCGATCACATTCCGCAGCGAGCGCGTGCAGTTGATCGACCGTCGACGAGCGTTTCCCATTGACCTCGATCGCATCGAAGGGTGCGTCCGTGCCGACGACGGTGCTGTTCCGGAACGGATGGGCTACGATGGCCGCACAACCGCGATCGTGGGCCAACCCGACGGCCTCGGCGGGCGTCATTGTCCGGGGGGTGGTCATCGTCGGCGGGTCTGGCCCGACTACGAGGAGATGCCCCAATGTCGTCGAGATCTCGATCCCCGGGATGACGGTCAGTCCGCCGGTGTCGACTTCGAGGTCGGCATAGTAATCGTGGTTCGTGACGGCGATCGCGTCTAAATCTCGTGCACGAGCCGCGGAGACGAACAATCGCAGTCCAATCGGATCGTGCGGCGTCGGACGGCTGTTGAACCCGTGAAAGAACCTGGTGTGCGTGTGCAGATCGATGTGGGACATGATCACCCGATCCCATCCGGCTCGTACGATTCGCCGACGGCCACCCGGAGCACCCGGGGACGGACCTCCAACGTGACCGACGCATACGTCTGCATCTCGCCATCTAAGCTGAACTGCGCCGTCTCGTCGTGTTCGACGGTGATCGCTAGCGTGGGGGCGTGCAGCCTGATCAACTCTGGGAGCAGTTCGCCCAGCCGGTCGAGCGGGGAATCGGTGCTCAATTCGATGCTCCCTGGATCCTCGAGAATCGCCACGTCGAATAGCCCGTCCTCGACGTTGGCCTGCTCACCGCCGGTCATCGAGAACCGTCGTGCATTTCCCACGACGACGAGTCCGACGGGACCGGACCAAGCGGGATGGCTGCTCGCTCTCGGATCGACCTCCACGCGGAGTGTGAGCCCGTCGTAGGCCGACCACATCCGGATCGTTGAGAGTACGTAGGCAGCGACGCCGATTCTAGCCTTCAGCCCGGAATCTGTCCGGCCACTTGCCTCCGCCGTTAGTCCGGCGATACACGAGTTGAGAAACGGAGCATGGTTCGCCATGCCCACGTCAATCCGGCGGCGTTCCCCATGCTGGAGGACATCGAACCCCGTCTCGATATCAGGAATCCCGATGTTCTTGGCAAAACTGTTTCCAGTCCCCGCCGGGATGACGCCGAAATCGACCTGTTCGAAACCATCTGCGGCAACGATCCCTTGTAGGACTTCGTTAACGGTTCCATCCCCACCCACGGCGACGAGGGTCGTCGCGCCCGCGTCGATCGCCTGTTCGGCCAGCGTAACCGCGTGGCCGTGATGGTCCGTGAGATGGACGGTACCGTCGAGCATCGGCGTATGTCGACGAATCGTAGCCATGTGATCACCGCTGCCACTCCTCGGATTGACGATCAACACGGTCGGGCCATCGGCTCGCGTCCGTGATTCCATCAGGACAACATGATACCTATGGCCCGAGCCCACATGAACGATGCGTCGGGGCTCATCACGGTAGAACGAACTGTGAATGCACCCAGACAAAGTACCCACGAACAGCCGAAGGAACACGCGTCGATCCAAGACCTTGCCCGATGTGGGTCGGGTGATCGACGGAGCGCGGTCGATCGGCGTTACCGGTCTTCTTCGGGCACGTAGGAAAGGAGTCCGTTGTGCCACATCCGGTCTTCCATCAGCCAGAGATATTTTTCGGGCGGTGCCTCCTCGACGAGTGGTACGTGCCACCGTTCGTCGTTGACGATCCGAATCTGGGTTTGAGAGGTCATGAGCGTCCGAGGGCACACTTGATTGGCGACCCAGGTGAGCTGATCGACCATGTCCTGATAGGCGTCATCGTCGACCGTGACCCCGAGTCGGTCCGTCATCGCCCGGGTATCGTAGACGACCCAGTCATCCTGGGGTGCATCCGTCTCGCCGAGTGGCGGTGCTTCGACGGATTCGGGAAGGTTCGGATTCGGTGCTGCCCACGTGAGCCCTTCTTCACCAAACACGCTGCTGTAGAGAAACTCCGGCAGCAACCCGCCAATGTACTGGGCCTCGACCGTCCATGGGTCGTCCGCATAGGTGTCCGTAACGACCTCGGTCGAAATGCCGAAATCCTCGAAATCAGCGTACCAATCCGATCCAAGATCGGCAACGTATCCCATCCAGTTGAAGGTCCCAATGGTGATGTCAATCGGCTCACCGTCATCCTGTCTGAGCCACGCCCCGTCACCGTTCCGTTCGAACCCGCCGCGTTCCAGATCGGCTTCGGCGCGATCCCATTCGGCGTCGAATCCATAATCAGTAAGCGCCTCGAAGACCGCTTCGCTCGTCCACTGTCGGACCCGTGCTGCGGTGAGGTACGGGTGGCCCGAGAAGTCCTGGGGGACCCGCCCTGGTGCCTCGAAGTCACCGCGCGGACAGGCGAAGTTCCAGGCGCGGCGGAAATATGGATTGTCCGTTGGATGCGCCTCGGCGTTCATCGTCCACCCCCACTGATCGAACTCGCGCACGAATCCGAGTTCACGGATGGGAAACGGAATGTCCTCCTCCAGGTCGAGAATGGAGACACCACGCCATGGCATATCGCCTTGCAGGAATCGCTCGTCCCCGCGAATGCCGGATTCCTCGACGGCCGTAATCCGCCAGCCAGTGTAATTAATGTCTTCGACCCATCGCCGCTTCACCCCGTTCTTTTCGGGGACGAGTTCGAACTGCCAGTAATTCTCGCCTACGTTACCGATCGAACCGTCGATACGGAACTCCCAGGGGATGTGCAGTTGGTGGACGAGATCCTCGTCGTCGACGACTTGAACCTCTGAAAGTTCTTCGCGCAAGTCGCCGACTGCATCCATGTCAGCTCCCGTGTCCTCGTACTGTTCGAGCCACGGCTGTGTCCATTCGGAACTTGCGAGGACGTCGTTTGCGCCGCCTTCGATGAGCGTTTGCTGGAGCGCCCAGTCCTCCCGCCACGTATCCGCGAGGGCGAGTCGGACGGTACGATCGTCGAGTTGTTCACGGGCAACGATGTTCGGCGTATTGTCGAGATCTTCGCCACCGGAATGCCAATCGGCAAGGTCTTTATCGACCTGGAAGTCCGTGGCGTCAACGACTTTCCCGCTCCACCAAAAGATGTCGTCGCGGAACGTTACTTCAAGGATGCCAGGTTGGTAATCGATCGATTCGATGAGTTCACCGTAGACTTCGAAATCTCGAAACGATCGCCCAGCCATTCGATACTGGTGGCGGTTGTCGTACCAGGCCGGGGTATTCCCGCCATACCGAGCGTACTGGACATCTGCCGGTACGGGCGGGCCCCGTTCCCAGTACGCGGTGACATCGTGGCGCTCGATGGGCTCAGGTGCATCATCGGTGTCATCGGTTTCGGCTTGGTCGTCGGCATCATCGGCGTCGTCGTCATCGGCCGGCAATACGTCGTCCGTATCATCGGCGTCGACGTCGTCCGTGTCCGTCGCGTCGGGGTCTACCTCATCGTCACCAAGACAGCCGGCAACGACGCCCGTACCGACCAGCCCCATGGCGGCAACGTAGCGCCGACGGCGGAAGGGGAGGCGTGTCTTCGTGTCTGCTCGCAGGTGGTTGGTTTTACCAGGCACAACCGCATTCATCCGTCCCCAGAAGATAACTGTTACCTAATCGAAAATTCTGTTTCAATAAAGACAATTGGACCGGCGATGATCATTCGTTTGACTAGTCGATCGATCGTCGGGTGTGGAAAGAGAAAGTCGGTGTCGTGGCGATCTGTACGATGGGTGCGGAGAGGTGTGTCGAATCTGATAAGAACGCACGACAGTTCACAACGGGAACCGGCCCGTTCCCGTCGAAATGAGGTAGAAGCGAACCGCCCCATCACTGATAATAGGTGCTGTTGTTGCTGGACATAGATGGAACCGACGAAACAAGCAGTGGATCGCGGTGATGTCGTTGCCGGCGCCTGGATCTTATCCGGAAGTCCACGCGTCGCCGAAGTACTCGCGAGGACCCCCATCGACTGGCTGGCCGTCGATACCGAACACGCCCCGGCCGCTCCGGAGCGGATCGAGGCCATCGTCCGGGCGATCGAACCGGCTGCGACGCCGCTCGTCCGGTTGCCGTCGGTCGACGCCGCGTGCGCGGGGGCGGCAAAACAAGCGCTCGATGTCGGGGCGCGCGGGATCATCGTCCCTGGTGTGGAGTCGGCGTCCGACGCCGAACGGGCGGTGGCAGCAGCGCGGTTCCCGCCAGCAGGAACCCGCGGCGTTGCCGGCACCGTTCGGGCGAATGATTACGGGGAACGCTTCGACGAATACGTTCGCGCTGCCAACGACGAGACGATTGTCGTCGTCCAGATCGAGACGCCGACGGCCGTCGACCGGGTCGAGGAGATCCTGGCCGTTGAGGGCATCGACGTCGCGTTCATTGGCGAGAACGACCTCTCGGCCGCGATGGGTCACCCGGGGGAGAAGGACCACGAGTCCGTCGTCACGGCCGTCGAAACGGTGCGGACCGCAGCCAACGCCCACGGCGTGTGTCCGGGCATCGGCGGCAGAACGCCCGAGCGCATGGACCAACGGATCGAACGCGGGTTCCGGTGGTTCCTGCTCGGTGCCGATCTCAGCTTCACTCGCGAGGGGATTCGGCCGTTTCTGACGGAGACGGACTAGCCGCGGGTGTTACTCATCGGTGGACTCACGCCATCGATCGAACTCCCGGCTGATGGCGGCGGCCGTCTCGGGGTCGAACCGTCGCTCGTTCCGGTCGAGCTTCGCCGCAATGGCCTCCCGGACGTCGATGTCGAGGGCAGCGGCGAGGCCGAGCCCGTAGATGAAGACGTCCGCGAGCTCGTCGGCGGCGGCCGCCTCGACGTCCGCTGCGTCCTCGTAGGCAGCCGCCGGGAGGACATCGTGCCACTGGAACACCTCGAGGAGCTCTCCGGCCTCGACGGCAACCGAGGCCGCCAGGTTCTTCGGTGCGTGGTAGTCCTCCCAATACCGTTCGGCGACGAACCGCTCGTATCGTTCCTGGAGCTCCGCGATATCCTCGGCCATGGGGAGGAAGGATCGGACACGACAAGGAAGGTTTCGGAGGGAAATAACGGAGGATATCCGCCCAGTATCGCGACCGGGAGAAGCGTGCCAATACCTCAGTCGGTGATGGCGATGGTTTGGAGGTAGTCGTTTTCGACGATCGCGGTCCCGTCGTTCGCCCGATTGAATCGACACATGACGGCCCACAGACCGTCAAGGAGATCCTCTCGTTCTGCGGGATCGCATGCCGCGAGAGGCCGGATGGTCGGACCGAAGAACGTGCTGACCACCTCGATGGCGTGATCGACCGACCGATAGTATTGGAGTGCGATTCGGTGCTGATGTTCGATCGACCGGACGCCGGCGCCGAGAATCTCGTCCAGTCCCCATTGAAGGGGTGACTCGACGGTAGGTAGTGGCGGAACGGAATCTGCATGGGTGGCCAACCAGTCCCCGCTCCATCTCGAGGGAATCGGGCAGGCCAGACCGATCGTCCCACCGGGATTACTTACTCAAAGCAAATCCCGGGCCGCCCGCTCCTGGTCGGGGCGCATTGAACGCCGTAGACAGATACCACGGCGTCAAACGATTTTTCGGACGTCGGATCGACGAGGTCTCGGATGATGAGATTCGCCTTTTGTAGCTGATGTTGCAAAGCTAGATCAGGTGTTCGTTGGAATCACTGAACATCTTTTCCCGCAATTCCGACATAACCAACTCCTTCGCCGAGGAATCCGGAGAGTCCCCACGGAGAAGCATCGAAGATCGCTCGCATCTCCTTTCGTGAAGCCATCAAGTAATCGAACCAGTCGGTCGCGTACTGTTTGTATCGGATTCGCATCCTCAACACCCCCGGTAACCGGCCGTTTTCTACGTTTGCCTCGTGGTACTCCCGCCACTCCTCGGATGGATTCTCCGAATTCGGGTCCATGCTCTCGGCGAGAAGTGTCGCGTCAGTGGTGGTCACGCCGGATAGCATTTCGAGGATGTCCGGAGCACGGTCGCGTGTCTCCAGGAGTCCGAAGTTGTTCCCGAGGAGTAGTTCTGTTCCGAATGGCTCACCGTCGAGTTCGTCGACCTCGGTGATCCCGAAAACGTGGGTCTGGTCGAGACCCCGCTGATCACAAACCTCGATGGCTTTCGGTGGTGTGTCGATACCGATCACGTGGAAGCCCTGTTCCTGAAGATAGAGCGCATGTCTCCCAGCCCCACAGCCGATATCCAAGATTCGTCCCTGGACGCGATCCATCGCGATCTGTTGGCGGGCGGGCCACTCCTCGTACTCTTGAAAGTACGTCGATGGGTCGTCCGAGAGGCCGATGTACCCGTCGTCTCGTTCAAAGATTTCAAAACTATCATTTCCTTGATATCTACCATACATCGCGTGGCCGTACGCGTCCTCTTCTGGGTTCATCTACTCGATTGGTGCGTAACCTCGGGTAAAGGACTGCTCCCAGAAGTAACAAACCCATGCTATGTCCTTTGCCTGCACTGACGTTTCGGAGTAGGCGAGTGATTTAGTGGCTGCTTTCAGCGGAATGTGATGGCGGAATACCTCGGTATTGTTCACCATTAGGATAGAATTCAAGATATGCATACAGACGGTGAACACACCAGTGGAGGATTGTTGCTTCAGCCCATTTATATTGCAATGAGTATTGTTTAGAAGGACAAAATAGGTTGATCCGAACCGGTCTGTGACGAGGCACAGATCATCGTTTGTCCGCTGGACCGGGCGAGGAGCTATCTGAGACGAGCCTCAATCACCAGCTATGGCGAGTAATGATCAGGTCCTGCAGGGAATTCTGATCGCCATTGCGCTCATCGTGCTACTCCCAGTCCTGATGATGGTGTTGGCCTGGCCCATCATGGGAATGTGGGAAGGTGGACACATGTGGGGGTGGGATGGCGAGCCGGTATCCGTCTGGGGTATGATGCTCATGTGGCTCGTGCCGCTTGCAGTCGTCCTCGCGGTTGGGTACCTGCTATATCGTAGAGTCGTCCGTACAGCGGATCGGAGCGGTGACCCTGCTCTCGAAGAACTGCGGCTCGCGTATGCCCGTGGTGACCTCACTGACGAGGAGTTCGAAACCCGTCGAACGCGATTGCGGGACGAGGAGTGAATCTCGCAATGGGTGATCACTCGGAGCGAGATCGTACCCATCACCATGGGGCCGATCAGGATCACAGGAAGCCGACTGATCGACAGTGTCCATGTTGTCGCGTTTGTGGGTTAGATCGGGCTGTGCCCGATTCGAATCGAGCCGTTCAATCCGAGGACGTAGGGGAGGAACACCATCACGACGACCACGATCACGAGGCGCACATGGACCATTCTGGCCACGAGGAAATGTTCAAACAGCGGTTTTTCGTCTGTCTCGTCCTCTCATTGCCGGTCCTCTATTACGCTGAAATGCTCCAGGACTGGTTTGGATATACAGCGATTACGTTTCCTGGCAGCCAGTTTCTAGCGCCGATTCTCGGGGCGGTGGTATTCGTCTACGGGGGCATCCCGTTCCTGCGCATGGGCGCGGTTGAGGCGCGGAACCGCGAGCCGGGAATGATGTTACTGATTTCGCTGGCCATCACAGTCGCCTTTGTCTACAGCGTTGCTGCAGTCACCTTGGACATCGGGGAACCGCTCTTCTGGGAACTCGTTACGCTGATCGTGATTTTCCTACTTGGTCACTGGATTGAGATGCGAAGTGTCCGACGGGCCTCGGGAGCACTGGACGAACTCGCGGCACTGATGCCCGATACCGCCGAGCGGGTAACGGAGGACGGTGAGGTTGAAGAGGTTCGAGTTGACGAACTCGCGGAAGACGATCTCGTGCTTGTCCGGCCAGGAGCGAACATCCCGGCTGACGGCATCGTCGAGGAAGGCGAGTCCAACGTTGTGGAGGCGATGATCACCGGCGAGTCCCGCCCCGTCAAGAAGGAACCCGAAGACGAGGTGATCGGCGGCACGACGAACCGGGAGGGGAGCCTTCGCGTTCGGGTGACGGCGACTGGCGATGAAACCACTCTGTCCGGGATCATGCGCCTGGTCGAAGAGGCCCAGGAAAGTAAGTCACGCACGCAAGTTCTTGCGGATCGAGCTGCCGGGTGGTTGTTTTATGCAGCCATCGCCGTTGCGGTTGTGACGGCGATAGCGTGGAGCTTTGCGGTGGGGTTCGGTCTCTACACGATTCAGCGGGTCGTCACGGTGTTGGTGATCGCCTGTCCCCATGCCCTTGGGTTGGCCGTCCCCTTGGTCGTCGCCATCAATACGACGATGGCCGCACGCAACGGGATGCTCATTCGGGATCGGATTGCGATGGAGGAATCCCGAAACCTGGACGTCATTGTCTTCGACAAGACGGGGACCCTGACCAAGGGTGAACAAGGTGTCGTGGAGATCGTCACGACTGATGAGTGGGACGAAGACGAACTCGTCGGCGTGATGGCGGGGGCCGAGCGCGATTCCGAGCACATGATCGCCCAGGCGATCCGTGAGGAGGCGCAGGATCGCGGGTTGTCCGTGCCGAGTGTCCGTGGCTTCGAGGCGCTCGAAGGTCGTGGCGTGCGGGCAACGCTCGCTTCTGAGGGGGGACAGGGTGTCGGTGACAATCCCATTCAGACGGGTGAGGAGGTGTACGTCGGCGGTCCGAACCTCCTCCGTCATCTCAACGTGGCACCACCCGAGGAAATCGCACAGTTTGCCGAGCAGGCGGGCGACCGTGGGCAAGGAGTCGTGTACCTGATTCGTGGCGGAGAAGCTGTTGGCGCAGTTGCCTTGGCAGACGTTATTCGGGATGCAAGCTACGAGGCAATTGACGCCCTCCACAGGATGGATGTGGAGGTGGCCATGCTCACAGGCGATTCCGAGGACGTGGCTCGCGCGGTTTCCGAAGAGCTTGGAATTGACACGTATTTCGCCGAGGTGCTCCCCGTAGACAAGGACAAGAAAATCATCGAGCTACAAGAGCAAGGCAATCTCGTGTCGATGGTCGGGGATGGGGTGAACGACGCGCCTGCACTTACCCGTGCTGATGTGGGAATTGCCATCGGCTCGGGGACCGATGTGGCGGTCGAGTCGGCGGACATCGTCCTCGTCGAAAACGATCCGCGTGACGTGGCACACCTGGTTCGATTGAGTCGGAAGAGCTACCGAAAAATGCAAGAGAATCTCGTCTGGGCCGCCGGCTACAACGTATTTGCCCTCCCGTTGGCGGCAGGGATCCTCGCGCCGATTGGGATCCTCCTCTCACCCGCAATCGGTGCGGTACTCATGTCGGTGAGTACGGTAATTGTCGCCGTTAATGCGCAGTTCCTGCGGCGGGCAGATTTGAGTGGATGAGGGGATTATTGAAACAATAGACGATGTCTAAGTATACCGACAGAACTAGCTTGAGCCAAGCGGAGAGTGGCTGTATGCACAAGTCACTCTTCCGCTTCGTCAAGCAAGTGGCATGTCTCGCTCGAAAGCAGTGCGCAGCCGGGGGCATAGCAGTCACCCATCCGATATATCGGGTACGCCGGGTGGAAACACGTGGTCCTTCACTACCTCCGTATCGGGATGGATACATCGTATGCAGAGACCATTGATTCCGCCTCAACAATGGACAGAATCAGTTAATGAATCATCCTTCCACTGTTCGGTGTTCCGAAGCCTTCGACGCTGTGGCGGTCATTTCAGCAAACGTCGATGGCGGTGTGGCGGCGGTTGCTGGCGAGGTCGGTTGCGCTTCTGAATCACTCCGGTCATGCGGTCGTCGATTCGACGTTTCTCACCAGAGAACGATCCTCTCCGCATTATTTGCGGAGAATTGATCGATCGGTGGAGACTCTCAAGGTCCCATTCCTCGTCGATACCGCCGACCAGGCGATTATCGACGTGGATTGTTCGACGAGATGGCCCAACGACGCATAGATCGGACCGAAACTGGCGGGACGGAACGTAGAGGTCATGAAAAGCCTCTCGGCGGATAATGGATATGACTCGAACTCGTTCCGAACCGACCTGCGTGACGCGGGTGTTCTGCCGCTCATCAAGCACCGGTTGTATCAGCCGATTGATCACGCACATAACGCTAGACTCGACGACGGTCTGTTCAATCACCGAGCCCTGATCGAAACTGTCAACTCCGTGGTGAAACGCTCAGTCAGCGCGTCCGTCGCCTCCAGGAATGGTTCACCCAGTTCAGAGCGATCGTCCTGATCGCGTCAGTCTACACCGTGAACCGGGCGATCAAGGCGTGATCCCCGCGCCCTCTGCGGATTCAATGGAGTCATTTTCGTCAAGAAGATAGACGCCGGGCTCAGTCGTTGCTCGGCTCACCGGACCATTGATCATTCACCCTCGGAGGATGCGGTACGGAGCCGAACCAGCACACGCGACCCGTTCAGCACCAAGGTTACCAGGATTGCAACGGTCCCTGAACGCTCCACCTGCATGCGATTCCCCCCGGCCTCCGCAACGGACGGGCACGACGGGATTTGAACCCGCGACCGTCGGATGGCTCCCCCGGGGAGGCGCCGGGTTAGAAGTCCGATGCTCTGTCCGGACTGAGCTACGTGCCCTCATGTGCGCTTGCCGCGACGCCAATTTATAGGCTTTGACCGGGGAAAGAACCATACAGGACTCCTGGTAACTACCCGCATGCCGAACGCGCTGGCCATCGACGGTGGCGAACCTGCCGTCACCGAACCGATCCCCGACTGGCCGGTCTGGGACGAGCGGGAACGGACCGCCCTCGAGGACGTGCTCGCGAGTAGACAGTGGGGAGTCGGCGGGGAGCGTACCGAGGCCTTTGCAGGCGAATTCGCATCGCGCCACGGCGCCGAATGCGGCGTGACCGTCACCAGCGGGACCACCGCCCTTCGCGTTGCACTCGACGCCGCCGGCGTCGGTCCTGGCGACGAAGTCATTGTCCCACCGTACACGTTCGTCGCGACCGCGTCTGCCGTCCTGGAAGTCGGGGCGGTGCCGGTGTTCGCGGATATCGAGCCGGAAAGCCTCTGTCTCGACCCGGCGGCGGTCGCAGACCGATTGACCGACCGGACGGCCGCCGTCAATCCGGTCCACCTCGGCGGCCGGCCGGCCGATCTCCACGGCCTCCAACGGGTCTGTGCCGACACAGATGTCGTAATCGTCGAAGATTGCGCCCAGGCCCACGGCACGTGGCTCGACGGCGAGGCGGTGGGCACCATCGGTGACGTCGGCTGCTTTAGCTTCCAAACGTCGAAGAACCTCGCGGCCGGTGAAGGGGGATTGCTGCTCACTGACGACGAAGAACTCTACACCAGGGCCTGGAGCCGGATGAACGTCGGGCGGGTGCCGGCTGGCGACTGGTACGAACACCCCGTCCTCGGCTCGAACTTTCGGATGACCGAGTTCCAAGCCGCCATTCTTGAGGTGCAACTCGAGCGGATGGACGAGCAACTCGAGCACCGGACAGCGGCGGCAGCCCACCTCGATGCGGCACTGGCAGACGTACCTGGTATCACTTCGGTGCCGGACCATCCGCACACCACCCAACGCGGCTATCACCTGTACATCATCCAGTACGATCCAGACGAACTCGCAGGCATCGACAAACGGACCTTCCTCGACGCGGTCCGCGCCGAAGGGATTCCCCTGAGTGGGGGCTATCGACCGCTCTATCGAGAGGAACTGTTTACCGAGATCGAGACGCGAGCACCGGCCGTGACCGAACTCGCCACGCACGTACCCGACTACAATTCCGTCGTATGTCCGGTCACCGAACACGCCGCGACGGTAACCGCGTGGATGCCCCAATCAGTGCTCCTTGGGGAAGATGCCCTGCTCGATCAGATCGTCGAGGGGTTTGCGAAGGTATCGGCCCACGCGGAAGCGCTCGCGGCAGACGAGTGACTCAGTCGCCGTGGTACTGCAGGACGCGGGCGCCGGCGCGTTTTCCGGTGTTCCACCACCGAACCGGCGTATCTTCCATCGACGGCCAGTGCCAGCGGTCGACGTTTGCGACCTCCTGGCGTAACGCCGGTGCCGTACTGTAGTGCGGACATAGCTGGTTCGTCACCCATAATAACTCGTCACTCAACTGGCGGTGAATTTCTTCATCGGTCGTCACCGGTAGCCGGTCAGCCATCGCTGCTGTGTCGTACTCCTCCCAGTCGTCCATCGACGCTCCAGCTTCCGCGGTCTCGAGGAATGGCGGTGCGAGTACCGTCGAGGGGATGTTGTAGTATCGCCGGGACCAAGTCGCCACCTCGTCGTTAAAGATGAAATTGAACGCGTGATCCGGCGTGGTACCCCCGGTATAGGAGTACATGAACGTCCAGTCATCCTCGACGGAGAAATCTTCTGCAAACCACGTGGTGCTGATCCCGAAGTCATCGAGATCTGCAATCCAGTCGCTCCCGTGATCGGCGACGTACACCATCCACTCCGGTGAGTGGACGTCGAAGTCCATCGGTTCGCCTGCCATACCTTCTTCGCCGTCTTCGGCAAACAACCAGTTGCCGTCCGCGTCCTGTTCGAAGCCACCGGTAACCAGTTCGGTTTCGGCGTCATCGAATCGCATCTCGTCATACCCGTAGTCGGTGAGCGCGTCAATGACATCGTCGCTGTGCCACTGGAATAGTTCTTCATCGGAGAGATACGGATGGAAATATTCGACACTCTGGGCTTCTGGATGGGGATCCCATGTCGTGTTGTCCGTAAGATAGGCCATCGCTCGGCGGAAATGTGGATTGTCACCGGGATGGGACCGGTGATTGAATTGCATGCCCCCCATATCGTTTGGCCCACGGCGAAAGGCAAAGACGTCCGCCTCGAAATCGAGATCGCGATCGATCGCACGGACGATGTAATCCGGATGGCCCTCACCCTCGAGCATGGGCTTTTCTTGCGTGTCAAAGAGTTCCTCGGCTGGGATCCGGGTCTCGTCCCGGTAAGCCCGGATTTCGAGGTGGTGATATTTGACATTCGGGAGCACGTCATGGTTGTCGGGATTGGCGAAATGTCTGACGTTCCCGTTCTTCTCCGGGACCAGTTCGAAGGTGAACGATTCCTCGGTCACCTCGCCGATCGAGCCGTCATAGCGGAATTCAAAGAGCGTATTATTCGTGTGGACCAACCGCTCGTCATCCGTAATCTGATCATCGTTGACGTCGTCTCGAATATCTTCGACGGCATCGAGATCCGGGGCGTCCTCGAATTGTTCGAGCCACGGTTCGTAAAATACCCGACTATGCGCGATCTGGGTCTCGAGGATCGTCTCCTCGAAGGCCCAATCCTCGTGCCAGGAATCACCGAGCGCGAACCGAAGCGTGTTATCATCGACGCGGTCCCGAGAAACCACTTCCGCAAAGGCGTCTAAATCATCCCCGCCCCAGAGATAATCCTGGAAGTCGAGCTGCATCAGGTAATCGTCGACGGTCACCTGGTCCCCGCTCCACCAGTAGAAATCGTCGTGGAGGGAAAATTCCAGCACGCCAGGCGAATAAGACCAATCATCGATCAACATGCCGTAAATCTCGTTGTCGTAGACAGAACGGACGACGAGTTGGTAATTACTCGACATCCCCCACGCATTGTCCGAGATGCCGCCGCCTTCCGCGTAGTTGTTGTGCTGGATGTCCGGCGGCAGGTCACCGTGGTAGATCCAGTGGGCAGTCACATCTTGGAGTTCGACGACTGCGGTATCGTCAGCCGGTACGTCATCGTCGTCGCCATCATCTTCGATCGGATCGTCGTCATCCTCCACCACCGTATCGTCTTCGTCGTCCACCATATCGTCGCCATCGTCCACGTCATCGGCGAGTTCTTCATCATCTCCGAGGCAGCCAGCGAGCGTGCCGCCAAGGACTGCGCTCGAGGCAACGAGTTGCTGCCGGCGGGTCAATCGGGTGCAATCTATGGTTCGACGAACCATGTGATGAGATAACTCACTACCATCATTTAAATCCCCAATATTTCTGTTATGATTATTATAGTTAATGGTTCATATAACTCAAAAGGACCGTGAGAGAGAAACCCTCAATATCGTCCCGCAACCGCGAGCGACCCAATTAGTCTTCGCCAGCGTACTGCAACACGCGAGCGCCAACCCGCGTCACTTCGTCGCGCCACCGTTCGGGGGCGTCCTCGATCGCCGGCCAGTGCCACCGCTCGGCGTTGGTGACTTGATGACGGATCGGCGTCGCCGTGCTGAAGTGATTAACCGTCTGGTTGACGACCCACGCAAGCTGGTCGCTGAGATCCTGGTGGGTGTCCTCGTCGGTCGTGACCGGCAATCGATCGGTCATTGCACCGACATCGTACACCTCCCAGTCGTCCATCGACGCCCCAGCTTCTGCGGTCTCGAGGAATGGCGGTGCGAGAATCGTACTCGGGACTTCGTACACCCGACGAGACCATTCCCAGCCCAGCTCTTCCCGGAAGATCGCGTTGAAGGCGTAGTCGGGGCGGACGCCTCCGGTGTAGCCGTAGAAGAACGTCCAGTCGCCATCGTCGTGCCACTCGGCGAACCAGGTCGTGCTGATACCGAAATCCTCGAGGTCTGCGATCCAGTCGCTCCCGAGATCCGGGACGTATCTCATCCATTCGTGGGTGTACACGTCGAAATCCATGGGCTCGCCGGCCTCGCCTTCTTCTCCGTCCTCCTTGAACAACCAGTTGCCGTCGGCGTCGCGCTCGTAACCGCCTGCCTCGAGTTCGGCTTCTGCCTCGTCGACGGCGACTTCATCGTAGTGGTAGTCGGTGAACGCGTCGATCACTTCCTCGCTCGTCCAATCGTAAAGTTCCTCGTCGGAGAGATACGGATGGTAATACTCGACGGGGAACGACTCGGGGTTCATCTCCCACGTCGTGTTGTCCGTCAGGTAGGCGATGGCGCGCCGAAAGCGCGGGTCATCGCTCGGAGGTGTGAGGTGATTAAAACTAATCCCACCCTCGTCGTCGGTTCGCGCGCGATATTGCAGGATTTCGGTCTCGAAGGGAAGCTCGCCCTCTTGGGCCTCGACGACGACGTCCGGGAATTCAATTCCCTCTGCGACCGGAATCTCCTGTTGACGGAATAGTTCCTGTTCGGGACCGTGGCGTTCATCGCGGTGGGCACGCAACTCGAGTCGGTGATATTTAACGTCCGGCAAGTGGTCGTGATTGTCGGGGTTTGCGAAATGACGGACGTTTCCATTTTTCTCGGGGACTAACTCGAGATCGTAGTGTTCCTCCTCGACGCCACCGATCGACCCGTCGTAGCGGAATTCGTACAACGAATTGTTCGTATGCACGAGCATCTCGTCATCGGTGATCTGATCGTTCTCGATGTCAGCTCGGATGTCTTCGACCGCATCGAGATCCGGTGCGTCCTCAAATTCTTCGAGCCACGGTTCATAGTAAGTCCGGCTGTGACCGAGATTGGTGTCGAGAATCGTCTCCTCGAACGCCCAGGCCTCGTGCCAGGAGTCGCCCAGGGCGAGTCGAACGGTGAGGTCGTCTACCCGCTCGGCTGACACGATCGATTCGTGAAGGTCGAAATCGTCCCCGCCCCAGTAGAAGTCCTCGAACTCGAGTTGCATGAGGTAGTCGTCGGCCTCGACACGATCGCCGCTCCACCAGTAGAAATCGTCGTGGAAGGTGAACTCGAGCACGCCGGGTTCGTAAGTCCAATCCTCGACCTGCAGCCCGTGGATTTCCATGTCATACACGGACTGGACGACCATCTCGTAGTTCCGCGTCAGCGACCAGGCGTTATCCGAAATGCCGCCGCCCTCGGCGTAGAAGTTGTGCTGGGCGTCGAGCGGCAGGTCGCCGTGATACATCCAGTGGGCCTTGACGTCGTGGAGTTCGTAGTCCTCGGTCACGTCGGCATCGTCGGAAGGACCGTCGACGTCGTCTGCGTCATCTGCAAGGTCGGCGTTGTCGATGTCGTCGGGGTCTTCGTCGCCCCCGAGACAGCCGGCGGAGAACCCGAGCAACACCGCGCCGGTCCCGCCGATCTGCTGACGTCGCGTCAGACGATTCGAACCACTCTCATGCCGAGTCATAGCACAATAGAGTGTGTAATCAATAGGAAATATTGTTATATATTGGTTAAGGATTCACATACGATCACTTGCGATGGTATCCACTCAACAATAGAGTGGGTAAATCGTTCGAGGGGATGGCTTTTGGTGTGGGTCGACGTTGCAGTGGCTATGGAGTATACCACGCTCGGCGAGACGGGGTTGACCGTCAGTCGGATCTGTGTAGGCTGTGGTCGGTTCGGCCGGAACGATCCGACGAAGCTCGATGACGATGCCGCCGCCGCGTTCGTCGATCGGGCAATCGAGCTCGGCATCAACTTCTTTGATACGGCCAACATCTACAGCGACGGCCAAAGCGAAGAGATCCTCGGGGCGGCCCTGGCCGATCACAATCGTGACTGGGCCGTGGTCGCAACCAAGGTCCACGGGTCGATGGACGGCGATAATCCGAACGCCGCTGGCCTCTCTCGGAAAGCAATCGAACAAGAGCTCGCTCACAGCCTAGATCGGTTGGGAATGGAGACGATCGATCTCTACCAAATCCACCGCTGGGATGACGATACGCCGATCGCCGAGACGCTCGCGACCTTGGATGACGCTGTCCGGCGAAATCAGGTCCGATACATCGGCGCGAGCTCGATGTGGGCCTACCAGTTTGCCGAGGCGCTCCACACCAGCGACCGACTTGGCCTCGAACGGTTCATTTCCATGCAAAATCACTACAACATGGTCTATCGCGAGGAGGAACGCGAGATGGTACCCTTGTGCGAGAAGAAGGGGATCGGCGTCATTCCTTGGAGTCCGCTTGCCCGGGGCGTGCTCGCTCGACCGCGAGACGAGCTCGAGGCCACCGAGCGTGGCCGCCAGATCAAAGATTCAGACCGCGTGCAGACCTACCTCGCCAACGGCGGGGCGGAGATCGTCGACCGGGCCGAACAACTTGCCGCAGACAAGGACATCTCGATGGCCCAACTCGCGATTGCATGGCACCTGCACCAGGAGGCCGTCGACGCGCCAATCGTGGGGATGCGGTCGATCGATCAGCTTGAAGACGCAGTCGCGGCGGTCGACGTGTCGCTCTCGTCGTCGGATCTCGAGTACCTCGCCGAACCGTACGAACCGACCGCGATTTCCGGGCACAGCTAGAGGGTCAAACGCCGGTAGTACACTCCAGAACGGTTACCTCGGATCGACGGCGACGTGGGCACATGCATCGCCGGCAACTCGTCGGGCTCGCTGGGGCAACCGTTTTCGGTGCGGGCTGTACGGGGCGGTTCGCGATGGACGGCAACCCGGCCGGCAAACCAGTCACCGTCACCGACGTGACCCAGTACGATGGCCGACCTCCGACGTATCGGATATTGGCGGATCGCGGAATGGCCGACGAGGACTCGCCTGCGGTCGACCTCCTCGAGCAGTCGGCCGCGGTCGTCCGTGAACTGGCCACTGCAATCGTCGGCCCGTCGTATTCGACGTGGGACTCCCCGGCACTACTTGCCGACGATCTCCACCGTGCCACCGTCTCGTACGGCGGAATCCGGTTCCGCCCGTCGGTGCTCGTGCGCGATTACTTTTCTTCGCTCCCCGAGGAGTGGGACCCACCAGTCGAGCTCGCGGCCGTACGGGACGAAAACGGACTGAACCTCCGGCTCACGAACATCAGTCGGCGGAAGATCACCATCGAGTACCCGAACGATTCCCCATTTGGAGCACTCGTCGCCATCGCGCCGGGGGACGTCCAACCGCTCTCCCACCCGGGGTACGACGACCACGAAATGATCACCGTAACCGATGACGTCGTCTTTACCGACCGGTTCGCTTCGGGCGAGGTCGACGGGGTACGTCTCGACCACAGCGGCGAGCTCGAGGCCACGTACGCTCTCCCGACCACGTCGATGGCCGACCATACGGTGACGGTCCAGCTACCCATCACGGTGCCAGCGGAGTTCCAGACCACCGAACGGATCCTCGCCCACTGGGAACTGTCTGGCCTCGGCGAGTGATCCTCGATCCCCTGACACCGTACGTCGTGAGTCGTCACCGAAGGAGCATCCAACGAGTCGTCCGCTTGTGACCGCAAGTATCGATACACGTGATCGATGAACCGCGCGAGCTACAGTCGATCGAACATGCAGAAGACGCTGTCGCCGCGGTGGACGTCCTCCGCTCGGATTCGTGCGTACGATACCTTCCGGGCATTGCGATCCGATCACGAGCTCTTTGCGACGCTCGACGCCGGCGCCTCGGGGTCCAGCAGATACCGGTTTCGAGCGTGCGGTCTCGAGCGCGTCCGTATCACGCTCGATCGGGACCGTGGATCGAATCATCGCGGACGCCCCTGCGGATGCCGTTTACCATCGGGAACGTGACGGTTACCCAGCAACCCCAGCTGTTCGGTGGCACCGAACTCGATCATCCGTGTGGCCGCGTATCAAGTTCAGTCGCGCACCAATCAGTGCACAAATCGTGCCCACCTTCATATTCGACCGCCGAGATACCGGCCCATGGCCACACCACCGCTTGCCTGGTACGATGCCGAACGTGCGTTCGGTGGCTACACATTGTTCGCTGAATCGTGTGATCCGCCGCCGACGGGACAAACGGGAACGATCTACCTGATCGACATCGACGGCCGGCCGGTCCACCAGTGGAGCGTGGAGACCGCCCTCCAATCACACGCTCAGTTACTATCGAATGGAAACCTGGTGTATCCGACCCGTGATCGGTCCAAGATCGAAGAGGCTGGACTCCGCGAACTGGATCCGGCGGGCAACGTGGTCTGGGAATATCAGTGCCGAATCGACCACGACTTCTTCATCGCGCCGAACGGCCATTTGTTTTTGCACACGATCACCGATCACGTGGCCCCAGCGGTGGGGCCGGAACTCACCCGCCACCCGTACGTCATCGAGATCGACCACGAGAAGAACCTCCACTGGGAATGGCACGGCGAGCAGCACCTAGCGGAGCTGGAGGCCCAGTTGGGCGAGGATACGTGGAATGCCGTCCGGGAGCGGATCGAACAGGAGTATCCGTTCGACTGGGCCCACAACAACACGCTCCAGCGGATTCCGGAGAACGAGACGTTCGAGCGCGAGGGTGAATCCACCGATCGACCGGTATTCCGGCCGGGGAATCTCGTGTTCTCCTACCGGAGCGTCAACGTGATCGGGGTCATCGACTATCCGAGCGGCGAGATCGTCTGGGCATGGGGACCCGGGGACCTCGACGGTCAACATCTCCCGCACGTACTCGAGAACGGGAACCTACTGATCTTCGACAACGGCACAGAGCGGGGCTGGTCCCGCGTAATCGAACTCAATCCACTCACCGAGGAGATCGTGTGGGAGTATACCGGTTCGCCAAAGGAGGCCTTTTTCAGCCCGTACATCTCCGGCGCGCGCCGGATGCCGAACGGCAACACCCTGATCTGCGAGGGCTCGAAGGCCCACTTGTTCGAGGTTACTCCGGACGGGGACGTCGTCTGGTCGTTCGTCAATCCGTACGGCAGCGCCCACGATCGCGGATCGATTTACCGGTGTCAACGGTACACGAAAGCGGAAGTGGCGCCGCTCCTGGATGCGATCTGAGGCCGACAAGCGGTCGATCGCAACAAAGGCGGGTCGGGCCCACTTGCGCGATCACACAGGACTAGATGGTGCCCGTTGATTGGCGTGGAAATCTAGAGCTCGATAACGAGGTGGCTGTCACTCGCGGTCGTGCTGGGAACGAAGCGTGTGCGATGTAATGGCTGTTATCAGCCATTTCAAGAGCTACCAACGTGCTTCATACACGACATTCCGTGACATTGGGCTTGTAAACGGAACGCGGGTTGTCTCGTCGAGAGCTCGTCGCTGCACTCCATCGAGATTGCCGGCTGTGCGGATGACGATCCAGATGATGTAGACGAACCAGAGACCGGACACCATCAACCATGATCTAGACGAACCGACCGCGATTTCCGGGCACTCCTACTGCAACGACCGAGAGTGCCGTTTCCGCGTCGGTGACCGACCCATGTGATCGATTCATCTCACCGAATGACCGGGCGAGCGTTGTCGGCGGAAGCCGGACAACTCGGATGGTCCTACCCAGACGCGTTCACCGAACAGATTCGAGCAACAGCCGCTGTTCCACTCGCATGGCTCGATCCTGAACGTCCT
This sequence comes from Salinarchaeum sp., assembly GCA_007123105.1. Lineage (GTDB taxonomy): Archaea > Halobacteriota > Halobacteria > Halobacteriales > SKNY01 > SKNY01. Next base: position 1,660 of record SKNY01000110.1, on the reverse strand, counting down.
GTACCGCATCGATATTGGGCGACAATGAGCTAATTCCCGCCTGAATGAGGTAGTCGACCATTCGGGGATTCGAGGCCGCTTCGCCGCAGATGCTAGTGTCGATCCCTCGCTCACGGCACGTCTTGATGGTGTCGGTCAGGAGTTTCAGGACCGCCGGATGGAGCTCGTCGAACCGGTCGGCCACTGCGGCGTTATTTCGATCGACGGCGAGTGTATACTGGGTAAGATCGTTGGTCCCAAAGGAGACGAAATCGATTCCCCTGTCGGCGATCTCGTTGATCAACAGCGCGCTGGCAGGTGTTTCGATCATCACACCCCAGTCGCGAACCTCCGGGTCGATCCCCGCATCGACCATTACTGAACGGGCCCGCTCGACATCGGACGCATCGGTTACAAGCGGAAACATCACCTCGATATTGTCGTACCCCAGCTCGTAGAGACGACGAACGGTGGCCAATTCCTGTGTGAACACCGACGGCTTCGCCAGCGACCGTCGTAGCCCGCGGAACCCGAGCATCGGGTTGTGTTCATCCGGTTCGTCTTCGCCGCCCGCCATGTCACGGAACTCGTCGGTCGGGGCGTCGAGGGTTCGCACCCGTACTGGTCGGGGGTAGAACGCATCTGCCACCGTACGAATCCCCGAGAGTAATTGATCCTGGTACGCGCGCTCACCGGCGACCGCGATGTACCGTTCGGGAGTTTTCCCCAACGAGAGGATCATGTGTTCGATACGGAGCAGCCCGACCCCGTCCGCTCCGGTGGCAGCCGCTCGCTCTGCAGCCGATGGGATGGAAACGTTCACTTTGACCTCCGTCGCGGTCATTGGCTTGACCCGCCCAACCGATCCGTCGGGAGGTTCCCCTGCCCGCCCGACCGCAGTATTTTCCCAGGATTCTGCGGCTGGTTGCCGGTCGGCTGCCGGCTCGTCTGCCTCCTCAACGATTCCTTTCTCCCCATCGATCGTGATCCGCTCGCCGTCCTCGAGGTCGTCGGTGCCCGACCCGGTCCCGACAACTGCTGGAATGCCGAGCTCCCGGGCGACAATGGCGGCGTGTGAGGTCATGCCGCCTTCGTCGGTCACGAGCCCGACGGCCCGTTGCATGGCCGGCACCATGTCCGGGGTCGTCATCTCAGTAACAAGGATATCGCCGTCGGTAACCTGATCGAGGTGGTCGAGCTTGGTTACGATGCGGGCGGGACCGGTATTCGTTCCGGGGCTGGCACCCAACCCGGAGACGAGCACTCCCGCTTCGTCTTCGTCACTTGCCGGAATAACCTGGTTTGTTGCGGTCGACGGCTCCCACTCGGCCGGTTGCTCCTCGTCTCCATCACCCTCGATGGTCGTGATCGGACGCGATTGGAGGACGTATACCGTTCCCTCCGCAATCGCCCATTCGATATCCTGTGGACAGCCGTAATGGTCGGCTGATTTGAGACCAAGTTCGAGCAGCCGGTCCATCTCCGCCGTTTTAAGCACCTGGCTATCTCGTTTCGACGGTGAAACCTCGACGGTGCGGTTTTCCCCCGTCTCCGGATCCCTGATGAGTTTCGATTGTTTCGTCGCGATCGTCCGGCCAACCACCTGCCCGCTTGCCGGATCGATCGTGTAATTGTCCGGGGAGACCGTCCCGGAGACGACGGCCTCGCCCAACCCCCAGGC
>SKNY01000015.1 GCA_007123105.1 Salinarchaeum sp. | reverse complement strand
GCCGACAACATCACGCTCGTCGATTCGACGGGTATCGTGACGAAACGCCGCGCCGGCAGGGGCGAACTCAACGAGTTCAAAGAGGAGTTCGCCCGCGACATAGCCGAAGGCGACCTCGGCGACGCTATGGACGGGGCAGACGTATTCGTCGGACTATCGATCGGCGGGATCGTGAGCCAGGAAATGGTTCGTTCGATGAACGAACGACCGATCATTTTCGCGATGGCCAATCCGGATCCGGAGATCACCTACGAGGACGCCAAGGCGGCCCGCGACGACATGGTCATCATGGCGACCGGACGCTCTGATTATCCGAATCAGGTAAACAACGTCCTCGGCTTCCCGTTCATCTTCCGGGGAGCACTCGATGTGCGCGCCAGCGAGATCAACGAGGAGATGAAAGTGGCGACGGCGGAGGCGCTCGCCGCACTCGCCAAACGCGACGTACCCGATGCCGTCAGAAAAGCATACGACGACGAACCCCTGCAGTTTGGCCCCGACTACATCATCCCGAAGCCGATGGACACGCGCGTGCTGTTCACGGTCGCGCCGGCGGTGGCAAAGGCCGCCATGGACTCCGGGGCCGCCCGGATAGAAATCGACCTCGACGCGTATCCCGAACAGCTCGAGGCCCGGCTCGGCAAGTCCCGCGAGATGATGCGGGTGATCATGAACAAGGCGAAAAACGACCCGAAACGGATCGCGCTGGCAGAGGGGGACAACGAGAAGATCATTCGCGCTGCCCACCAACTCGCCGAGGAGCACATCGCCGAACCCGTCCTCATCGGCGACCGCGGGACAATCACCGACACCATCGACCGGCTGGCGATGGAATTCACCCCCGAGGTACTCGACCCTGCGGAGGTCGACCTCGATTCGTATGCCACTCGCTTGTACGAGAAACGCCGGCGGAAAGGAGTCACGCGCAGCGAGGCCGCAGACATGATCGCCTCGAACACGAACTACCTCGGCGCGATCATGGTCGACAGCGGAGACGCCGACGCGCTGTTGACGGGCCTTACCCACCACTATCCGTCGGCGCTGCGTCCACCACTCCAGGTAATTGGCACGGCCGAAGACGCCACGACTGCAGCAGGGGTGTACCTGTTGACGTTCAAAAATCGAGTCGTATTCTGTGCCGACGCCACCGTCAACACCGATCCGGACGCCGAGTTGCTCGCCGAGATCACCAAACACACGGCTGCACTCGCGCGGCGGTTCAACGTCGAGCCCCGGGCGGCGATGCTTTCCTACTCGAACTTCGGGAGCGTGGTCAACGAGGACACGGCGCCACCCCGGGAAGCCGTCTCGTTGCTCCAGGCCGACGAGTCAGTCGATTTCCCGGTCGACGGCGAGATGCAGGCCGACACCGCGGTCGTCGAGGAGATCCTCACGGACACCTACGAGTTCGCCGATCTCGATGAGCCCGCAAACGTCCTCGTGTTCCCAAACCTGGACGCGGGTAACATCGGCTATAAATTATTGCAACGACTCGGCGGTGCCGAGGCCATCGGTCCGATGCTCGTCGGGATGAACCGGCCGGTGCACGTCCTCCAACGGGGCGACGAGGTCAAGGACATCGTCAACCTGGCGAGCGTCGCCGTCGTCGACGCCCAGCAGGACGATTGAAGCCAACGCACTTTTCGCGTTGCCGGTGCCAGCATTGCGGTAATGGCTACGGAGGTCGACCCGTCCGCACGCGATCGTCGGTCCACGTTCGACTATCAGGGGGACAGCGAGGACGTCCCGTCGATGCTTGCCCCACTTGCGTCGCTGGTGGATGGCGACGTCCGATTCGATGACTACTCGCGCCAGCTGTACGCGACCGACGCCAGCATCTTCGAGGTCACCCCACTGTGTGTGGTCTTTCCCGCCCACGGCCGGGATGTCGAACGGGTGCTCGCCCACTGCTGGGAACGCGACATCCCGGTATTGCCCCGCGGTGGCGGGACGAGCCTCGCCGGGCAAGCCGTCAACGAGGCCGTCGTCTTCGATTTTTCTCGCTATATGAACCGCCTCGTGGACGTCGATGCGGCGCGGCGGACCTGTACCGTCGAACCCGGAATCGTCCTCGCCGATCTCAATGCGACCCTCGCCGATGACGGCTTAAAATTCGCCCCGGACCCGGCCTGGGGTGATAAGAGTACCGTCGGAGGAGCGATCGGGAACAACAGCACAGGCGCTCACTCGCTCGAGTACGAGAAGACGGATGCGTACATCGAATCGTGTGACGTCGTGCTCGCAGACGGGTCAACCGCGACCTTTGGCGAGTGCACCCTCGAGGAGATTACAGCGCGAGCGGATCCGGATGGAGATCTCGAGGCCCGCTACTACGCCTTTATCGACGAACTGGTATCAGACCACCGGGAACTCGTCACGACGGCGTATCCGGACCTCCATCGCAATGTATCCGGCTATAACCTCGACCGGATCGTCGCGGAGGCCGCAGGCGGGACGGTCAACGTTGCACGGCTGCTCGCCGGCAGCGAGGGAACACTTGGAGTCATCACGGAAGCAACGATCGCGCTCGAACCTGTGCCCGAAACCGCCGGCGTGGGACTCTTCGTCTATCCGACACTGATCGACGCGATGGCGGACGTCCCAGCAATACTCGAACACGACCCGTCCGCCGTGGAGGTCATCGATGACGTCCTGCTTTCGTTGGCCCGTGACACCGAGGAGTTCGGCGCACTCGCCCGATCGATTCCGTCCGAAGCCGAGGCCGTCCTACTCGTCGAATGTTACGCAGCCGATCGCGACGAGGCCAAACGACGGATCGCAACGATCGTAGCCGACCGGACGACGGCGGAGATCACCCCGCGTGGCGAGCCAGATCGCCTGCCGGCAGATCCAGCGCCAGTCCGGGCCACCGCCGCCCGAGAGGCGTACGACGCCGCAGAACGGGACCAGTTCTGGAAGTTGCGCAAGAGCGGGCTCCCGATCTTACTGGGGCGAACGACCGATGAAAAACATATCGCGTTCATCGAGGATACGGCCGTCCCCGCCGACAACCTGGCGGATTACGTCGCCGACGTCCAGGCAATTCTCGAGGCACACGACACCTTTGCGAGCTTCTATGCACACGCCGGACCCGGCTGTTTGCACATCCGGCCGCTGATCAACACGAAGGATCCGGAGGGACTGGCGGCCATGGAGTCGATCGCTGATGCCGTCACTGATGTCGTCGTCGAGTACGGCGGGTCGATCGCCGGCGAACACGGTGACGGTCGCGCTCGAACACAATGGAACCGGAAACAGTACGGCGACGAGGTGATGGAGCTATTCCGTGACCTCAAGGCCGCGGTGGATCCGTCGGGCTTGCTCAATCCCGGACAGGTGTGTGGCGACGTTAAACTCACCGAACACCTGCGTTTCGATCCGGACTACGACTTCGAATCGCCGTTCGATCCGGCGCTCAACTGGGAGAACGACAACGGATTCCAGGGCATGGTCGAACTCTGTCACGGCTGTGG
>SKNY01000006.1 GCA_007123105.1 Salinarchaeum sp. | reverse complement strand
TATCGGTGACGTGGAACGAGACGTCGTCGTTGGGTTCGAACACGACGAACGCGCCGTCGCCCGGGCCGGGATCGGGCATTGACACGCTGGCCCACGTCGCCCCACCGTCGAGTTCGATCGTCTCGGTCCGGACGAGCTCCTCGGGGACGTAGGTCTCCGGTCGAGCCTCGTGCCACACCGCAACCTCGAGGCTCGTCGCGGTGCTCGCCGTTACGCGGAAGGCGGCGGACTCGGTCCCGGGGACGAGTGGAAGGTGGACGCCAGTGCGTCCGTCGAGCGGCTCCGTCCGGTCAGACCTCGTCAGCTCGGCCGCTGCGGTCGACGAGGCCGAAACGGTTGCCGTGCGGGCTAGATCCGCTGGATCCGTGGCCTCGAGATCGATGATCCACTGGTCTTCCCGGAGCAGGGTCTGCTGGAGCTCTCCGAGTCGGGTCTGGTAGAGCTCGTGGGGCGTCACGTCGTTGATCGCACAGAGTGCAGCGGCGGTTCCGGCCGCCTGGCCGACGGTGCCGAGGGTCATCTGTACGCGCATCGACGCGAATGCCAGCCGGCTCGCACTCATGTGCCGGCCGGCGAGCAAGAGATTCGACACTGCCGGGGTGTAGAGGCTGCGGTACGGGTAGGAGTATGGTCCGTCGAAGAACCAGTGGACACGATCGGCTTCCGTGGTCCCTTCGGTGTCGACGCCTTCTTCGTCGTAGATGCCGGCGGGGGGATGGAGATCGATATGCCAGCCGCCGTGACCGACTCGGTCAGCCAGCCGCGGCGAACCGATTAGATCCTGCTCGGTGGTAACGTACTCGCCGACGATTCGGCGGGATTCGCGTTTCCCGGGGATCGATCCAACCCAGTCGAGATCGACCGTCTCGATGTCCTCGAAGGTGCCGCTGTTTTTGATGTAATCCCAGAGCCCGTACACGATCGCCCAGAGCTCGTCGCGCACGTGTTCGTTGTCGGCCAGCGGGTCGATCTCGGGGGTACCGCCGTACTCGAGCCACCACGCGTACCGATGCCCTGCCGTGAATCCGTTGAGATGGCTCCGGATCAGCGGCGGGGTATCTTCCTTGAAGTCGTGAGCGAACGCGGGTGGATCGTACGCGACCGGCTCGCCGGTATCACGGCCGGTGAACATGATGGTGCTGCCGAGCGTGGCGTCGTTCCCCTCGGTGGGCGCCATCGACTCCCCGTAGGCTGCCTGTGATTCAGATCCGACTGTCGATTCGGCGCCGGCGGCCACCGCCAGCGTCCCGTTCCCCGTCGCGTCGAGGTAGACCGGACTGTCGAACCGAAAACTCCGTTCGGAGCCGTCCTGGTGTCCGGTGGCAGCGGTGATCGTCCCGTTCTCGGCCTCGACGTCGACTACGAGCGTGTTCAAGAAGAGCTCGAGGGTCGATTCGGCGTCGACCAGGTCCTTGAGCGTCGCATCCCACAGGTGGGGATTGCCCGCCTGATTGTGGTACTTGGTCTGCAGCGCGAGCTCCTCGACGATCCCGCCCTCCCGGGCAAACCGGTTGCGATTGCTCCGGTGCCCGGTCTTGGTCGCCCCGCACATGCTCACCCTGATCTCACTACTTGAATTCCCGCCTAAGACGGGGCGATCGTTCACCAGGGCGACGTCCACGCCCTGTCTGGCGGCGGCGACGGCCGCACACGTCCCCGCCACGCCCCCACCGACGACGGTTAGATCGGTGACCACCCGTTCCGGCTCCCCGTATGGCATGGGAGACTCCACCGAGACGATGGCAATAACGATTCGGAAGCGCACCGTCCGGTGAACCAACGGCACGATCGAGTGCGCTGGCAAGGACGGATAGCACTATCCGTGCACGCGGGCGTCAGATACGGCAACGCGGCGATCCAGTCCAGCCAGTCGACGGTAGTAGTAACCGCAAATCGGTCCAGGACATTGGTGGCTCCCCAGGTGGCACCTCACAACGTCCGGGTCACGGGACCAGTGCTCGCCGACGAGTACCTTCACGTCCAGTTGTCCGAACTCCTTCTGGAAACCCAATCGACCTCGGCGGCGCTGGAATCAGCTCCGACCGGGACACTGCCCGACTTCGGGAGTTCCGTGGCCGAGGATGGTCCGTGCGGTTGGGTGTCCGGTCGTAATCGTGTCCTCAATCGTTGGGTGTCCCCCGTCGCCAACCACGCTGGCCCGTGGCCACGTGAACGCGAGCAATAGTGCGACGACCCATGGTTGGCACGTGCGCCTCATGACCAGCGATATCGGCGGCGTGCGATTCGAACTCGCCGGCATGAACCAAGCAGCGTACGACCCGGTATGATTTTCCCCGCCGACCGTGAACCCCAGCTCACCGATGCTCGATAGGCGGTTGATTCGGGAGGACGCCGAGACGCTCGCGTGGGCGATCGACGTCAAAGGGGTCGATGACGTCGACCTTGATCGGATCAGAGAGATCGACGAGGAGTGGCGCGAGCTCAAAGCCCGGGGCGATGATCTACGCCGCCAGCGCAACGAGACGAGCAGTCTCATCGGCGAACTCAAACAGCGACGCGAGCACGATGCAGCCGAATCGATGATCGAGAAGTCCGCCGAACTCAAAGCCGACCTCGAGGACATCGAAGCACGTGCCGACGAACTCGAGGCCGAACTCGACGAACGCATGCTCGGTCTGCCGATGATTCCGGCCGACGATGTGCCCGTCGGCGAGGACGAATCGGACAACGTGGAAATTCGCCGGTGGGGCTTTGATGAGCTCCGATCGCTTCCCGAGCCCCTCGTCCCTCACTACGAGCTCGGCGAGGAACTCGACATTATCGACGAGCGGCGGGCCGCCAAAACGACGGGAAGCGGGTTTTACTTCCTCAAGGGTGACGGCGCCCGGCTCGAGCACGCGCTCGTCCAGTTCATGCTCGACGTCCACCGCGAGCAGGATTACACCGACATCCTGCCGCCGATCATGGTGGATTCTGCCGCGATGACCGGAACCGGCCAGCTCCCGAAGTTCGCCGAGGACGCCTATCGAGTCGCCGACGAGGATAAATGGTTGATACCGACCGCGGAAGTGCCGGTGACCAACCTGTTCGCCGACGAGATTCTGTTCCGGGAGGAGCTTCCCTTGAAATACCAGGCGTTCTCGCCGAACTTCCGACGCGAGGCCGGCGAACACGGAACCGAGACCCGGGGCATCGTCCGGGTCCACCAGTTTCATAAGATCGAACTCGTCAATTTTGTCGAACCCGAGGACAGTTACGACCGCCTCGAGGCCCTCGTCGAAGAGGCGGCTGCGGTGCTCGAGCGACTCGGACTACCGTATCGTGTCCTCGAGATGTGCACCGGTGACATGGGGTTCGCCCAGGCCAAAAAATACGATCTCGAGGTCTGGGCACCCGCCGACGACATGCCCGAGGGCCCCGAGGAGGGCGGCCGCTGGCTCGAAGTGTCCTCGGCATCGAACTACGAGGAATTTCAGGCCCGCCGGGCCGGCATCCGCTACCGTCCCGAACACCACGAGGCAGCCGAGTACCTCCATACGCTCAACGCGTCGGG
>SKNY01000033.1 GCA_007123105.1 Salinarchaeum sp. | reverse complement strand
CCGCGTTCGGTTTGGGGCTCGCTACCCGCATGGCGACGAGCGGTGACTCACCCCGCGTGACCTCGGTAAAAACTAGTGCCCGCTCGGTACTCTGTCCGTACAGTCGGTAGAAATCGTTACTCGAAAGCCGGGTGATCGCCTTGATGCTGTCGATGACGGTGTGCCCGTTGATCGCATCGGCGGTTCCCGGTTGGACTTCCGTCGCCCCGATCGCCGTATAGAGTTCGTCGAGGGGAACCGACGTCGTATATTCACGAAGATCGAGTACGACCGTCTCCTCGAATCCTGCCGATACCACCCGGGCGAACTGGCGGATCCGATCGCCACCACGTTGCTCGTCGAGCGAGAGGAGTGCCTCGACCATCCGTCGGATCACGCCGATGCCGGGGCTTTCCCGCCGTCCGCTCTCATAATCGCTGATGACCGAGGAGGAGACTTCGAGCTGGTCTGCGAGGTCGGTCTGAGAGGCGTCGAAATCCGTCCGCCACTTCCGGAGGGTCGCACCGGGATCGTCGCTGAGGACGATCTCGCCGGCAATCTTCTCGGCGAGCAGCTCCCGGGGTTGGTCGCCGTTCATACCAGACCACTCCCGGCGAGATCCGTTAAGTTGTCGAAGGCAACTGTCGTCGATTGTCGATGGATTATTGATACATGCCGAGCGCCCGCCGGTCTCGCCCGCCTTGGTCGGACACTTGTTCGTACTGTTGGGCGATCTGTCGCATCTGGCTTTGAATCTCTTCGGCGTGTTCCTCGAGCTCGGTCGTATCGATCTCGAAGTCGACGAGCGGTTCAAGCGCCTGTTCGATGACCGCAATCGCCGCCGTCGGATCTGGTAGCCGTGGATGAGCCCGGACGATCAACATCGCCGCGTCGGCGTCGGCCCGATAACAGCTTCGCATCAGCGCTCCGGTATTACCGCCGACGATGCCGTGATGTTCGGCGATCGGGACGTCGGCCGCCTCGAGTTCAGCCTTGATCCGTTCGTTCGTTGCTACCGCCCGTACCTCACCGATCTGTTCTTCTGATTCAGCCGGTGCACCCGCGATGAAGATCGCTTTGCGCACGTGATCGTACAAATCCTGCTGGACGCAGTGCGAGAGGGCCTCGAACGACTGGGGTGGGAGCGCGAGGTCGCTCTGGAGGGTCATCACAGCGGGGGATTCACTGGCGTACACCCGCACGAGATCGTGGACGATCCCGTTGTCGAACGTGACCACTGGCGGAAACGCATCGGCGCTGATGCTCCCGAAGTGTTCGAGCTCGAGCTGTTTGGTAATGTGGTCGACGGCAATCGAGGCCACGAGACCCTGCCCTGGCAATCCTTCGATGATGATCGCATCGCTTGGATCAGCGTCGGCAACTCGTCTGAACGTCGCATCACCGGCTGCCTCGCTCATGGGGAGCGTTCGGGTGCTGGGCCCAAAACCGTTGTTGGGACAGTCCGGACTTTTATCATCCGGGTGTGACATCCGACCATGGTCGACCTGCTCGACACCTACATCGAGGACCGCAATCGCATCCAACCCCACCACGCCAACAACCTCGGGACGGCCCAAGGGGGGTACGTCCTGCGATGGATGGACGAGGTTGGGGCAATGAGTGCCATGCGATTCGCTGGATCACCGTGTGTGACGGCCCACATCAACTCGGTCGATTTCGAACGACCGCTGGAGATCGGCGACATTGCGTATCTCGAGGGGTACGTCTACGCCGCTGGTCGGACGAGCATCCGCGTCCGGGTGCGGGCGTTCGGTGAGGATCCGCTAACGGGTGAGCGAGAGCAGACGACCCAGTCGTTTTTCGTCTTCGTCGCGATCGATGCCGATCGCCAACCGACGCCGGTGCCCGAGCTGACCGTCGCGAGCGAACGGGGGGAACGGTTACTCGCCGCGGCCACGGGGAACAACAATCACTCGCCGTAAGTGGCGCGGAGATACTCGACGATATCCGCGCTTTCTGGCATCCCGTGCACGTCGTTGTCGGGATCGTTGATGACGGGCACACCGCGTTGCCCGCTGATGCGTTCGACCTCGTCCCGGGCGGTCCGTGGTCCCGGCACGTCGATCGGGTCGTATTCGAGTTCGAGCTCGTCGAGCACCCGCTCGACGCGCTGGCAGTACGGACAGCCGGGAAGCCGATAGAATTCGATCATGGTGTCGAGTGTTCGGTCCGAACGGATAACCCTCGTGACTTCCGCTTATTGAACGGGAAACGCGACGCTCGTCTCCGTGTCGAAAACACCCGTCACCGAGTGGATCTCCTCGGTGACGACCGTGGCGATGTCGTCCTTCGAGTCCAGATCGAGCTGGACGACGAGGTCAGCCTCCCCGGTGACCATGTGGACTTCGGCGACCGCGTCGCTTTCGGCGATGGCCGTGGCGGCCTGCTGGACGGCTCCGGGTTCGACCATGACGTGGACGTATGCGTCAGTCATACCGTTCTGACAGTACGTCGGCATCCGTTATAACCGTGGGGGCGAGACGTGCTGTGGGTGTCACGGGAGGCCGTCACGGGCCCGTCGAAAGATCGCCGCTGCGTCCTCGCGGTCCATCTGCCGCGGGTTCCGCTCGACGTTGTGTGGCGAGTACTCGAAGGCAACGTCGACGAACCGCTCGATCGTATCCTCGTCGATCTCACCGAGGCCACCGATCGTCGGCGGAATCTCGACGGCGACCGACAGCTCCGTGACCGCCGTGACTGCTGCCGCCGCGCGTTCGTCGAGGCGGCCACCCGGGTCCGCATCCAGCAACGCGGCGATCCGGGCGAACCGTTCGGGAATGGCGTGGCGGTTGAACGCCATGACGTGCGGGAGCAGCATGGCATTCGCCTCGCCATGGCCCAGTTTAAACTCGATACCGATCGGGTACGTCAATGCGTGGACGGCCCCCAATCCGGCGTTGACGAACGCCTGGCCTGCTACCATCGCTGCAACCAGCATCGACAGCCTGGCGTCGTCAGCGTTTGGGCCCTGGTGGACGGCTTGCCGGAGATTCGCGCCGATGAGCTCGATCGCGTGCTCGGCCAGCATGTCTGCATACGGGGTACGGCGGGTGCTCACGTACGCTTCGATCGCATGGGTCAACGCGTCCAGTCCCGTGGCGGCCGCCACTCTCGGCGGGAGGGACTCCGTGAGCGCGGGATCGAGGACCGCGAGATCGGCAAACAGCGCCTCGTCGTAGACGACCCGTTTGGCACCGTCGTCGTCCTTGTCCGCGAACACGCCGATGTGGGTGACCTCGCTACCGGTGCCCGCCGTTGTGGGACAGCACACGACCGGTCGACCCGGACCGGGGACATTGTCCATCCCGAGTACGTCCCGGATCGAGACATCGTGTTCGGCGAGCGCGGCGGCGACCTTCGCCGTGTCCATCGCACTGCCACCCCCACAGCCGACGACGACATCGTGCCCGCCCGATCGGAGTAGATCGGCCGCCTCCGTCGGCATCGACAGCGATGGCTCCGGGGAGACGCCGTCGTACCACTCGACCTCCACGTCAGCCGTCTCGAGGGCCTCGGCGACTGGCGTCACTGCCCCTGCTGCTCGTATCTGGGGATCGGTAACGATGAGTGCGTGTT
>SKNY01000102.1 GCA_007123105.1 Salinarchaeum sp. | reverse complement strand
CTGTTCCCGATCGCAAAGGGCGGGACGGCCGCGATTCCGGGCCCGTTCGGCTCGGGAAAAACGGTAACACAGCACAGCCTCGCCAAATGGGCCGACGCGGACATCGTCGTCTACGTCGGTTGTGGGGAGCGTGGCAACGAGATGACGGAAGTGATCGAAGACTTCCCCGAGCTCGAGGATCCGGTGACCGGGAAGCCACTGATGTCCCGGACCTGTCTGATCGCAAACACCTCGAACATGCCCGTGGCCGCCCGGGAGTCGTGTGTGTACACCGGCATTACGATCGCCGAGTACTACCGCGACATGGGCTATGACGTCGCGCTGATGGCGGATTCGACGTCCCGATGGGCCGAGGCGATGCGGGAGATCTCCTCGCGGCTCGAGGAGATGCCAGGCGAGGAGGGCTATCCGGCGTATCTCGCCGCCCGACTTTCCGAGTTTTACGAGCGAGCCGGGCGGTTTACGCTGCTGAACGATGCGGAGGGATCAGTGTCGGTTATCGGTGCGGTCTCCCCGCCCGGCGGGGACTTCTCGGAGCCAGTCACCCAGAACACGCTGCGCATTGTCAAGACGTTCTGGGCGCTCGATGCTGACCTTGCCGAACGGCGTCACTTTCCGGCGATCAACTGGAATGAATCCTACTCGCTGTACCGGACGCAGCTCGATCCGTGGTTCGCCGATGAGGTCGCCGAAGACTGGGCCGAACTGCGCCAGTGGGCGATCGATACCCTAGACGAGGAAGCCGACCTCCAGGAAATCGAACAGTTGGTCGGCCGGGACGCGCTGCCAGAGGACCAACAGCTGACGTTGGAAGTTGCCCGATATCTCCGCGAGGGATTCCTTCAGCAAAACGCGTTCCACGACGTCGACCAATACTGTGCGCCCGAAAAGTCATACCGGATCTGGGAAGCGATCAAGACGTTCGCGGACGAAGCCTTCGCCGCGCTCGAGGCCGGCGTACCGGTCGAAGAGATCTACGCCATCGATGCGGCCCCACAGCTCAACCGCATCGGGACCCAGGAGGAGTACGACGAGTTCGTCGACGAGCTGGAGGCGACCATCACCGAGCAGCTTCGGGGGCTCTACTGACCATGAAGGAATACCAGACCATCACCGAGATCAGCGGACCGCTGGTCTTTGCCGAGGTCGACGAACCGATCGGCTACGACGAAATCGTCGAAATCGAGACGCCTAACGGCGACATCCGTCGGGGACAAATCCTCGAAACCGCCGAGAACCTCGTCGCCATTCAGGTGTTCGAGGGTACGACGGGAATCGACCGGGCGAGTTCGGTTCGGTTCATCGGCGAGACCATGAAGATGCCCGTGACTGAGGACCTCCTCGGGCGCGTGCTGGACGGGTCCGGCCTGCCGATCGACGGCGGACCCGACATCGTCCCGGACGAACGACACGACATCGTCGGCGAGGCGATCAATCCGTTCTCGCGGGAGTACCCAGAGGAGTTCATCCAGACTGGTGTTTCGGCGATCGACGGCATGAACACCCTCGTTCGCGGCCAGAAGCTCCCGATCTTCTCCGGATCAGGTCTGCCTCACAATCAACTCGCCCTCCAAATTGCCCGCCAGGCGACGGTGCCCGAAGAGGAGGGCGATGCGGAGACCGAGTTCGCGGTGATCTTCGCCGCGATGGGGATCACCCAGGAGGAGGCAAACGAGTTCATGGCCGACTTCGAGCGCACCGGCGCGCTCGAACGGTCGGTCGTGTTCATGAACCTCGCGGACGACCCGGCGGTCGAACGGACCGTCACGCCACGGCTGGCGCTGACGACCGCCGAGTATCTCGCGTTCGAGCAGGACTACCACGTGCTGGTGATCCTGACGGACATGACGAATTACTGTGAGGCGCTCCGTGAAATCGGGGCGGCCCGTGAGGAGGTCCCGGGGCGACGTGGGTATCCCGGCTACATGTACACCGACCTGGCAACACTGTACGAGCGGGCTGGCCGGATTCAAGGTCATGAGGGGTCAGTTACTCAGATTCCGATCCTGACGATGCCCAGCGACGATATTACCCACCCGATCCCGGACCTGACCGGGTATATTACCGAGGGCCAGATCATCGTCGACCGTTCGTTGCACAGCAAAGGCATCGAGCCCCCGATCGACGTGTTGCCGAGTCTTTCGCGGTTGATGGACGACGGGATTGGCGAGGGCTTGACCCGTGCCGACCACGCTGACGTTTCCGATCAGCTGTACGCCGCGTATGCCGAGGGGAACGACCTTCGTGATCTCGAGCAGATCGTTGGCCGCGAGGCCTTGAGCGAGCTCCAAAACCTGTACTTGGACTTTGCAAGCCGATTCGAAAACGAGTTCGTCCAGCAAGGATACGATACCAACCGCGATATTGGCGAGACGCTGACCATCGGGTGGCAGCTGTTGTCGATGTTGCCCGCGGACGTGCTCCACCGGATCGACGAGGAGTTCATCGACGAGTATTACACAGCCGAAGCATCCATCGAGGAAGAACCAATTACGGCCGACGACTGAGTTCCCATGAGCACTGACGTCAAACCCACGCGGAAGAACTTAATGGAGATCCGCGACCGGATCGAGTTCTCAGAGCGAGGCCACAGTACGTTGGAGGACAAACGCGATGCCCTGATCCTCGAGTTTCAGGAAATTCTCGAGGAGGCAACCGCTGTCCGTGAGGATCTCGAGGCCGAATACGAGACCGCCCAGCACGCGATCGACATGGCGCGGGCACTCGATGGAGACGTCGCAGTTCGGGGCGCCGCAGCGGCGCTCAAGGAACACCCCGAGATCACGCTTCAGTCGAAGAACGTCAGTGGTGTGGTGGTTCCCCAGATCGAGTCTACGATGGTCTCGAAGACGCTCGACCAGCGCGGCTACGGCATCCTCGGCACGAGCGCTCGTATCGACGAGGCCGCCGAGGCCTACGAGGCGCTCCTCGAGGAGATCATCCTCGCAGCGGAGGTCGAGACGGCGATGCGCAAACTGCTCGAGGAGATTGAGACGACCAAACGCCGGGTGAACGCCCTGGAGTTCAAGGTTATTCCCGAGCTCAAGGAGTCTCGCGAGTACATCGAACGCAAGCTCGAAGAACAGGAGCGCGAGGAGATCTTCCGGCTCAAGAAGATCAAAGACAAAAAGGAAGCCGAGGCAGCCGCGGAACGGGAGGCCGAAGAAGCCGACGTCGAACCACCACAGCCTGCCGATTAACTTTTTTATTCGCTATTTTTGATACGACGGCACCCGCGGACACGCCCACCCGAACCACCCCAGCCACCCGCATCGCTCCCGAAGTACCTCGCCGAAGGCCTTCAGAAACAAGATTCCGAGACGCTCATAGATCTCCGTGACGTCCTGCTCGACGATGACGACGCGATCGAGTGTTCCGTGATCGCTGTGGATGGGCGCCGGGTCGATCGAGCGCCACTTTTGGTTGCCATCCGGGCGTTCCACCTGCGCTATCCAATCGTAGACTGCACGATCGGTCTCGTAAACCCGCGCGCATGGCCACTCTGCAGCAGGAACTGGTTCACCCGATTCGTCAGAGAACTCTCGAACTCCAGCGTCGAGACTCGGGGCGTCCGATGGCAGCTGGCGGAGGGCGAACGCTCGGTCGTTCATTCGTTCGGCTCGACCATCGTCTGAAGGGACGGTAATCCCGTGGGTGCCGCGTCCATCATGTCGGTGAGCAATTCTTGTTCGCGATCGAGTTCGTCCTCGATCAGTTTCCGGGCGACGAGGCCGTCGAGGTTGGCAGCGATCGAACTGGCTAGTTCGACGAGAAGCTCAACGACGTCGCGCTGTTCGCCTAGATAGAATTCCAGTATCACCGCCACCTCCCGCCCGTCATCACGGGAACACCGACCCCCGCCTGAATGCCATATTCACCCACGAGATCCGTCCGTCGATCGGCGGCCTCGGAGACTCCGGTGACGTCACGGACCCATACGGGTTCGCCCGATTCGAGCATCCGGCCGGGAATCACTCCCCGGGGCGAATACGAAGTCCCGGGACGCGGCTTCGAAGGGTGCATCCGTCGAGTCATTATCGTAGGCACCGGACATCCGTTCGGCAACTCCATCTTCCCTTGGGGTCCATGCCTGTCCCACGACCCACTCGGTCCAGACGCAGACTTCTCTGAGCGCCGCCCGAATCCCGGCTTCGAGGGATGTCGCCTCTGCCACCGACCGACTTACCGACAGGTGGAGGGCGTGTTCCTCTTGGGCCCGCTTTCGATCGGTCATCTCACGCGTGACTTACAAGCATCCCTCGAGTTCGCCCTCATCGGTTGGGATGGCCGTGATCGAAACGGTCGCCCAGAATTGCGATCCGTCCTTTCGCACGCGCCAGCCCTCGTCCTCTACAGACCCGTGCTCGGCCGCTGCAGCGAGGTTCCGTCCTGGCAATAGGCGGTGAGATCTCCCGCAGTGTAGAACGTCGAGAAGTGCTCATCCATGATTTCCTTCTCGGTATCGCCCTTGATCTGTTGGGCACGACATTCCAACGCACGACGTATCCGTCGGGATCGAGACGAAAGATGGCGTATTCTTCGAGGGCGTCGACGAGGGTCTGGAATTCGACGTCGTGTCCACCCTGTGTGAGGTGATCGGCATCAGTTGGGATATCCACCCCATCATGGGGTGTCTCATCTCCAGTTCGCTGCTTTATTGCAACTTGGCTCTTGGGAGAGGGGAAAACCCTGACGGCAAGTGACTTCCCGTTCATGCCACCGAGGATGGTTTTCCAACCGTATGGCCGAACGAATCCTCCGGTCCACCCCGTTGACCGCCGGGCACACGTTGTCTCCCCCGGTCAGACCGGCCTCCGTCCGAGTGGAGAAGAATGCGCGGGGACTGTCCGCACGTTGAGCATATCTTCACGATTAACGAAACAGTTATGCGTGTCCTTACAGAATTCGGCGCAACTGATGACGACCGCTCCCGACCTGACGGGTTTCGCGGATGACGTGGACACAGCGCCGCTGACGTACGACCGCATCTTCGAACTGCTCGCCAACGAACACCGCCGCCGACTGCTGTATGCCCTTCGGGCGGAAACCCGCTTGCCGCTTGCGGATGCGGCACTGATACTCGCGAGTTGGGAGACGGGTCGCCCGATCGATACGGTGCCGGCGGCAACGCTGGATGCGGTCGAGCTCTCGCTAGAGCACGCCCACGTGCCGAAGCTCGGGCGACACGACGTCATCGACTTCGATGAAACGGACCGCGTGATCACTCGTGGCCCACAAGCCTCGCTGTTGTTGTCGGTGATGGAAGCGTCCGGCGTGCTCGCAGCCATCGAGGACGACATATCACGGGACTGACCCCCCCCAGCATTGTTCCGGTCTTCCCGTCTCGGGTAAGTTGAAGCCGTCCACGACCGTATCACTCGAGCACATGGCCTCCCAGTCCCGATGCGATCGGTGCCGCGGCGAGACGGTCGTTCGGCCGACACCCGAGGGCGTCCCTGTCGACGATATAACGACTATTGTGCGGGTCTGCGAGCGGTGTCTTTCGGTCACGCCGGCTCCCGGCGAAGCGGTTGATCGTGATTGGGACCCACTGGAGGTGAGCCCCGCCTTACCCGGCGACCCGGACGCGGCCGTCAGGATGGCGGTCTTGGTCACTCTGCTTGATTCGCTCGCGTTGAACCGGCAGGCCATCGAGCGCACGGTGGCCGAACTCGACGCAGCGGGCGTCGATCCGCTGCTCGCGCTCGAACGGATCGACGCTGACGAGCACCTCGATCCGTTCGTCGATCTCCCCCACCGACGAGTCCAGCTCGCCCAGCTGCTCGATGGCTGAACGCACGGTGACGAGCCGATTCACACCCCGGTTTCGTAGCGCAAAATCCCCGCGACGCCGCCGAACGCGTTGTACAGTTGTTCACCCTTCTCGAAATCCGTCGAGATGAATTTGACCTCGGTCCCGCGCTGTTCGGCAAGCGTCATCAGATGTTCGATCAGATCTTCACGCTCGACTTCGGTGGCCGGCTCGCCGTTCGCACAGGTCGGTGGTTCTGTCGATTTCCCGCGACCGACTGGCACGTAGTGGGGATCCCCGTCCGGACACTCGAACGTAATGACGTCCTGGCGGAGGTCCTCGCTCACGAGCAGCCGATCAACGGCACCCATCTGGAGGTTTTGGCGCGTGGGTTCGAACCCGTACGTGGCGCGTTCGCCACTATGGAGTTCCTTGAAGAAGTCTTCGACCTCCAGCTTATCCTGCATGATTTCGGCGTCGGCCAACACATCCTCGGCCGCATCGACGAGGTCGTACAGGCCGCTCTCGTCGGTGTAGGAGACGTCGAACTTTCCCAGGACGTTATCTTGGAGTTCGTGGTGGAGATAGCCACCGTCGAGGAACTCGTCCTTGGTCGGCGACGGTCCGCCAACGAGCACGCCATCAATTTCGTGTCGGCGGGGAACGAACAGCTCGTCGGCCATGCCAGCAACCTCCTGGTAGAACTTATCGATCGCCTCGAGCCGGAGCCGCGCGAACCGCTGGGCGGACTGGCCCCCCTGGCGTTGTTTTCCCGGGACGAGCGACGTCGCGCTCTTGACCGGCTCGATGCGCTTGCCTTTCAACCACCCGACGTTCGCTTCTCGACGATCGAGTACGATGAGGCCGTATAGCCCCTTTTCCGCGAGCATCTCCTCGAGTGGCTCGGTGAGAAAGTTCGAATCGCAGTGATATCGGAACGACTGGATCGGCTGTGGGGGATCTTCGAGCGCGCGGGTGACCATATCGGTCTGGCCGCCGCCGGTATCGATGGCGCCGCTGAACAGCACCAACCCGTTGTCCGGCGGGAACGTATCGTAGTATCGGAGCCGGTCCTTGATGCTCGTGAGGGCGTCCTGGACGTTCGTGCGGGTCGACTTCGATTTGATGTTGGCCGCTTCACTGTGTTCCTGGGTGACGTGGGCGACGACGTCGCTAATCTGGCGGTCGGGGGGGACGTAAATCGTTACGAGCTGCGTCCCGGAGCCTTCGTACTCCTTGAGCTCCTCGATCACCTTTCGGTATTCGTATTTGCGGCGATCGGCGCGTTCCCCCTCCAGGCTACTCATCACTCATGCTAGTTGGATGCGTGCTAAAGTAGTTGTTGAACGCGGTGACTACATGGACTCGGGCGCTTCGATACCCAGGAGGTCGAGGGCGTTCGCAATCGTGTGCCGGGCGGCGACCACTACTGCGAGACGGGCCGCCCGCCGATCGGCGGGAACGTCTGTGGCGGTCACCGGACAGTCCCGATAAAAGGCGTTGAACCGGTCGGCGAACTCGCGGGTGTACGTAGCGATCGTATGGGGGGCAAGCTCCTCGGCAGCCGTCTCGATCTCGGCTGGAAACCGGGCGATGACCTCAAGTAACGCCCGCTCGGCGGGATGATCGAGCACCGAGGCGTCCGGCGCTGTCGGCACCTCGTCGTCGGCCTGTTCGATGATACCACAGCACCGCGCGTGGACGTACTGGAGGTGTGGTGCGCTCTGGGCATCGAAGTCGAGCGCGCGTTCCCACTCGAAGGTGATGGCCTTGGTCGCTTGCTTGGCCACGATGTCATACCGGACGGCGCCCACTCCGACTTGTCTGGCGATCCGCTCGATGTCGTCCTCGTCCAATTCGGTATCCCGGGTCCGGGTGTCGAGCCGGGATTCGACCTCCTCGCGTGCTCGATCAACCGCCTCATCGAGCAGGTCGTCAAGATCGACGCCCGTACCCTCCCGAGTCGACATGCCAGCCCCGCCCGGGAGGTTCACCCACGAATAGTGGACGGTGGCGATCCGGTCGACGTCTTGGCCCAATTGCTCGAGTGCAGCCAGTAGCTGGCTCGCCTGGAGCTCGTGATCCTCGCCAAGGACGGTCACCGCCCGGTCGAAGTGCTCGAGCTTCCACTCGTGGTGGGCGAGATCGCGCGTGGTGTAGAGGCTCGTGCCATCCGAACGCAGAAACACCAACGGCGTATCGATGCCGTCTGCCTGGAGGTCGAGGTGCCAGGCCTCATCCTCTTCAGCCGCGGCAGGTAACGCCCGCAACCGCTCGGCGACGTCTGCGGTCGAACCGTCCACCAGAAAGCGGGTCTCCTTCACGAACTCATCGAATCGCGCGGGTAGTCGTTCGAGGGTGGCACGCATTCCGGCCAGGACCTCATCGACGACGGCGTGGACCCGCTCGAGCGTGGCCTCATCGCCCGCCTCCAGGCCCTGCATGATCGCCTGGATCTCTGCTTCTGCGGTGGCTTTCGCGGTACCCTCGAGCGCTTCCAGACGTCGGTTGCCCGCGCGGTAGTACCGGACCAGGTCGTAGTCCGGTTTCTCCCGCTCTGGCGGGGGAAGCTCCGTGTCGTCGATCGTCTCGTAGGCCCACGTGAACACGGCAACCTGTCGTCCCGCGTCATTCACGTAGTAGTGCCGTTCGACGTCGTGGCCGGCAGCTTCGAGCATTCTGGCGATCGAATCCCCGATGATTGGATTTCGTGCGCGGCCGACGTGGACCGGTCCGGTCGGATTGGCGCTCGTGTGCTCGACCACGACTCGTTCGCCGGTTGCCGGCAGTTCCCCATACTCTGGATTCAGCCCCGCCGCAAGCGTATCCTCGTAGTATGTGTCATTCGGACGGACGTTCAGATACGGCCCCACCGGCTCGACGCCGGCTACGTAGGTACACTCGCTCGTGTCGACAGCCTCGGCGAGGCGGGCGGCGATCTCAGGCGGCGCGCCCTCCATCGCCTCGGTCAGTCGGAAGGCGACGCTCGAGGCCACGATCGCATCCACGTCTCCCGGCGGATCCTCGAGTCCCAGTTCGTTGGCCGGCAGTTCGTGGGCGGAAAGCGCGGCCGCGAGCACGTCCGCGGCCTCCGCTCGAAGCCGTCGATACATGCGACGGGCTATTCGACCGGCAGTCATATGGGTTCTGAACCGATCGTCCGGTCGGTCAGGACGGCGGGGTTCGAATGCCGCTGAGATGATGGACGAACGTCGGCTCGAGCTCGACGTGATCGGCCGTGACCGCCTCGCCGGGCGAAAGCGGCGCGGTAAGCTGTGCACCGTCAAGCAGTCCATATGGCACCAGCTCGTCGGTTCGCGCCACATCCCGCCGTCGCAGATCTGCCCGGAGCCTGTTGTCGGGGTCGGTGCGATGAATCGCAAACGGGCGATCCCCAGGTGCGATGGCCGTGTCGGCGATCGCAATGACCTCACAGACGTGGCTCGCCATCGGGCAGCACGGCGTTGCATCATTGGTCAGTCTGGCGATGGTCTGGGGCGTCTCGACCCCTGGAATGTGATGGGGACGGACGAACGCCACGTACTGACCGTCGTCGTCGGGGTACGCCCCCGCCCGGTTCTTCCCGATCGCGAACTGTCGGACCTCATCATCCGGCGTCGACACCACCACAAAGACGCCGTCCCCAATCGACCGCCCAGGGGTTCCACGCGCCGCTGGTGGCACCATGACCGCATCGATGACTCCGGTTTCGGTGAGGACGCCGCCATCGGCCTCTGGACGGAGTTCGTTCGCCAGATCTTGCAGATCGACCGTCGGGCAGTGGAACCCCTCAACCGCCGGCTGCAACCCGGTGACGTTCGCGGCCACTGCCGATTCGATCGCGAGGTTCGGGTCTGCGGTGCGGACGCCACGGCCGGCGGCCACCACATCGAAGCCACACTCTCGTGCCCACCGGACGAGGTCGGCGATGAGCGCTGGTTGATCACCACCCGCGGGTGCATAGCCGACGCCGGTTGCCCGTGCGAGCTCGGCGAGGACTGGCCCGACGACCGCGTCTGCCTCACACGTTGCCATGGCAACGTGGGTGCCGCTCACGATCGCCTCGAAGGCGTGTTGTGCCCCTGCGTCGAGCTCACCGGTTGCCTCGAGCAGAACATCGATGTCGGCACGCGCAAGGTCGACGCCGTCACGCACATCCGCGATGTCGCCAGCCGCGATGACTCGGGAAACGGCGCTGGTGCCGACGGCCGCGACCGGTTCGCCGCCGCCGGCTCGGATACACGCCGCGGCGCGATGCTCGTTCGGATCAGCCACTCCGACCAGTCTGAGCCCGTCGATTCGGGCCAGTTGACTCGCGCACATCGTCCCGAACTCGCCTGCACCCGCGATGCCGACCCGCACCGTCTCGTCTGTGACACCCGACATAGCCGACCCATCACACCGTGGGTGAAAACGCTTGTCCGTCGGGGTCCGATGTTTTATGGGACTAGCCGGTGCTGTCTCGACCATGCAGTACGGGATCCAACTCTACACGCTGCGTGA
Organism: Salinarchaeum sp.; assembly: GCA_007123105.1. Taxonomy (GTDB): domain Archaea; phylum Halobacteriota; class Halobacteria; order Halobacteriales; family SKNY01; genus SKNY01. The sequence goes on along the minus strand of SKNY01000102.1, from coordinate 24,084 downwards.
CATCGATGCCACCCTGCCCGAGACCATCGAACTGGTCGGCGACTCTGCGTTCGAGGGGATTGAATTCGCGGGGTTTGACGGTGAGGACCCCGCCCAGCTCGCTAAAACGGCCGCTAGTGCCGGCCTGAACATCGTGGGCGCACACGTCTCCTTTAACGATCTCGAGGCCGATCCGGCCGGCACGCTTGGACCGTATCAGACGCTCGGCTGTGATCGGATCGTCATCCCGTCGTACGATCGAGACGCCTTCGCCACCGCGGCAGCCGCTCGCGAAGCCGGCGCGCGAATCGGCGACCTCGTCGACCCCGTCGAGGACATCGGCGCGCGCCTCCTCTATCACAATCACACGTTCGAATTCGAACCAGTGAATGACGAGACCACTTTCGACGCGTTCGTTACCGCAGCAGACGGTGTGGCGTTGGAGTTCGACATCGGCCTTGCCAACCACGGTGGCGTCGATCCTGCGGTGTATCTCGAGCGTTATGCCGATCGGGTCGAACTCGTCCACCTCACCGACAGCCGACCACCCGACCACGATGCCCGCCACGCCGATCTTGGGACCGGCACTGCCGATCTCAATCGGTGTCTCGACATTTGTGAAGACGCTGGCGTGGCGTGGGCAGTCTTCGAACACGGACTCACGGACGATCCGATCGGTTCCATGGAGCGGGCGGCAGCCTGGATCGACGAAAACCGTTAATTGCCGAGCTGGTCGGCTTCTACCATCGCCGCCAACGGATCGTCCTCGATATCGAGCGGCAGATCGATGCGGGCACGACGGCGCACCGATTCATAAATGCCAAAGGCAATTTCAGCGCCGCGTTTGGCGTTTGCCCCCACGATGACCGGCTCTGAGCCAGCTTCGAGTGCCTCTATCAGGTGCGCAACGGCCGCCTCCTGTGGGGTGCCGTAGGTACACTCGATTGATTCCCATCCAGAGCCATCCTGGCGCAGGCGGAGTGGTTCCTCACCCCAGAAATCGATCGCCAGCTCGCCTTCCGTCCCGATCACCCGGTTGAGTGAACCGACCGCGTCCTGACCGTCGCCGGTGGCCATCATTCCGTAGACGCCGTTCTCGTACATCCAGAGTCCGACTGCCTGATCCTCGATCACCATGCCACTGCGACGTTCACCCTCGCGGAAGTCGATCGACCCCATCACCCACGCGGCTGGTTCGTCACCGGCGAAATAGGTACAGAGATCCAGCTGGTGGATGCCCGCCTCGTAGAGGTCTCGGCGGGCCCCCTCGACGCGTCTGACGTCACCGATCCTTCCCTCGTTGATCAGCTCGACGGCACGGCGGACGGGGCCGGACAGGCGGAGTTGGTGGTTGATCGTCAACTGGACGTCGGCGGCCGCACACGTATCGACCATCTCGACCACCTCGCCCCACCGGTTGGACATCGGTTTCTCGCAGTGGATCGCCGCCGGTGGGGCTGTCGCCAGACAGTCGGCGACGATCGGGGCGTGTGTCGGGATCGGGGTCGTAACGCTCACGATATCCGGTTCGTGTGCCCGAAGCATCTCGACGTGATCGGTCCATGTGGCATCTGCGGGAAGGTCGTACGATTCTGCGAACCGCTCGCCGTATTCGGGGACGAGGTCGGCACAGGCGACGATCTCGCAGTCGGGGTGGCTGTCGTACGCAGCCGCGTGGCGATAGCCCATCGCAAACCCGTCTTCGCCGCCACCGTCTTCTGCACCGGTCCCGATGATTGCGACTCGGTATTCGGTCATATCCGACGCTCACCCGGGGGGCTCGTAAAGCTCACGCCGCGTCGGGTGGGCCCGACCACTCCTCACCTGCGTCCAGCGGTTCGTAGCCGATCTGCTGTCGGGCGTGCTCGCGGTCGAACCAGGCGCGGTCGTTGTCGCTGACGCCGTAGAATATATCGAAGTCCACGGTATCATCCCGGAGACAGCAATCGACGAAATTCGCGACGTCGCGCCGGGAGAACCACACCGCCTTCATTCGCCTGACGGACCGTTCGTAGGCCGGCGTACCGCGCTCCGCATCGCTCCGTTCGGCTGGTGCATACGGATGATCTGCCGCTGGTCCCCGGACGTTCCCAATTCGGACGACGTAGACCGAGATGTCGTGCAATTCGGCAGCGAGTCGCCCGACCGCCTCGTCGAAGAGTTTCTGGGCACCGTACAGCGAATCCGGTCTCGGAGCGACCTCGGGGCCCAGTCGGAAAGGGGGAGCCGGGTCGGCGTACAACTCCGGGGCGTGTTCCTGTTCGTATCGACCGACCGCGTGGGTACTCGAGGCGTAGACAACCGTCTCGACGTCGGCTTCGATCGCTGCCTCGAAGACGTTACACGACATCCAGACGTTATCGAGCAGCCCGGGGAAGAATCGCACGTCGGTCACGGTGTGGTTGAGCGCGGGATTTAACGCGGCGTGGACGATCGCATCTTGACCCTCGACGGCCTGGGTGATGACCTCGCGATCCCGGACGTCACCGGTTCGTCGATCCGGGTCTGTATGTTCGGTGACGTCCAGACCCGTGAGCTGGTACGGGCCGAAATCTGGGAGATGCTCGAACAAGGCGGTCCCGACCCTGCCGCTGGAGCCGAGGACGAGTACCTTCATACTCGGGACTGCGCCGCCCGAACGAAGAACGTTGCCTACGGATCGGTGGTGTGTGCCGACACCGTATAGGACAGTGAATCACGGGCGTCGAATACGAGTTGTCGGACCCGGCGAGGCCACCCGACTCCGTACAATCGCTCGCGTTCCTCGTTGGTCACGTCGTCGAACGCCGTTGTGGTCCCGAACAGATGATTGTCTCCACCAGCCCGCCCAACGTGAAAAGTGTCGGTCGTTGACTCGTGTGCGTTGACCCCCGTTGCGGTGATGGACACCCGCACATCGTTTCGCTCGAGGTCGAGGGTGAATCGATCGTCGTCATGGTCGATCGAGACGCTGTCCCGTTCCCGGAGGAGCAACGGAATCAACTCGGTGAACCCGCCCTCGACGGCCACGTCGACCGTGATCTTTTCGTCGAACCTGATCTCCTTGTGTCCCGCTTCGTTTCGATACGTGACCGTGAGTGGCCCGTCCGGTAATTCCTCGACTCCGGGCGTGGCCGCGACGGATTCGCCCGCGATCTCGTAGCTGACCTCGTCGGCCGCCGTTTCGAGCGTGGTCCCTTCGGTGGTCGTCCCGGTCCGCGGTCCCTCTCGTGCCGTTTGCCACCACGTACCCACTTGTGGATGCCAGAGCAGATGGAGGCCATTCGACTGGCCGTCGTTGGCCAGCGGCCCGGCCGATAGGATCGCATAATAGCTCGGTCGCCGGACGAACGTAAACGCCGTGCCGACGCGATCGTCGACCCGTTGGTGGGTGAAGGTTTCCTGATCGATGTATGGGAGCGCCTCGCGGGCGGCTCGCCGGTCGACCGCCTGTACCGACGTGCGTTCGTGGTCCCGGTGGAGAAACGCGTATGGACTAAACGTCGAGACCCCGTAGCCGAGTCGCTCGACCGCTGGCCACCGGTTCTGGCGCATCGACCAGTGATGGTCGAGCCAGTCGTGTCGCTCACGATCGATGTAGTGGAATGCCCGGACGGTCTCGATCGATTCGGCCAGCGGATTGCCTACCCCGAACGCCGCGCGACTCGACGTCCAGTCGGTTCGTGCGGCCACACCTCCCGGGTGAAACCACGCCGTCCCATCGGGTTCGACGACCGCTGCATACGAGAGCCATTCCCAGAACGGCTGGGTGTGTGCAACGAACGCGGCCTGGAGCGATTCGTCGACGTTTCCAAGATAATGCCAGGCGGCCTGCTGATTGCTCTGTTCGGTCCCCCACCCGTAGCCGAAATCCGGCCCGTCCGCTTCGTAATAAAATCCCGCGGTACTCAGCATGCGATCTGCGTCCGCGAGGGCCGCCTCGAGTGCGGCATGTACCTCCTCGTCGTCGCGGATACTGAGATACGCCCCGGCCCCGCCCCAGACGTTCGAGAACTGGTTCGCGAAGGAGGCCCCGTCCTCACGAAACGCGTCGTCCGTGAGCGTGACCATGATCGCGGCACGCAGGGCATCAAGTGCCTCGTCGTAGAGCTCCTCATCGACCGCCACAACGGACTGATCGAGGCGGACGAGTGCCTCCCCGATGAACTTCGTGGCGAATGCCGTCGCGGCAAGATTCCAGTTGTATCGTCCGTATTCGCTAAATCGGCCGTCGCCCGCCTGCATGTCCGTCCAGAACGAGAGTGTCAGCTCGAGTCGCTGGCGAAGCTTCCGGTCGCCAAAGTATGGATTCCACGGTCGATTCGTCGTGTAAAACCACGCGAGCGACAGGATGTTCTCCATCACCCGGGCGTTGTACGGTTCCTGGTCGGCTTCCAAACGCCAGACGTGGCGATCGATGAAGCCCGCGTCGTTCCCCGTAGTAACGATGGCGTTTGCCACTTCGTGGAAATTCGCCAGATAATACGGGAGATCCACTTCGTCGTCCTCGAATGTGGCCGGGTCGAGATCGATGAGATCGACCGGTTCGACCGGGGGAACCGCCGTCTCGCCCGCATTGCTCGCATCGGCGATGTCGTCCGTGCTCGCGGTGGTTAGCTCGATATCTGTTTCGTCCACGCTGTCCGTTCCGGATTCCCCGTCATCATCCTCGCCGGTGCAGCCGGCAACGGACAGCACGGCCGCCCCACAAAGCAGGAGCATCCGACGACGATCCATATCAATTCCCGCCGCCGGTTGGGCATAAGCCTCGTGGGTTGACCGTTCCGATCGACATGACGGGTGCGATCCGGCGGCATCCAGTCTGAATTCGCCGAGGTCGATCCGACAGAAGTGGTCTCACTCTGTTGTCCCGGGCCGTCACTCGTTGGGGCCGTCAGGCAGTTCGATCAGCTCGAGCAGATTGCCGCTCGGATCCCGACAGTAGACGATGTGGGCCCCGCTATCGGTCGCGGTACCGGGACGAGTGACGAATTCGACACCGGCTGCCACGAGTTCATCGTAGGTAGCATCGATATCGTCGACCTCGAAACAAAGATGGGCGTACCCCACATCGGTTGGATCCGCGAGTTCGTCGACGGTCCGTTCGGCAGTTGCGTGTTCTTCGAGTTCGACCCGCATCCCGGTCTCATCCCGGAGAAAGGCAATTTCGGCTGGTGCGGGACGGTCCACACCGAGCAATGTGCCAAAGCCCGCTGGTTCAGCCGTGATGCGGTATTCCTCTTCGAGGTCGAAATGATCGACGTAAAATGCAACCGAGGCCTCCAGGTCGTCGACGACGATGCCGTGGTGGTGGATGGTTCCGACCATACTCGATTCGGAGCATCCGTGATCACAAAGATCCCGGTTAGAATCGAACCCGTGGCTGCGTCCCGTTACTCGTCGTCTGCTGTTGCCGGATTGGCCACGTCGTCGATCGCGAACGCGTGTGCGTACTGGACGTGCACCTCGCGCGGCTGCCCAGGTGTGTCGATCGTGAGTGTCCTGCCACGTCGCCGGCACGCGAGCTTTCCTGCTTGGCCGAGCAGCCGGATCTCGATCGCAGCCGGATCGATGTCGACATGTTCGGGAACTGCCAGTCGTAAGTCATCCCCCGGCCACTCGAGCGCAATTGCATAGAGCGTCCCGTCCTTCCACGTGTATCGCACGGGGACGGTACTCGTCGGATCGTCGTGGGTGATCCAGTACGTCGTGCCAAAGATGGCCTCGCCGTACTGATCCAACCAGCCACCGAGGGCTTCGAGCCGCAGCCGTTGGGGCTCCGGGATCCTCCCATCGGCCGTTGGGCCCACATTGATCAGGAGATTCCCGTTCTTCGCGACCGTATCGACGAACAGGTGGACGAGCTCGCGGGGATCGAGATACTCGGCTTGCCCCTCGGCCTGATTGTACCCGAACGAGTGACCGATCCCGCGACACGCCTCCCACTTGTGCTCGACGATCTCGTCGAACTCCTCGTACTCAGGGGTGTAGAAGTCGCCGTGGGTGTCGCCTTCGTGTTTCCACCGGGTTCGACCGAGTCGATCGTTGACCACGACTTCTTTCCCCCAGTGTTCGGCGGCATTGTAATATCGGGCAACCGTTGCTTTCGTGCCGAACGTCTCCGCATCCGCGATCCAATCGCCGTCGAGCCACAGGAGATCCGGTTTGTAGGCCTCGATGAGCTCGTCCAGTTTGTCGTGCATGTACGCGACGTATTCGGGTGATGGCGGGTCGCCACCGTCCGCACCGATCGGTTGCCCTTGCGGGGCGTCGGGATCCGGCTGATAGTAGTTGAGCAGGCCGTGGAACGACGGGGCAAATTTCAAACCGCGGCGTCGCACCGCGTCGGCGAGTTCCGCAACGATGTCGCGTTCTGGGCCCATCTGGCTCGCATTGTACTTGGTGACGGCAGTATCCCACAACGGGAAGCCGTCGTGGTGCTCGCCAGTGATGACGACGTACCGGGCACCGATGTCGGCAAACAATTCTGCCCACGCGTTCGGGTCGAACGCTGCTGCCGTCCAGTCGGCGATGAAATCGGCGTAGTCGACGTCGGCCCCGTACGTCTCGCGATGGTACTCGTAAAAGCGATTTCCCGGTCGGTACATGTAGTACGGATACCATTCGGCGTAGGCGTGTTCGGGTGGTTCCGCCGGCGGGGGCGCCCACGCCGGCACGGAGTAGATGCCCCAGTGGATCCAGATCCCGAGTTTGGCGTCGTCGAACCACTGTGGCACCGGGTGGGCGTCGAGGGACGACCACGTCGGTTCGTAGGTGCCAGCCATACGAACGCAGATCGGGGTGGAAGCATCGGTATTTCGGTACCGATCTTCGCGCCCGGTGTCCTCGATACACGGGCGGAACGACACGATCATGCAGGCCAGCAGTCGAGTATCCAAAATCACTCATGGATTACCCGCCAGATTGTGTCGCGTGGCGGTCACGGGATTCCTTGCCTGCTACCGATGTACCCCCGTTCGATTGGTCGGCGAGACCGGTTTCGGCCCGATCGGAGCCGCGGCTCGAATGGACACGGTCACTCGACGCCACACCGCCGTCTGACCACCGGATCTGGTTACGATGTACCACCGCCGTTCGGTTCGACGAACGACGAACCATCGCGGTGACCGATCCGCACGCTGATCGCCACCTCGGCGAATTCGATCTCCGGTTCTCGTACCCATGCCAGCCGTTCGAACTCCAACTCGATCGGTCGGCCGTGTCGAGTGTGTGCGAGGGCGGCATCGGTCTCACCCAGATTACTGGCTCGACGCCGACGTGGGTGATCGCTGAGGGGCCAACTGGTGATCACGACCAAATGCTCACCCCGCACCTCTTGATCGCCCCGGCCTCGGTATCGGACGCCGACAAGGAACGGGCGATGACGGCGACGATGCAGTCTGCAGCCAGCCAGCAACCGTTCGGCTGGATGGAAGGCTGTGTTCTCGATGGTATGCTCGCGATGGCCACATGCGCCGATGATGCTGCGGATTGGCGGGCGGCCGCCATCGATCACCTCGAGCGCTATCTGGGTCCAAACGGTGATCTCGCCATCGACCCGGGTGGCATCGAATCGATGCTGATGCTGGGCGCATTCACCGACGTCTGGCCAACTCGTTCCGTGACCGATCGCCTCCTTGCGCACACGCTGTCCCAAAAACGTAATGACGGGATTATCCGTGGCGGCGCGGTCACCGCGGAGGGCGCCTACACCGTTGCCTACCCCCTCATGCGGTACGCGGTGACACGCGATGACCCGGGCGTCGGCCGGGAGGCGATCCGGCAACTCATTGCTCGGGTGGATCACTTGCCAGTCGCTGACGACCTTTACTTGCGCTCCCACGAAGACGGTTCGCGCACGTTCAAAAATTGGAGCCGTGCGTATGCCTGGTACATGCTCGGCATCGCCCGGACGTTCCGGTTACTCGCTGCGACACCGGATACTGGTGATTGGAACCGCCTCAGGTCGTCGGTATCGGTCGAACGACTTCGAGGTGCGTGGGATGATATCAATGATTTGGTGATTGGTCATCGTCAACCGGCGGGGTTGTGGGCGTGTTTCACTGATGATCCCGAGACGGGCGTCGAAACGTCGGGATCTGCTGGAATCGCCGCGGCCATTGGCCATGCCGGATTAAGCGGCCTCACCGATCGAGACGACGCGTACCGCATCGCGACCAGTACTTACCACGAATTGGTAGAATACGTCACCCCCGACGGCCTGTTGACGTGCGTCGCCCAACACAACGCAGGTGGCGAATCGCTACAGCGGAATGGGTACCGCGTCATCGCCCAGTACGGGCTTGGATTGCTCACCAACCTGCGAGCTGTTATCGAACAATTTGACCGTGACGTCGGAGCCGACTCGGTGCGTAGATAGCCCTACAGCGATGGTCCGGTCCGCGTGATCGCAAACGGGGACAGTCCGTGACGCTCGGCTGCGGTTGCTTCTCCGCTCGCCACGCGAATCACTCGATCGTAGAGGGTGGCCTCGTCGGTGGCCGTAGCATCGACGTCCACGTCCTCGCCCATCGCGGCTGCGGTCGATGCATCTCCTGTCATCGAGATGACCGGGGCCACCGGGTGGCCGGTGGGGATCCCGGCAGCGGTCGCGTGGACGATCAGTTGTGCACCGGCCGCAACGAGCCCCGTTGCCGCCTCCTCGAAGGCTGCCGACGTATCGACGACCGCGACCCCGGTGTCGTGACACGCGATGGACCCGTACGTGTACGCGCCAGCAATGGGCTTGTTGCCAAACATGGTTCCGAGGTCCGCAAGCGATAGATCAGCAGCGTCTCGATGGACGCGAGTCGGGATTCCGTTCGTCGTCCGGGCCTCGAGCATGGCGTCGAGCTCGGTCGCGGTGGCGGTGTCACCGACGAGGTCGACGATCGCCGACCGGTGGGGGACGAACGGGTCGAGCCCACCGACGACGACGCGGCCGCCCGCGGCCACGAGCCGGTCGACCAACCCGCCGAGCATCGGATAGACGTGGTTCACGGTCGTGGACGCAGCGTCACTCGCAACGATACCCACCGTGAGTTCCTCGATCCCCACGGCAGACCGTGACGGCGCCGACCCAGCGCTGAGCTCCTCGGCCGCCTCGATCCCGGCTGCGATCGTCGCGTCCGTGCTTCCGGTCCCCTGAATCGAGGTCTGTCGGACGGGGACGTCAACGTCTGCGGCGAGCTCCTCGCTGTTGAGCGTCTCACACCCGAGACCAACGAGGACGACCCCGGCGACGTTTGGATTGGCCGCGACGTGCAGGAGCGTCCGTCTGGTCTGGTCCTTATCGCCGCCGATCTGTGCACAACCGTGGTCGTGGGGAACCGCGATCGCTCCTGGAACGGCATCGGCGATTGCCTCGGAGACGAGCGCAGAACAAATCACCGACGGCATGATGAGGAGATGGTCTCTGATTCCGGCGCGGCGTGTCTCCCGCGGGAAGCCCGCGATGGTCGGGTGCGTGCGCGAGCGGCTCATGGCCGGTCCTCCGCCGGTTGGCCCCGAATACTCTCCACGTTGTGGGTGTGAACCCAATCGCCGGGCCGAATTGTGGTGGTCGCCCGTCCAATTACTGCCCCGTATTTGACGACTTCGTCGTCGGGCTCGTGGCCGACGAGTGCGAATTTGTGGCCGAACTGGATCGGCTCGGTGAGCGTGACCGCGTGGTCGTCCCTGAGTGTGAGCGTCCGATCTGCGACGAGGTCAGTGATCGCAGTGCCGACGGTGTCCTCCGGCGTCATGACAATTGCCGCGTCTTCGAGGGTCGTGCCTTTCATTCTGGTGCCCCCATCGACGCGATCTCGTTCGGTGGGATGTCGTTGATCGCGAACTCTGCCATGCCGAACCGCTCAGCCGCCGTTGGCTGGCCGTCCGCGACCGCCCGTATCGTCTCGAACAGATCATCGCCGATGTCGTCAATGCGCTCGCCGGCGACGACACCCGAGGCGTCGACGTCCATGTTATCTGCCATGCGGGCCGCCGTTTCCGGGTTGCCGGTCACTTTGATGACCGGCGCGATCGGATTCCCGGTGGTCGAACCGCGACCGGTCGTGAAGATCACGAGTTGGGCCCCGCCCGCGACCTTCCCGGAGACGCTTTCGACGTCGTATCCGGGCGTGTCCATGACCACGAACCCGCCGCCGACGGGCAAGGACTTCCCGTACGCAATCACGTCCTGGAGCGGCGTGGTGCCACCTTTTGCGATCGCACCGAGACTTTTTTCCTCGATGGTGGTTAGACCACCCTCCTGATTGCCGGGCGAGGGTTGGGCCCCGCGAAAGTCCACCCCCATCAGATCGGCCATCCGTTCCCGGCGGTCGACGCACGCGAGTAATCGGTCGCGCACCGCGTCGTCGGCACATCGATCGGCAAGGATGTGTTCGGCACCGATGAACTCGGGGGTCTCACTGATCACGCCGGTGCCGCCCGCCGCGACGAGTCGATCGCAGGCTCGCCCCACGACCGGGTTCGAGGCGAGCCCGCTGGTGGCGTCACTGCCCCCACACTCGAGCCCAACGATGAGCGATTCCATCGACGCCGGCGATCGGGTCGCATCGCGGGCATCGTCGACGAGTGAGACAATGTGATCGCTCCCCGATTCGATCGCACCGGACACGCCCCCGGCGTCGTGAATCGTCATGGTTTCGACGGGTTTTCCCGCGCGTGCCGCTCGATCTGCCAGCTCCTCGATCGCGGTAGATTCCGTGCCGAGGCCGACGAATAACGTGCCAGCGACGTTGGGATTGTGTGCGATCCCGACGAGGACCCGTTCGAGCTGTTCGCGGGCTGGCGTTGGCGGGTGTAATGGCAGTTGATGGGGTGTCGCACGGACCATGTGCTCTGCATCGGCCGCCAGTCGTTTGGCGATGGGGCTCGCCGTCGCAGACATTGGCACCACCGCGACGTAATTTCGGATGCCGATTCGCCCGTCCGGCCGGTGGTATCCGTCGAAGGTGGACTCGCTCATCGGCGGTCCTCCTCGTATCGCCACGCGTCGGCGGTCCAGCCACCGTCGGCGGTGAGTACCTCCCCGGTCACGAAATTGGTGCCCGAGACGAGAAACGTCGCACATTCCGCCATCTCCTCGGGGGTGCCGAACCGCTCCATCGGCGTCCGTTTGCGGATGTCATCCTCAGTATACCCGGCCGAATCCTGGGTTTGGTCGGTGATGTCGGTGTGGATGTATCCCGGGGCAAGTGCGTTTACGGAGATGTCGTAGGGCGCCCATTCGACCGCGAGCGTTCGCGTGAGATTGTCGACACCCCCCTTGGCGGCACAGTAGGCAGCACGGCGAGCCAAGCCCATCTTGCCCATCATCGAGGAGATATTGAGGATGGCACCGCCGTTCCCCTGGTCGATCATCTGGCGGGCGGCGAGTTGACTGCCGAAAAACACCCCCGTGAGGTCGACGTCGATGACGCGACGCCAGTCATCCGGATCGAACGTCGTCGCCGGCTCGATCACCGTCATGCCGGCGTTGTTGACCATCACGTCGAGCCGTCCATACTCCGTGACCGTGGCCGCAATGAGTTGTTCCATTGCGTCGTAATCGGCAACGTCGGCCGCCCGACCGATCGCTTCACCTCCCTCGTCCTGAATCTCCGCCGCCGCGTCCTTTGCGCGGTCGGCCGATCGAGATGTGACGACAACTGCGGCGCCCTGTGCTGCAAACGACGCGGCAATCGCCCGACCGATGCCCTTCGAGCCACCGGTGACGACCGCCGTTTTCCCATCCAATGCCGACATGCACGTTGAGCGACGGCGACTGGCGGTAAAGCTTCCGTTGGGACCGGTCGCGCCCGACCGCCGGTGTTATACCCATGCATGCGGCTAGGGCTGCCATGAGCGTTGAGGACGGCCCCAAGCAGGTCGACGAGCCGGACTACCACAGCGTCCGGCATACGGCCGCCCAGACCTGTGGATGGACCGCAAACGCGCTCCGGGGCGAGGGCCGGTGTTATAAAAACGTCTTCTATGGCATCCAATCACACCGCTGTATCCAGATGACGCCGGTCGTCAGATGTAACGAGCGGTGTGTGTTCTGCTGGCGGGATCATCGCGGGCACGCATACGAACTCGACGAGGTCGAGTGGGACGACCCGGAGGCAGTCGTCGACGCGAGCATTGAACTCCAGCGCACGCTACTCTCGGGATTCGGTGGCAATGACGAGGTTCCGCGCGAGCGGTTTGAGGAGGCAATGGAACCTCGACACGTTGCGATCAGCCTCGACGGCGAACCCACGTTGTATCCGTACCTGCCGGAACTCATTGACGCCTTCCACGACCGAGACATCACGACGTTTCTCGTGAGTAACGGCACCAACCCGGAGATGTTGGACCGATGCAATCCGACTCAACTGTACGTCAGCGTCGACGCCCCCAACCGGAAGACGTTCGATGACGTCGTCCGGCCGGTCGATCCTGCTGCCTGGGCGCAGTTGATCGACACGCTCGATGTCCTCGCGGCGAAAGAACGGACGCGCACCGTGCTCCGCACGACGCTCGTCGACGGGTGGAACATGACCGATCCGGATTGGTATGCGACACTCTACGAGCGGGCCGATCCGGATTTCGTCGAGCTCAAAGCGTACATGCACGTCGGACATTCCCGGGGGCGACTCGATCGCGAGAACATGCCGAGTCACGACGACGTCGTCGCGTTTGCCCGTGCAGTCCAAGAACATATGCCGGAACACCAAACCCTAAAAGACGTTCCTGCTTCTCGTGTGGCACTGTTGGCCACCACAGACGACACCTGGATTCCCAAACTTGCGCTCGATAGTTCCTTTTGGGAATAGCACGAAGCCATCACGAAAGCGTGATGCATACCGGGTCCGGTACGCTTAACACAGGTGATATGGTACTCGGGGTATGGCCAGTGCGACGCCCGCGGTCGGGCAGGACGCGATCGCGACGATGCGGACGCTTGCCCGTGCGGGGGCGCTCGACGCTCCGGTGAAGGTTTCCTGTGCCGGGCTCGCCGACAGGCTCGACGTTTCGAACCAGACGATCTCGCGGCGACTGCAACTGCTCGAGGATCACGCGTACGTGACACGAGAGCTCGCCTCGGACGGTCAGTGGGTGACCATCACGGAGGATGGTCGTCGAGTGTTGCGAACCGAATACGAGCGCTACCGCCGGATCTTCGAGGACGCGGAGACGGTCGAACTCCATGGCGAGGTTACTGGGGGGATGGGCGAGGGAAAACACTACATCACGCTTTCGGGATACGCGACTCAGTTCGTCGACCGGCTCGGCTACGAACCGTTTCCAGGGACCCTCAATCTGACCCTCGAGCGGGACAGCATCCGTCGCCGGGCACAGCTCGACACGCTCGATCCGATCCTCATCGACGACTGGGAGGACGAAAACCGCACCTACGGTCCTGCCTCGTGTTACCCGGCGACCGTCGAATCCACCAGTGGTGAACAGTACGACACCGCCCACGTGATCGTCCCAGAACGGACCCACCACGACGAGGACAATCTCGAGCTCATCGCCCCCGAGAAGTTACGGGATGTCCTCTCGCTTGCGGACGGCGATCGGATTGCCATCGCGATTGCGGGGGCCGACTCATGAGCCGTGCGGTGCCGGCAACGCTGCCCGCGGCGGTCGAGCACTTCGGATCCGGTGGTCCCGTGCTGATTCACGACGACGAGGACCGAGAGGGCGAGACCGATCTCATGTTTCCCGCCACCGCCGTGACCCCGCAGGCGGTCGCCCGGATGCGCAACGACGCCGGCGGACTCATCTGCGTGGCGTTCCCCGACGACGTCGCCGGGGCATTCGAGTTGCCGTTTTTACACACCGTCTTGGACCACCCGGCAGCCGATGGCCACGACGTTGCCTACGACGACCGGGCGTCCTTCTCCATCAGCGTCAACCACCGCGAAACCCGCACCGGCATCACCGATCGTGATCGCGCGCGGACGATCTCAGCGCTCGGGGAGGCGGCTGCGGCCCCCGACGAGACGGCGTTCGCGGAGACGTTCCGGGCACCCGGCCACGTCCACCTCCTCCGGGCGGCACCTGGTCTCCTCACCGAACGGGAGGGCCACACCGAACTCGGGCTCGCGCTCGCCCGCGCGGCAGCGGTCCCCCCGGCCGTGGCGCTCTGCGAGATGCTCGATGACGAGTCGGGAAAAGCGCTCTCGCCCGCCGACGCCCGGGCGTATGCTCGTCGCCACGGTTGGCCGTATCTGGAGGCTACGGCCCTGCACGCCCTCGAATTCTGAACGATCGAATCTGGTACACTCAAGAGGGAGGCTTTCGGAGCTTCTGCCATGGGTTTCGAGGAGATGGACGTGGGAACGATCTGGCTAGACGGGGAGTTCGTCGACTGGGCGGACGCCTCGGTGCACGTACTCACCCACGGATTGCACTACGGGACCGGCGTGTTCGAGGGCGTCCGGTGTTACGAGACCGACGACGGACCGGCGATCTTTCGCTGGGATGCCCACCTCGATCGACTCTATCAATCCGCGGACGTCTACGACATGGAGATTCCGTTCGACCGCGAGACGTTGACGGATGCGACGACGACGTTGATCCGCACCGAGGAGTTGCCCTCGTGTTACATCCGGCCGATCGCGTTCTACGGGTACGGGATGCTCGGGCTCAATCCGTCGGATTGTCCGGTGCAGGTAGCCATCGCGGTCTGGCCGTGGGGTGAGTATCTCGGTGAGGAGGCCATCCAGGAGGGGGCTGACGTCGCGATCTCGTCCTGGCGGAAGTACGGGTCGGATCAGATCCCGACGAACGCCAAGACCACGGGTGCGTACGTCAACAGTGTACTCGCATCGCTTGAGGCACGGGGCAACGGCTATCTCGAGGCGATCGTCCTGAATCAGGAAGGTAACGTCGCCGAAGGCCCCGGCGAGAACCTGTTTCTCGTTCGGGATGGCGAGATCTATACGACCGGCCTCGCCGAGTCGATTCTCGACGGGATTACCCGTCGGTCAGTAATCGAACTCGCCCGCGATCTCGGGTATTCCGTCTACGATCAGGCAACGATCTCGCGTGGGGAGCTGTACGCCGCTGACGAACTCTTCTTTACTGGTACGGCCGCCGAAGTCACGCCGATCCGCACGGTCGACGATCGTTCGATCGGTGAAGGAACGAAGGGACCGGTCACCGACGAGATCCAGACCCAGTTTTTCGAGATGTTGGAAGCGCCGCCCGATCGGTATCGCGATTGGTTCCACTACGTCTAACTTCACCGGTACTTTCCCATCCTCAAGGAGTACAACAAGTGGAGGGTGCAGTCGTGCAGGGATCCAGGGTCCTTCTACAAGGCAATGGAGGCCGAATGTATCGACGTTTCACTTCGATGCAGTTCGCCCGTCACGTATGGTCGAAGATGTGTTCCAGAGCGGTGATGGGCCCGCGGACGGACCACCTACCGCGCATCCGTGTGATGCGGTTCAAATCTCGAGGAATGAATTCTGGTCCACTTCAGCAAGTACAACCCCGCGTCAGCCAAGATAAGCGATGTACGCTACGGTCCAGGACTAGTTCCTAAGCCGATGCACATGTGGCCGGATCGGAGCACCATGTGCTTACAACGGTTGATACCGGCCTTGATCTTACGCTTCTGACCCCGATGTTGATGGAGGACCAGGTGATCACGAAACGCTCCGAAATTCACTCAGAGTACTGTGAAGCGTTCCTGGAGCAGCGTGACGAGACGCCCGATCTGGGAGGAATCGCCGAGCAGAACGTTGGTGGCCAAGCATTGGTCGAAGCCACGACGAATTAATTCGATTTCTGACATTGTTTCCTCTACTACATAGCGGCTCTTAATACACCCAAGGATTGAGCGGCTTTAGGATATGGACGCACCGTCGTGGCCCCACAGCGGACAGACGCGTGGATTTGTGCCAGCGAAGGCGCGTTTCGTTCCCTCGATGAGTGTCGATGAAGAGGATACGGTGGGGAAACATTCCTTCACCCGCGCTCGATCACTGTCGAGACGTACCCGACATCGTCTTGTACGATTTCTTCGAGCCAACTGGCGTCGGTGGGTCATCGTGATCGTATACCCGCTGGAAGAATCGTGGACCTGTGGAATTTAAAAGTCGATTTCCACACATCTTCTGGAACAACTCGAACTCCATCGCCACATCTTACGAGCCCCTTCTAATGTGTGTTGGCGCCGACTGGTTGTCCCTTTTTTCGCCAACATTCGAACAAGGGTATCTCCAGGTTGTAGCAATCACGCAAAAACACCACCCGATATGGAGAGGCGAGTTGGCACGAGATTATTAACATGCCCATCTCAAATACGTATAGTTACTAAAATTGAGGTCATAAATAATAATTCTTTTAGTGTAACGCCCCAATCCGCGAGTATGGTCCGAACTCGACGCGAACTAATTATGGGCGGTGCTGGAGTGCTCGCTCTCACGGCACTGGCTGGATGTCTCGGCGATGATGAGGAACCAGGCGATACTGATGACGATCATGACGATGACGATCATGATGATCACGACCATGACGATGACCACGACGATCATGACCATGATCACCTCGAGATTGCCGAGTTCGAGATTATCGATCGTGATCACGACGATGTAGCGGCATACGTGCACGGAGATCACTGGCACGGAGAGCTTCCACACGTTGAAGAAGGCCACCACATCTCCCTAGGAGCCTACGTCGAGGACGATCACGGTGACGAAATTCCGCTCGGAAGCGACGAAGAGTTCGAACTTCGAGTGCGTGTCGCAGATGGGGCAGCTGAAGACGTCGTCGATTTCGACTATCACGGCGACCACGTCCATATCATCGGTGAAGCGGAGGGAATCACTGATGTCGTCTTCCAGCTGTGGCACGACGACCACGCCGACTACGAAACTCCGGAGATCACGGCTCAGGTCGTCGAGGACGACCACGACCATGATGATCACGAGCACGAGGATGTCCACGTCGATGAACTCGAGATTATCGACCGGAGCACCGACGAGGTCGTCGCCGACGTACACGGTGATCACTGGCACGGAGAACTGCCCGAGATCCCGGTCGACGATCACGTCTCCCTCGGTGCGCGGTTCATCGACGACCATGGCGACGAAATTTCGATCGGCTCCGATGAAGAATACGAGTTCAGAGCTCGGGTTGCCGACGGCGCCGAGGAGGACGTCGTCGACTTCGACTTCCACGGTGACCACGTCCACCTGATCGGAGAATCCGTCGGTGAGACGGAAGTGGTGTTCCAGCTGTGGCACGACGACCACGCTGACTACGAATCGCCGTCGATCGAGGCCGTCGTCGTGGACGAATAAGCACCTGCCGAATCGTTGACTATGGAACTCACACGTCGATCCGCCCTGAAAGGCGGGTTGGGAGCTGCTGTACTCGGATCGCTCGCCGGCTGTAGCTCGCCCCCGGGCGGTGAAGCCGGAGCAGACGATGATCCGTCCGGGTACGCAGCGTTCTTCACCCTCTGGGACTGGGCCGAGCAAGTTGCTGGCGACGCTCTCACGTTCGAGAATCCGGTTCCAGTCGGGCGGATGGGCCACGGTTGGGAACCCGAAGGGGACCTCACCCGAGACATCGCCGGTACAGACGTGTTCGTCTACCTCGATACGCCCGAGTTCCGGTGGGCACAGGACGTGGCAGCGCAACTCGAGCGCGATTACGACGATATCGCCGTCATCGACGGATTGACTGGATTCACGCGCGACCAGCTGTTGGCGTTCGATTCCGATTCGGATGTCGAACCGGATCACGACCACGACTGGGATCCGCAGACCGTGGAAGTCGGGGGGTTCGACATTATCGACAGAAATACGGGCGGCGTCTCGGCGTATTGGCACGTCGATCACTGGCACGGCGGGATTCCCGAAATACCGATCGACGGTCGCGTTTCTTTGCGAGCAGTCTTCGAGGACGACCAGGGTCGAGTGCTTCCGCTCGGTGACGACGAACCGTTCCAGTTCGACGCCCGGCTCACAGAGAACGCTCCCGAAGGAATCGTCGAGATCGAGTCCCACGGAGATCATATCCATCTCATCGGCCAGGAAACGGGTCGTACCCTCGTCGTCTTCCAGCTCGTCCACGACGGGGAGGTGCTCTGGGAGACCGACGAGGCGTCGATGGACGTCGAGGTCGTCGATGAGATCGAGCAAGCGGAACTCGACGAGTTCTACGACCCCCACGTCTGGGTCGATCCGATCCTTGCCCAACAGGTCATCGACAACGTCGTCGACGGACTCTCCGCAATCGACCCGGACAACGCAGACACGTTCGAATCGAACGCCGAGTCCTACAAGAGCCGACTCGACGACGTTCACGCCCAGTTTGAGGATCTCGCTGCAAACGCCGCTCACTCTACGGCCGTCTTCGCAGGGCACGACTCCTTCCAGTATCTCGAACATCGGTACGGGTTCGAGCTACATTCACCGACTGGGATTTCGCCGGACCAATCACCGAGCCAGGAAGACATCGCCACAACGATCGAGCTCGTAGACGAACACGGGATCGACACGATCCTGTACGATCCCTTCGAGACGCCGGATCCCGATACGGAAATCCCGCCGCTCGCGGAAACGATCGTCGAGAATAGCTCCGCAACCGACGTCGCACCACTCACACCTGCCGAAGGCACGACTCAGGAATGGGCCGAAAACGAGTGGGGATGGGTCGAGCAGATGGAAGAGATTAACATCCCGTCGCTTACGGCAGCACTCGGTGCGGAAGAGTGATCGAACGTTACCGACGCCGCGACGCGTCTGGTCGTCGTCGAAGACAGCAATATCCAGTCCGACAGCCACATACATCACGACACGTCAAGCCACAATGCCTCCGATAGTCGACATTCAGGACGTTACGTTTGCATACGGCGAAACTGTCGCGGTTCGAGACGTGTCGCTCACGATCGAACGCGGTGATTTTCTCGGGTTAATCGGGCCGAACGGCTCAGGGAAGACGACGCTCTTACACCTCATGTTGGGGTTATTAGAGCCTGACACCGGCTCGGTCAACCTGTTCGGGAAGCCACTCGACGAGTTCGAAGCGGGTGAGCGGATCGGATACGTCTCACAACAGTCAACGAATCGCGGATCCACGATGCCGGTCACGGTCCGTGAAGTGGTGACCATGGGCCGGTTCGCCCACCGTGGACGATCTCGACTTGATCCAATGGATCGCGAGACTGTAGAAGAGGCATTGGAAACCGTTGACATCACCGACCTCGCCGATCGGCGACTCAACGAATTGTCAGGTGGCCAGCGGCAACGAACGTTCATCGCGCGCGCACTTGCCTCGGAAGCCGAGCTCCTCGCACTTGACGAACCGACTGTTGGCGTCGACGCGGAGTCACGCGAGCAGTTTTACGACCTACTGGACGATCTCAATCGACAGGGGATCACGATCGTCCTGATCGAGCACGATATTGGCGTGGTGACCGAACACGTCGATCACATCGCGTGTCTCAACCGGGACCTGTACCATCACGGAGATACTACGTCGTTTCTCGAAAGCGATGCGCTCACTGACGCGTACGGCACGGCGAGCCGCATCATCGAACACGATCACTGACAATGAGTCTAGATACGCTTCGCACCGACACCGAGGACGAATCAACCACCAGCCGTGCTCGCACTCGCATTCAGGCGATCCTCCCAGGGAGACGGACCGTCGAACACGTTGGGCTTGCCGTCACTGGCCTCATCGCATTCCTGATGGTCGGATTTATCCTACTCTACTGGCTCCGGGACTACCAGTACGGGACGGTTCTCTACGAGCAGTTCCTAGTCGGCGGTCAATGGATGGACTTCTATCTCGGGACGAACGTCTTCAAGCACCCGTTCATGTGGCAATCACTGGCAACCGGCGTGTTGATAGGCATCGCCGCGCCGGTCATCGGCGTATTCCTCGTTCACCGAGAGATGGCGCTTATCGGAGAAACGCTAGCGCACACGGCCTTCGCTGGAGTGGCAGTCGGCGTGCTGTTCAGTGCGCTTGCTGGGTGGCGAGGGTCGTTACTCCTCATCGCACTCGTCGTCGGGATCATCGGTGCGCTCGGTGTGCAGTGGCTTGCTGAACGGACGAATACATACGGCGACGTCCCGATCGCGATCATGCTCAGCGGGAGTTTCGCTATCGGGACGCTCCTCATCAGCTACGGACGGGGGATGATGACGATCGCAATCGACATCGAATCATATCTCTTCGGGAGTATCGCTTTCGTCACGCCTGAAGGTGCGCAACTGATGGCGATCATCACAATTGTCGTCGTTGCCGTCGTGGCCTCGTCCTACAAGCAATTGTTGTTCATCACGTTCGACGAACAAGCAGCTCGCGTCGCACAACTGAACGTCAATCGCTACAACACATTACTGATCGTGTTGACGGCTGTGGTCGTGGTCGGAGCGATGCAGATACTCGGGGTGATCCTCGTCGCCGCGATGCTCGTGGTTCCGGTCGCTGCCGCCTCGCAGGTGGCGAACAGCTTTCGGGAGACGCTGTATCTCTCGATTTTGTTCGGAGAGCTGTCGATTCTGGCCGGCTTCGGTGTGTCGATCCAGCAGGGCCTCCCGTCGGGTGGGTCAATTGTTGTAGTCGCGATCGCTATTTACTTGCTTGCGATCTTCGTCTCCAATCGTTCGGTACCGTCGATATCGATCCATTGATCCAGTAGTTTCGGGTCCTAACATGGCTTTCCAGCCCTTTCCGTGAATAACAGCTACCTCTGGGTGTCCGTCACGTTCTGGGGTTGGAAGCACAGCTCAACGAGTCATGGGTGAACGCAGCTACGCTGAAAGAAGGCAGGGTGGTTGGTAAGAGCTCGGACTCAATCCCTGGGATGTGTGTTGGCCCTATTGATTATGGTTACACTTGTGTCTCGGATATCGCGGTGTTTGGTCAGTGGGTCTCGTGGATGTGGTCTCGAAGGGCATCAGTGTCGTCGAACCGTTCGTCACATTCTGCGCAGGTGTTGTGGTGCAATGCGACGTGCTGCGTGACGCCGGCCGCTGACTGGAACGTAGCGTCGCAACTGGAGCAGGCGTAAGCCATGGTAAAAGTACACACCCGCTCGTAAAGAGTTTTGCTCCTCCCATTCCCAGATCAGTCGCCCCGGTTAAAATATGAATATTTATTATTTCATGTAGCCACGATTAATACATGGGTGTCGTTAGTATCTCGATGCCGGATGAATTGGAAGAACGAATCGACGAGTTTGCTGAAGAGCACGGGTACACAGGAAGAAGTGAGATCGTTCGAGAGGCAGTTCGGAATCTACTTGGAGAGTTTGAGGACCAACAACTCGAAGACCGCGAACTCATGGCAATCGTGACCGTCCTCTTCGATTACGAGACGACCAGCGTCGAAGAGCGAATGATGCACTTGCGACACGACCACGAAGATCTGGTCGTGTCGAACTTTCACAGTCACGTCGGTGACCACTACTGCATGGAACTATTCGTGCTGGAAGGCGAACTCGAGGACATCTCGACATTCGTCGGAAAAATCCGTGCCACGAAAGACACCCTGACCGTCGATTATTCTGTATTACCAGTTGACGACATCTCCGGTCTTTCCTAATCCCAAGAATCTCGGGGTGCGTGCTCATCGATTCCATCCTGAACGACGCGTTCGGCCAGTATCGCACAGTCGATCCGCATCGGTGAGATCTCGACGCCGAGTTTTTCGAGTGCGTCCTCGTGGTCCAGTTCACGGACCTCTTCAACGGTCATCCCTGAGAGCTGTTCTGCCAGCATACTCGCACTTGCGAGACTGATCGCACAGCCATCGCCCCTGAAGGCAACCTCCTCGATCGTCTCACTGTCGTCAGCGAGGCGGACGTCGAAGGTGAGCTCGTCACCACATGAGGCGTTCTCACCCGTATGAGAGAACGTAAGCGGGGAGAGGTTCCCGTAGCGGCGCGGATTTCGATAGTGATCCAGAATCCGTTCCCGGTACATGTTGGAGCTTTCCATACCCTCAGTTCACCTTCAGTTGAAGACAGCTATTCGACCGGGTCTCTGTATTTCTCGAGGTGGCGATGCATCCATCACTACCGGAAGCATTCGCGATGGGCTTAGTCATGACACGCCTCCAATCCCATCTGTTCCCGTGCTTCATCGATCGGTAACAGCGAATACTCGAGGTGATCTAGCTGCGAAATCGCTCGAAGCTTCTGTACAAACGTGGAGATGTCCTCGACAGTCCCCGAGAGAATATACACCTCGAGACACGTATCCGGACTCACGCATTGATGGGTATGACCGACGATCCGCCCGTCGTGACTGTGGCGCAGTTCGGTCAATCGTTGATCAGCTCGTTCGGATTGAGTGGTGAACTGGACTGCCACGATTCCAGAGAGCACCTGATCGTCCTCGAGAGTGTTTTCGAACTCGTCCAACAACCCTCGCGTCCCTTCTCGCACGACTGCGCTTCTGCCTTCGTAGTCGTGTGCTTCGGCGAATGCATCGAGGCGTTCGCGTAACGCCGGGGGCATTGACACGGTGACGACGTCCATACTCATAGCCAGATAAGCCTTGTCATGCCTCGTTAATAATACTACCGTCTATAATAGTAAAAATCATTAATACAGGGATTAGAGTTGATAATATCATATGGCGTCACAGATCCTGAGTCAGCAGCCGGTATCAAACGCATTAACGCATCGAATCGGGTTTGTCGGTGAGAGCGACGTCGGCAAAACGACAGTCGCCACGCTGGTTGCAGATCGGCTTTCGGATCGGACTCAGGTAGCGGTGCTGGGAGAAGCTGCAGGAATCGTCGGCAGTGAGTCGGCCCAACAGCCCAATGTAAGTCCCGAACTCGAAATAGAATGGACAGTCGTAGACGCGAACG
The DNA here is from genome assembly GCA_007123105.1 of Salinarchaeum sp. GTDB lineage: Archaea > Halobacteriota > Halobacteria > Halobacteriales > SKNY01 > SKNY01. The sequence goes on along the minus strand of SKNY01000102.1, from coordinate 1,299 downwards.
CAGGCCCAGAGTCGTTCAAACGGTGGACTGATTCGCTCGACACCGCATTCGTCGTCGCCACCCCTGACACGCTGGACACCGTGTCGACCTACGAACGAATCGCGAACCGTGCTGACATTGACCTCCTTCTCATCGTGACGCGCTTTACGGAAGCGGATCGGGAGCGGCTCCGAGCATTCGACGGTCCCGAGTTGGCCGAGTATTTCTACGAAGACGAGGCGATCACAACGGCGATGGATGCGGGCGAGGTTCCCATTCTCGAAGACTGGACTGTCGAAGCGATCCTCATCGAGGCGCTGCAACCCGAACGACTGGATCCTGACACTGCCATCGATGCGCTCGAAACGCGACAGAAATCCATCGTCAACGTCGAAATCACGGATCGCGTGCAAGCAGATGCACTCATTGATACGTTCGAGAGCGCCGGATACCGGGCGGCATATTACCGCTGTAATTGTCGCTGTCACGACGGTCACGTGATCGCTCGATTGCACGAGGAGGGCTAATCCTCGCGTGGGGGTTGGAAGATATCGAGATCTGATCGACTTGGACCGGCTGGGTCAACTAGGTTAGCACGGACTGATCAGCCGTTAGAACCGAATATTCGACCGTTGTGACACCGTCGACGGCACGTAGGCGGGAGACGTATGAACTGATGTCGTCGACCGTTCCTTCGACGACGAACAGCTCGAGACAGGTGTTCCCAGCGTGACTGTGGACGTTCGACGTAACGAGATCCTGGTTCGCATGGCGAAGCTCCGAAAGCGTCACCTCCGCCCCAGAATCGTGATCGAACATGGTCGTGATGACGCAAATAACATGTTGTCCATCGAAATCTTGGTCGTCGAACTCCTCTAGCAACCCGCGCGTGCCTTCTCTGACCGCCTCACTTCGACCACTGTACCCGTGGTCCTCGATGAATTCATCGAGTTCGTGTAACAGTGAGTCCGGCATCGAGACGCTGACGACTGGCATATGGTGTCGATTGGTTCCCAGCAGGATAGATGTTATTATGATAGATTCCAGATTTCGTAATAACTAACAATTTTGTCCCCCCAGTTCGTAACACGACCTGATGAGCCAGACGATCCCAGTAACCGTCCTCTCGGGCGCACTCGGTGCCGGCAAGACGACCACGCTCAACCACGTCCTGACCGAAGATCACGGCCACGAGGTCGCCGTCCTCGTCAATGACATGGGCGAGGTGAACATCGACGTCGACCACGTCGAACAACAGTCCGAGCTGTCGCAAGCCGACGAAGAGATCATCGAAATGTCCAACGGGTGCATCTGCTGTCG
>SKNY01000068.1 GCA_007123105.1 Salinarchaeum sp. | reverse complement strand
TTGAATCGAGAAACAGACAATCGGGTACGCAAACCACGAGCCCCGTTAACAATCAACCCCCTCTACAGTAATGGGGATGGGGAACGGCTCTCCAATCGATTCGGAGGCCATTGATGAGAGCGTACAGCAGTTGCACAACCAACTCGACAGAGGCGTGGTCAACGTCCAATTCCGGTATCGGAAAGGTCACCCGTTCAAACAATGGCAAGGAAACGACCTCAGAGAAGCCCGCGTTACTGTTACCCCTGGAATCCACCAGCGAGGTGGGTATTTCGATATTCAGTTGTGGGAGAACGGGGATTACAAATACCACTACCGCGAAGAGGGGCTGGAATTCAGGTTCGGGCGCGAGGCGGCGAATGCGAGCACCAATAAACCAGTACGGCATTTTCATCCACCAAGCGATCTCCACGCTCATCGACAATCCTGTATCGGGGTCGACCGCCCACCGAAACTTGTCACAATTGCTGTGCTGCGGACGTGGTGGGCAGCTGTTGAACACGGGGATGAGAGCTTGGTGAATGCGCAGAATGGTTTGCCGTAGTCTGGAAAAGCGGGCTATAATTCCAAAGTGGTTTGGCACCGAAGGATTGCGGATTGATGTCGGTAACGTCTATCCAAATCATTACAGACGAGACAACGAATGTAAGTCGGGACTACTGCAGTGCAATATACGCGCTGTGAATCTTGCACTAGGGATATGAATAACTATTGATAAAATGGACCTGGTTTCGGTCAGCCACTCAAGTATCGAAACCGAATACCGATACCCACGATCCAGGGTTCACCGATGATGTGTTCGTCCGTTATACACATCAGATTAGATAGATTATGGAAGTTATCTGATGGTATCCGGACGTTTCCCTCAGAATTGATTGCCATTGGAGAATTGTTTAAGCACTTATCTCCACCACACTAGTCCAGTTCGGTCCGTCGAACCGTCGTGTCCGGATGGTCGAGCAACGACTCCTCGAAGGTCGTGCCCAAACCGGGACCATCCGGAATCGGAAGCTCACCGTCGACGACCGATAGGGGTTCAGTGACGAGGTTCCGATGCCACCCGTCGTAGCGGTCCCGGATCGTCTCCATCGCGAACAGGTTCGGGATCGTCGTGGCGAGGTGGGCATCGACCGCGTGTAACACCGGTCCCCCGGAGTTGTGCGGGGCGACCGGGAGGTGTTCTGCCTCGGCCAGTTCGGCGATCGCCCGCGTCTCGCTGATGCCGCCAGTCCAGCACGGATCCGGCATCACGACGTCGATCGCACCCGTCCGGATCGCCTGCCGGAACTCGTACCGCCCGATGAGTCGCTCGGACACGCACATCGGTGCGTCGGTATCGGCCGCCAGACGAGTGTACGCGTCGAGATCGCCCTTGCGGATGACGTCCTCGACCCATAGTGGGTCGTACGGCTCGACGGCCCGGACGAGTCGTTTTGCGGGTGGAAGGGCCCAGAGCCCGTGAAACTCGATCGCGACGTCCATGGTATCACCGACCGTCTCCTGGATCCGTTTGATCGGTTCGAGACCGGCTTCCAGATCGCGCGTCGAAATCCGTTGTCCGCGGGTCTTTGTGGCAAACGCATCGAACGGCCAGATCTTCATGGAGGTGATGCCCTGCTCGAGGAGCGACTCGGCGAGGGCGACGGGCTCGGTCATGAAGTCGTACTCCTGGTCGTAGCTCGTGTTGTAGGTCGGAATCGCATCCCGGGCCTTCCCGCCCAGTAACTGGTAGATCGGCTCGCCGGCCGCCTTCCCCTTGAGATCCCAACAGGCGATGTCGAGCGCGCTCACGGCCCGCCACTCCGCGCCGGCGTGGCCGTAATAGTTAAAATAGGTCGCGAGATCATCCCGGAGTCCCTGAATGTCGCGGGGGTCTGCACCCAACACCTGGCGAGCGATGGGGCCGTGCAACGCCGCCGTTTCCAGCTCGGGAAACGGAAACGTCTCGCCGAGGCCGACGAGGCCCTCGTCGGTATGCATCCGAAGCGTCGTGATACCGATGTCACGTTCGGTGTCCGTCAGCGACGAATCCGGATCGTACGTGATGGTCTCGATGGCCGTGATCTGCATGCCACGACGGTCGGCGGCGACCCTCAAAGTGCTACTGTCCGACCGTAACCGTCTCGCCGGTGCGCGCCGCTTCGTAAATCGACTCGATCGTCCGCATGTCGACGAGGCCGTGCTCGCCGTCAGCATATAGGGCCTCGTCGGTGAGCAGACAGTGAGCGAAGTAGTCGAACTCCTCGCGCATCTGGTCGACCTGCTCCCAGTCGAGTGACGCCGTCGTCCCGTCGACCGTGAGGCGCATGCCACGCGGCGTCCACGGGAAGAATGCCGGTGCAATCGTCAGCGTGCCGTCGGTGCCGACGACGGTGAGATGGCTCTCTTGGGCGGCGTGCTGGCTGGCAGTGAAGCTCCCGAAGACGCCATCGGGGTAGGCGACCTGGAAGGCGGCCCGTTCGTCCGGGACGTTCGCGAACGCCTCGTGGTCGGCGTGCGTCATCGCCTGTACCCTCAGGGGGTCTCGGTCGAGGACGAACCGAGTCGTGTTGAGCGGGTAGAGCCCGATATCGAGGACAGACGTGCCGTAGCCGACCAGTTCGGGCTGTAACCGCCATTGATCGGGATCCGGAATGAGCTCGAGCAGCGGCTGTGACATATTGCCGTGGACGAGGACCGGCTCGCCGAGGACGCCGTCGACAACGAGGTCCCGGGCCCGCCGGACGGCGGGTTCGGTGTGCATCCGGTAGGCGATCATCAGGGGGACGGCGGCGGCCGCGCCGACCAGCTCCTCGGCGCGCTCGACCGATGCCTCCATCGGTTTCTCACAGAGGATTGCCTTCTCGAACTCCGCGGCCGCCTCCACGTACGGGAGATGAAGCGCGTTCGGGGTGCAGATGTAGACGGCATCGTAGGCATCGGTTGCCTCGCCGGCCAGAAACGCCTCGTACGTGAGCGCGTGCTCGATCGAGTCCCATTCGCCAGCAACCTCATCGGCTTTCGCTTGTGATCCACTCACGACAACGGTGGTATCACCGTAATCGGAGGTTTGCACGGCCGGGATCGCCTTCTCACGGGTCCACCAGCCGAGTGCGATCATTGCAAACCGGACGGTCCCGTCTGCATCGCCATCCCAGTCACGGCGTTCGAACCGGGAAAGTTCCGTTACGTTCATGGAACGAGTGATCGACCAACTGGTACAAAACTACTCGCCGAGCGAGGACTTACCAGTCGCGCGACCGGGCGACGTTCACGACATAGGTGCCACAGCCGGGACACCGCATGGCACCACCCGTTTCAAAGCGCGTCGCACAGGCGGGACACTCATATGTCGGTGCAACTGGTGCACTGACGATCGGCCGCATCTCAGACCGCCTCTGCACCAACTGCTCCGGTCCGAACCTGCCTCGCATCCGAAACGGGGAACACGAAGATCTTGCCGTCGCCAGGTTCACCGGTGTGGGCGGCCTCTGCGATGGCATCGACGACGTCCGCCGCCGGTACGTCTGCCACCACGACCTCCACCTTTACTTTCTGATGGAGATCGACGGCGTACTCGTCACCACGCCATTGGCCGACTTTCGTTGGTTGGCTGCCACGCCCCGCGACGTTCGTGACCGTGAGTGACGGCGCACCAGCGTTGACGAGGGCCTGTTTGACCTTGTTCAACCGATCCGGCCGGATGATAGCGGTGACCATCGCGATGTCCTCGTCCGGAACTTCACCGCCATCGGTGACCAACTCCGGCTGCCCACCGAACTCGGGGTAGGTCTCGACGCCGTGTTCTGCGAGGTCGAGGCCTTCCGCTTCATGCTCAGGACTGACCCGGGCCTGGTCGATCACCTTGAAGACACCCCAGACGAGCGCTGTCGCACCGACGATCCAGACCGTGATGACGAGGACACCAATAATCTGGGGAATGAACTGGGCAGCCTCGATCGAGAAGATCCCACCGGCGATGATGCCATCGCCGATCACGACCGCCCCGGGGTTTGTAGACCAGAGCGGGAAGAGGACGATCCCGAGGACGCCGGCGCTCCCGTGGACCGGGAATACCGCACAGACGTCGTCAATGTTGAGCCGATCGGTCACGAACCGGAAGACGATCGGAAGTTGGGCGCCGGCGAGGAAGCCGAGCGCAAGCGCACCCATTGGTGTGATGACGTCTGCGACGCCGGTAACACCAACCAACCCGGCGAGGATGCCGTTGGCAACGTACAGCGTATCGACTTTGCCGGTCTGGAGGTACGACACGAATCCGGCACCGAGCGCGCCCATGCCCATCCCGAGGGTGGTCGCCATCGTCACCCGACCGACGAACGCGAAGTCGGCCAGTGCGATCGATCCAGCCTCGGCGGTGACGACTGACGCCGCGGTGCCGACGTTAAAGCCGTACCAGCCAAATGCCAGGATCAGCGTCCCGAGGACGGCAAAGGTCATCGAATGGCCGGGCATGACGTTCGCCGTGCCGTCCTCGTCGAACCGACCGATCCGGCTGCCGAGGACCCAGGCGGCGGTCAGACCCGCAATTCCGCCGACTCCGTGGACGACCATGCCGCCCGCGAAGTCGTGAAAGCCCAGTTCCGTGAGAAATGGAGACCCGGTCAGTGGCGCGTACCAGACCATGGCCGAGACGACCGGGTAGATGATCGCCGCGAGCAGGAACGTGTACGTGAGGTACGCCCGAAGCCGTGCGCGGCCGGCGACTGCGCCGGACACGATCGTCGCCGCAGTCATCGCAAAGACGGCACTGAACAGCCACATGACCCAGCCCGAGCTCTCCATCGGCCCCATGACGCCGTCCCCGAACATCGTCACCTGGGACGTGCCGCCCCCAGCGAGGAGGTCCCCGACGTTGTTCGCGATCCCCATCCCGATCAGGAAGAACACGACGACGCCAATCGCCCAGGTGAGCATGTTCTTGGTCAGTTGGTTGGCAACGTTCTTCGAGCGGACCTGCCCGGATTCAAGCATCGCGAAGCCGGCGTGCATGAAAAAGATGAGAAAGATGACCGAGAGCGCCCACGTGAGGTTGAGCCCCTCGGCCAGCGCCTCGACATCACCTGCCGTCGCCTCGAGGAGGACCGGGTCAATCACGTAAACCACCATTGTTTTTCGCTTTCATTGGTTGTTCGTCCACTGATACACAGATTTTGTTGTAAATTGGCATCTGTATCCGGTTGCAGGGATGACCATACCATATATAACACTTAGGAAACAAGTATTAAGAATGATACAAGGGCATTAGTCACCTTAGTGTGTTTAAGGAGGTTAAATGTCCACTAAGTAAGCGTCAGATACAACGTTTGTAGGCTATCTTGGCATCGATTGTCCCAAGTAGATCATACATGAATGGTGATGACGGTCCGTGATCGTCCAGTTCTTCCCCGGAAGTTCGATTCAGAACTGAAGGTGTTTGGCATTATTTCCAGCATTACTTTCAATTGTATCCCAATTACAGCAATCTCGCTATAATTGCGGCATCAATCAAGGTTTTTATTCCGACTATGCAACCTTGAGTCGTCGAACTATGACGACCAACGAACCGACCCCGACGGAATCAACGGTACTCGAACAGATCGCCGAGGAGGATATCGACTTTCTCCGGTTACAATTTACAGACATTTTGGGGGTCGTGAAGAACGTGTCCATCCCCGCACGCCAGGCAGAGAAGGCCTTTACCGAGGGAATTTACTTTGACGGCTCTTCGATCGAGGGCTTCGTCCGCATCCAAGAGTCCGACATGCGACTGCGCCCGGATCCGGATACGTTTGCGGTACTCCCCTGGAGGACCTCCGAGTCGGGGAAAGCCGGACGACTCATCTGTGACGTCATCAACACAACCACCGGCGAACCATTCGTGGGCGACCCACGCACGGTGCTCCAGCAGGTGATCGATCGGGCCGCCGATCTTGGATACACGCTCAACGCCGGTCCGGAACCGGAATTCTTTGTCTTCCAGAAGGACGAGGAGGGGCGGGCAACGACGAAGACCCACGATACGGGTGGGTATTTCGATCTTGCACCGAAAGACCTCGCTTCCGATCTGCGCCGGCAGATCATCTACAACCTCGAATCGATGGACTTCGAGGTCGAAGCGAGCCACCACGAGGTTGCGGAGGGCCAACACGAGATTGACTTTAAATACGACGATGCGCTCACGACCGCCGATAACATCGCCACGTTCCGTGGGGTCGTTCGGGCGACCGCCGAACTCGAGGATCTGCACGCGACGTTCATGCCCAAGCCGATCGCCCACATCAACGGCTCCGGGATGCACACGCATCTGTCGCTCTTCGAGGAGGGCGAGAACGCCTTCTACGACGGAGACGATCAGTTCAACCTCTCCGAGGAGGCCTACAGCTTCCTCGCGGGCATTCTCGAGCACGCACAGGCCATCACCGCCGTCTGTAACCCCACCGTCAACTCCTACAAGCGGTTGGTGCCGGGGTATGAGGCTCCCATCTACGTCGCCTGGTCCGACGTGAACCGGTCTGCACTGGTCCGCAAGCCCGCAGCCCGGGTCCCGGCCGCCAGCCGGATCGAACTCCGGTCGCCCGATCCCTCGTGTAATCCCTACCTCGCACTCGCAGTCATGCTTGCCGCGGGGCTCGACGGCATGGAACGTGGGTTGGCCTGCCCCGATCCCGTCCGCGAGAACATCTACGACTTTACCGAGGAAACCCGCGAGGAATACGGGATTGATACCCTGCCCGCGAACCTGGGCGAGGCCGTCGATGCGCTTGAAGCTGACGAGGTCGTGCAGGAGGCACTCGGCCCCCACGTGTCGGAGAAATTCATCGACGCGAAACGCCATGAGTACACCGAGTACATCGCCGAGGTGTCCGACTGGGAACTCGACCGGTATCTCGAGACCTACTGAATCACGACAATGGGTGCTACCAAACTTGCGACGGCGCCGCCGCGGTTGGCCGCACCGGACGAAGCGGCCAGGAAGATCCAGCGGTTCATCCAGACGTCGGTCTCGGCGGCCGATGCATCCGGTGCCGTCGTCAACCTCTCCGGGGGAATCGATTCGACGCTTACCGCCACGCTTGCGACACGTGCACTGGGGAGCGACCGGGTGATGGGGTTGATCCTGCCAGCAACGACGAATGCAGACGAAAACATGGACGACGCGGTGCAGGTCGCCGAGGAGCTGGTCATCGATCACGAGGTCATCCCGATCCAGGACATCCTCGACGCCTTCGTGGGATCGGCGACGTCAGTCACCCTCGAACGCCCCGCCGATCCGTTGGGCGAGTCACGGGCCCGGACCACCGTCCCGACGAAACACCGCGAACATTACACCGAAGCCGTCGGCAACGCTGCTGCACGCCTCCGAATGTGCTATGCGTACTTCGAGGCCAATACGACCGACGCGATCGTCCTCGGCACCGGCAATCGCACCGAACTCGAACTCGGCTACTTCACGAAATACGGAGACGGCGCGGCCGATGTCCTGCCGATCGCGCCACTGTTCAAATCCGAGGTTCGCCAGCTTGCACTGGAGGTCGACATCGACGAACGCATCGTTGACAAGGAACCGACCGCCGGGCTCTGGGCGGGACAGGCCGATGAGGTCGAGCTGGGTGCATCCTACGACCGCATCGATACGATCCTCTGGAACCTGTTGGAGGTGGGCGCATCGGTCGAGACAATCGCCGATGCGATGGACTGCGATCAGACGACGGTAGAACGGTTCGCGCGCATGCGGGACGATGCTGCACACAAACGGACGCAACCGGCGGCGCCGGATGAATTCGATCGGCGCTGATCAGAAGTCACCGAGGCTGCGTTGCCGGTCGTCCGGCGATACGCCGAGATGGTGGGCGGCCGTCTCGATCGCGTCGGCGAGTCGTTCTTCCTGGGATCGATCGTAGAGAACCGCCGCGGGATGGACACAGATCACGACCGGATAGCGCCGGTCACCGAGGGTAAGCCGCTCGACGGTGCCGGCCTCGGCGGTCACGGCGACGTCTCGGTCGAGGAGATGGCTGGCCGGTACCTTGCCCACTGCCAGGATCACGGCGGGATCGATTGCGGACAGCTCGGCTTCCAGCCAGTCACGACACCGGGCGAGTTCGTTCGAGTGCGGGTTCCGGTTGTCCGGCGGGCGACACCGGACGGCGTTGGTGATCCGAATGTCCTCGCGGTCGATTCCCGCAGCGTGGAGCGCGTCGGTCAACACCGAGCCGCTCCGGCCGACGAACGGTTCGCCGGTCCGATCTTCCTGCTCGCCAGGTGCCTCGCCGACGATGACGAGCTCCGCATCGCGTGGACCTACGCCGTTTACAATGCGAGAGCGGGAGTCGACGAGCGCCGGACACCGGGTGCACTCCACGACGGTGAGGTCTTCCATAGTTCCGTCCGCCGGTGGCATGGAAAAGGGGGCGCGTGTGATCCCTTTAGCGACACCGATTCGCGTGGTGGGCCCGGGCCGCCACCCGGGCGACGCGAATCGGCTCGGGCCGCCCGCCAGCAAGCGTGAAATGGCGACAGACAGCTGCCGGGTCGCGATCGGTAAGGTTCAAGCTACGGACGTACACGGTGTCGGATCCAATCTCGACTGCCGTCGGCGCCGGCAGCTCGTGATAGCGGCGCCGGCGTTCTACGAGTGCGGGGCCGCCGAACTGTGTGTCGAGGTGCGGTGTAAGATCACCGCCCCGTTCGAACGTGATCGCGAGGACCGGTACCGACACATGATCTGCAATGGCGTCGAGATCGAACACGTCGTACCACGCAGGGGCGACACCGGCGAGCATCAGATATCGGACGTCGGCCCGGCCGAGGGTAGCCCAGAGAGAACGGACGGCCTCGGTTCCGTGGAGGCCGCCCACGGGCCGAGAGTCGAAGGCGAGCCCATCGAGACGGCCACTGGCCGTGACGATAGCACCGCAGTATACACTGGTGGCACCCGCAGCCGACTCGGCAATCCCGAGGGCACGGACCCCCGGTTTCATCAGGTGTCGTCCTTGATATCTTGGAGTCGGGACACCAGCTCGTCGTTCGAGGCCCCGTTCTCGAATTCGACCCGACCCTCGTGGTCGTCGGACCGGTCATTTATTTCGGTGTCGGTCTCATCGAAATCGGCGTCGACCGTTTGCCGCTCCTGTTCCGATTCGTCGTAGCTGCCGAACCCCATGCAGGTAATCGTATGCGATCAACCACTAAAAATCCAAAGGTGGATGCGAGTGCCGGTCCTACCTCGGTACCCTGAAGCATCCCGCCGTGTTTGCACCGCACATGGACGTCACCAACCTGACGGCTGGCGCCGAGTCGTTTACGGCAAACGCCTATTACGTCCCCGGTCGCCGACCAGCGCTGGTCGACGCCGGGACCATCGACGGCATCGAGGAGAGTATCGACGAACTGGACGTGGTCTATCTCACCCACCAACACGGCGATCACATCGGTGCTCTCGACGGCCTCATCGAGACGTTCGGCCCAGACGTTGCCGCATGGGCGGACCATCCGGAGCGGACGATCGCCCTTGATGCGGGCGACGAGGTGGAGATCGGAGACGATCGGTTCGAAGTGGTGCATACGCCCGGACACGCCCCGGATCACGTCTCGTTCGTGGGAGAACGCGCGGTGTTCAGCGGCGACGTCGTCGTGTACAACGACGGTGCCTTCGAGGACGGAAGCTTCGGCCGCACGGACGGAGCCACCCAGTCCCGCGAGGAGCTGATTCTATCGCTCAAGCGACTCCTCGAGCAGCTCACCGAGGACGTCACGGCCATGTATGCCGGCCACGGCGACGTCTTCGAGGGCGACGTCGTGGCGGTTGTCGAGCGTGCGCTCGAGCGTGCAGAACGGCGAGAACCGAAATATCAGGAGTAGCGATCAGGCGCTTCTGGCCTCACGGGCCTTGGGACGGAGTCGGCCGTAGCCACATTTCCGACAGTTGTCCGCGCGGATGGGATTTCGGGCGTTACATTTCATACAGATGAGTGTGTTGAGGGTCCGGTCCTCTGCTGGTCCAAACGACGGCATGATATACAGGCGTAACCGGCCACCGCGTAAAACGTTTGTTTTCCGGCTCACTCGACGTGCCAGCTGAACCGCCGGGAGTGCCGTCGCACGGCGTCCTCGGCTGGCGTGGGCGTCACGAGACTGACGGCGACAAAGATCGCATAGGCGAATAAGACACCGACGAAGCCGTAGTGCATCCCGAATCGGTACGTCGCAGGAATGACCTCCACGAAGAAGAGGATCGTGATCCCCGGACCGAGGATGAGCGAGGCGTGACTCGCCAGCGCGGTCCCCCGCTCCCAGTAGGCACCGAGGAAGACGGGTGCGGAAGTGGCAGCAAAGCCGACGACCGCGAATTCGACCAGCCCAAAGATACCGGCTGGCTGGACGTACGCCAGCGCCAGGGCGAACAGAATCACCACGATGAGTAACACCTGCGTCACCCGCACTTGACGCTCGGCACCGGCATCGGGATCGAAATACGTGACGTAGACGTCACGGCTCACCATCGAGCTCATCGTCAAGGCGACCGAGTCGGCGGTTGACATGATCGCGGCCGTGGCGCTCGCCATCACGATCCCGAAGACGATCGGATGCATGAGCGCCTCAATCATGAGCGGCACGACGTGGATCGGGTTCTCTGGCGCCGGAATGACACCGAGCGCCCACGTGCCGAGCAGCGCACCGAACAGGTAAATCGGGATCGCAACGATCGCGAAGACGAAGCCGGACCGGCGGAGGGTTCGGTCGCTCACCGCCGAGAAGTACCGCTGAATCATGTGCGGATACGCAGGGACACCGAACACGAACGCGAGCGCCGCCGTCATGATCATCAGGGGCGTCCAAACCCCGATGGGTCCGAGGATCGTAAAGATCCCCTCCGTGACCTCGGCGGCTTCGGTTGCCACCGTGGTACCGCCCCGGCCGAACATGACCCAGCCTACGACCCCGCCGAGCGCACCGAACAGGATGATCGCCTGGAGCGTATCGGACCAGATGACCCCGCGGTAGCCCGCAATGTGGATGTACACGATCATGAACGCAGCCATGAGCCCGATCGCGAGCTCGAATGGAATGTCGAGCATGGCATCGAGGGCGACGCCACCGCCCATGATCTGGCCGGCGATGAGTGCAATCATGAAAATACCCGTGACGACGAGATAGACCACGCCCAGGGCAGGACTATCGTATCGCTGGCGAATGTACTCCGAAGGTGTGACGATGTCCCGCTCGCGGCCGACGTGATAGAGGGTGACGCCAACCGTCGCGAACACGAGCGTATAAAAGACGGCAGCGATCGCAAGGAAGACAACGGTGCCGACCCCCCACCCGATCGACATCTCGGCGATGCCGAAGACAGTAAACGAACTGAGCACGGTCGCAACGAACGTGAGTCCGAGGATGGCCGTCCCGACCGATCGGTTTGCCAGATAAAAGTCGGTCGGCGTATGCTCGGTGTAATAGGCAGCAACGACACCGACGAGGAGGACAAGCAGGAGATAGAGCCCGAAGATGACCTGGGCGATCTCGAAGGGCATGTTAGGTGCCTCCCGCCAGGACCCGTTCGACGAGCGTCCACGCCATGACAAGTAACACGGCGACCACCCCGAGATGAAGCCACAACCAGAGTGGAATCCCCAGATAAAACGTCGTGAAATCGGCGATCAGGAACACGTGTCCGATCGCAATGCCGAGCATCACGAGAACGGCGATCGCGACCGTCGCCGGTCGCGCCCACGGCGAGTCCGCGCGTGTTACGCTCATATGTCGGGGGCCTCTCGAAGCCGCCGCGATAAATGTTTTCATGTTCGCTTCATTTGCCGGTGTTGGACAGAATCCATATTCAAATCAAAGTTCTGATGAGGATTTCTCTTCGTCGGCTAGGTAATCGTCCTGGATCGCGACGACGGCCGTCGAATCCGCGGCAGCCGCATACCGCGCGAGGGGTTCTTCGTTGAGGGTGAGAAACGTTTCGCCCCAGTTCTCGGCAGCGGCGACCGTTCGGGCCTGCTCGGGCTCGCCGAGGATCCACAGGGCAGCGACGAGGGCTTCGAGCGTCGTGAGAGCAAACGGTCGGCCGTAGTTGACGGGGTTGGCGGCCACCAGAAAGGGTAAGGCACGATGGATGCCAGGGCGTCGGAACTGCGCCTCGTCGGCGTGTCGCCAGGAACAATCGACCGCGACGAGCAGATCACTCGCGTCTCGGTCTGCCGGAGAGAGAGCCCGGTCGGCGAAGGGATCAAGCAAAATGCCGTGTGGCAGGTTGCGATCGCGACGATGTAAGGTCACCAGATCGAACTGTGCGAGTCGGCGTGCGGTGCACTTTGCCGGATCGTCATCGCCGACGTACCGGACGTGGAGCTCCACGAACTGCACTCGTACCGCGGGCAAGAAAAATCGACCGCGATCGATACGGACGAATGCGTTGGTGTTTGCCGTGCCCCGGCCCGAGCTCGGCGTTCGTCGACCGGATCGATCTCGATGGCGGCGAGAAGGTTGGCTGGTGAACAGTCACTGCACCGGCCAGCAGCGAGTTGTACTTGGTGGGATTGACCGATCGACGGGTGGCCGAACGAGTCGACACAAGTGGACGTGGAGATGCGGGGGAGGATACGCGCGGAAACGGTGGCCTCTCGTTCGCAGCGGGTCAGATCGCCGACTGCTATCCGGATCCGATCACTGATTGCCGACGGCGGATTCGCCGACTGGCTCGTGGCCAGCGATTCGGTCCTGTCCGCCGAGATACGGTCGGAGTGGCTCGGGGACGGTTACGGTGCCGTCGGGATTCTGGTAGTACTCGAGTACGGCCACCATCACGCGAGGCAGTGCCGTCCCCGACGCGTTGAGCGTATGGAGGTACTCGGCTGCCTCGTGGTGTTCGGGACGGTAGCGGATGCCGGCCCGGCGGGCCTGAAATTCCTCGTAGTTCGATGCCGAGGACACTTCGAGCCAGC
>SKNY01000059.1 GCA_007123105.1 Salinarchaeum sp. | reverse complement strand
TTATTGATTCTCGATGAACCTTCAGCCGGACTCGATCCCGGTGGAATCGACCGCCTCAACCGTATCATCACGGATGAACATGCACACGGAACCACGATCTTCTGTTCGAGTCACCGCCTCGACCAAGTCGCATCGGTCTGTGACCGGATCGGTATCCTCGTCGATGGGGAGTTGCGGGCGTGCGATCCCGTCGACGGATCGACCTGTGCAGTTCTCCGGGCCGAGCTTCGCACGCGGGATCCTTCGATCACCGCTGTGGCGGTGGCCGACACCGCGGTAACCGGCCCGCCACTCTTTACGGGGCCGTCGGGTCGCACGCTCGAAATCGGCGTCACACCCGAAGATGCTGGCGACCGCCTCGCAGATCGGCTCCGGGACCACGTGGCTGTCTCGGCTGTTTCGAGTGAACGGGTTGCGCTTGCCGATCGGTATCGAACCGTCGTGGAGGGCGAACGATGCGGATGATGGGGATTGCAGTGCTCGACGCGCGCCGGTTATGGCGTTCGCCGGGTATCTGGCTCGCGGCGCTTTGTTGTACGTTCGCACTCGTCGTCGGGGTCAGCCTGCCATGGCTCCTGCTTTCTGACGTCGAGCCCGCGACGGGTGTGGCCTTTATGCTGGGTCCCGGGACGGATCTACTCTTCCCGACGGTCGCCATGCTCGCCACCTACGGTGCTATCGCAGGGCAGCGAGATACCGCTACCCTGTCGATGGTACTCGCTCAACCGTACCGCCGACGCGACGTGCTCGCGGGCGTCGCAACCACACGGATGCTGACAATGGTCGCTGTGTCGCTGGTTGCCATCGTTGCAGCCACGGTCGCGGTCATCGGGTTGTATGGTATGCCGCCATTCCGGTACGTGGTGGCGTTCACCGCAATCACCGTCGTGGCCGTCGCCTGTTACGCCGCGATCGGCGTCGCCGTCTCGGCGAGTGTCGCCTCGAGAACCCGGGCGGCGGCTGTATTACTTCCCGGATTTGTTTTTGCATACGGACTCTGGTCACCGCTGCTCTATGGCATCGAGACGATCGCGTTCGATCGCCCGCCATCGTGGTTCGAACACGTCGAGCTGATCAACCCGCTGGCGGCATACGGGGCGGCCGCAAACGAACTCCTCCCACCCACGCCACACCTCGCCATCGCCGTCGACGATGGTGGGATCGACACCACGACCGGCGAGCTGGTCGGTGGGAGCGCAGACCTGGTGGTTGTTGGACTCGCACTCTGTGTGCTTGCGGCCTGGACGATCGGCTCGCTGCTGTTCGCCCGGTGGCAACTCGATCGGGCGTCATTGGCGGCTTAGTCGTCAGAGGCAAGCACCAAGCGGTCCTCGCGTGGCCCCGCGAGGTCGACATCCGGGAGTAGGTCCCGCAGATACCGTCCCGTGTGCGAGGACTCGGTGGCCGCGAGCTCCTCCGGGGTGCCAGTGGCGACAATTTCGCCGCCATCTTCGCCGCCCTCCGGTCCGAGATCGATAACGTAGTCTGCGTTTTTAACCAGATCCAGCTCGTGTTCGACGACGATCACGGTATTCCCCCGATCGACGAGCCGCTGGAGTACCTGAATCAATTTTCGCTCATCGGCCGAGTGTAGTCCTGTCGTTGGCTCATCGAGTAGATACAGTGTATCCCCGGATTGCTTTTTGCCGAGTTCTTCGGCGAGTTTGACCCGTTGGGCCTCTCCACCGGAAAGTGTAGTCGACGGTTGACCGAGCCGCATGTAGCCGAGTCCTACATCCTCGAGCAGCTGAAGGTGTCTGACAATCCGCTGATCGTGTGAGAAAAACTCCAGTGCTTCCTCGACGGACATTTCAAGGACATCGGCGATAGTTGCGTCCTGGTAGGTGACCTCGAGTGTTTCGGCATTATAGCGTGAACCGCCACACTCCTCGCACGGGACGTGAACGTCCGAGAGAAAGTTCATGTCGATCGTGACGGTTCCCTGGCCGCCACAACCCTCACAGCGGCCGCCCTTGACATTGAACGAAAAGCGACCCTTCTCGTAGCCCCGTTGGCGGGCAAGACGAGTCTCGGCAAATAGCTCCCGAATGTAATCGAAGACGCCCGTGTAGGTCGCCGGGTTCGAACGCGGCGTCCGGCCGATCGGAGATTGATCGATAAGCCGGGCGGTCTCGACGTGTTCGAGTCCGACGACATCGTCGTGGTCTCCCGGTTCGACGCTCGTATTGTCGTGCATTTCCCGGGCAATCGTCTTATAGAGGATTTCGTGCATCAGCGTCGACTTGCCCGACCCGGAGACTCCTGTGATCGCGACAAAGCAGGCAAGCGGTATGTCGACGTCGAGTTCCTTGAGGTTGTGCTGGCGGGCCCCGTGGATGCTGAGGTGCCCATCGGGTTCGCGGCGCTCGTCGGGGACGGGGATCACGCGTTCGCCGGACAGATACTTGCCGGTGATCGATTCCTCACTGGCAATGACGTCCTCGTACGTACCACTCACGACGACTTCGCCGCCGCGTTTGCCCGGGCCGGGTCCGAGATCGACGATGTGGTCGGCCCGGCGCATGGTTTCGGCGTCGTGTTCGACGACGATGAGCGTATTTCCGAGGTCACGGAGTTCACAAAGCGTATCGAGGAGTCGATCGTTGTCGCGCTGGTGGAGTCCGATGGATGGCTCGTCGAGGACGTACAACACACCGACCAGACCGGAGCCGATCTGGGTGGCAAGCCGGATGCGCTGGCTTTCCCCCCCGGAGAGCGTTGACGCTTCCCGATCTAACGTGAGATAATCGAGTCCGACTTCGACCATGAATCCAAGCCTGGCTCTGATCTCTTTGAGAATCTCCGTAGCGATTCGTCGGTCGCGATCGCTCAGTTCGGCCTCGAGTCCCTCGAAATGCGCGAGGGCGTCACCGATGCTCATCCGGTTGACCTCGGTGATCGCGGTGCCCGCAATAAATACGTGGCGGGACTGTTCTTTTAGCCTGGTCCCGTCGCAAGCCGGACACGTCGTCGCGGCCATGTACTCCTCGATGTGATCGCGGGTCCCTTTTGAGTCCGTCTCCACGTATCGGCGCTCCAGGTTGGGGATCACACCCTCGAAGCGTTGTCGTTTGCGTCGGACCCCGTTATTGGTATATCGTTCGAACAGGACTTCCTCGTCCGTGCCGTAGAGAAACTGTCGTCTGACTTCGGGATCGATTCGTTCCCACGGCGACCGCAGATTGATATCGAAATGCTCGGCAACGGCATCAAGCCGGTTGCGATAATACGAGCGGTTGTAACTCCAGGGCTCGAAGACGTGCTTGAGCGGCTTCTGTGGATCCTGAATGACAAGGGATTCGTCAATCTCCTTGGTTTCACCGATCCCGTCACATTCCGGACAGGCTCCGTGCGGACTGTTGAACGAAAAGCTCCGCGTTTCGATCTCGGAGAACTGAAAGTCGCTGTTCGGGTTCCCCAGCTCCTCGGAAAACTCGATCACGAGTCGTTCGTCGTCCTCGCCTCCAAGCGATCCCGTCGATCTGGCGTTCGATTGTCGTTCGAGTTCGTCGGACGGCTCGGGGATGATCAGTTTGAGTAGTCCGTCGGTGTACTCAAGAGCCGTTTCTACGCTGTCTGTGATCCGTGATCTGGCGTCGGGATCGATGCGGATTCGATCGACGATCACGTCAACCGTGT
>SKNY01000106.1 GCA_007123105.1 Salinarchaeum sp. | reverse complement strand
GAAAAGGGCGTCCTCCGGGCGACCCACGGGGTCTCTGCGTTCAAGGACGGGACGGTCCGGTATGACATGACCGACCTCCCGGTTACGGCGGTCCGGCCCGAGGAGATCCACGTCACCGCCGAACAATTCCGTGCGCTGGGATACGATGAGGATATCCACGGTGATCCGCTCGTTCACGACGACCAACTCGTCGAGCTGCGCGTCCAGGACGTCATCCTCTCGACCGGCGCCGGCGATCACATGGTCCGAACGGCTAATTTTGTCGACGATCTGCTGGCGGATCTGTACGACTTGGAACCGTACTACGAGCTCGAGGACCGGAATGATCTGGTCGGCGAACTCGTCTTCGGGATGGCGCCCCACACCAGTGCCGCCGTCGTCGGCAGGGTGGTGGGCTTTACGGAGGCGGCCGTCGGCTACGCGCATCCGTACTTCCATGCCGCCAAGCGTCGGAACTGTTTCCACCCGGAGACGAAACTTTGGTATCGTGACGAGGAGGGGATGTGGCGGTACGAGCGGATCAAGACGATGGTGGAGGACCGCCTGGAGGACCCGGACTGGGATGACTTCGGGACGGCGGTTCAGGAGCTCGACGGTCAGCTCGCCGTCCCGTCGCTCACGGAGACCGGTACGTTGACGACCAGGCCCATCGACGCGATTTCGAAACATCCCGCCCCGGATCACCTCGTCCGCATCGAAACGGAACGGGGCCGGTCGATCCGCGTCACGCCCGATCACGAACTGCAAGTGTACGATGACGCGAGCGGCCGATTGGTTCCTACGCCCGCTGCCGAGATCGAACCAGGCGATGGCCTCGTCACGCCGGCCCACCTCGACGTCGTCGACTCCGCCCAGCGCCCAATCGACTTGCTCGCCGCGTTTCTCGAGGCCGACCCGATCGAGAACGACCGGTTGATGATCAAGGGGATCGACAAGGATCGGCTGTACGCCTTGTTCGAACGGGAACTGGCCGACGAGTGGGACGGCGCATTTTATCCGCTCTACAGCACTGCCGAACACCTCGGGATCAATACAAAGACGCTGAGCAACTATCTGTACCGATCGAGCATCCCCGCCGGGCTGCTCGAACGGTTCTTCGAATCACGACGGGCGTTGCTCGAGTGGGTGCCACGCGACGTCACGCTCGGGATAAAACGCGATCGGACGACGATCAACCGGTTCGTTACCGTCAACCGGCGCGTGGCGACGTTGTTGGGCTACTACGCCGCCGAGGGGTTCGTGCGCAAACAGGAGACACCGACGGGCACGATCCACCAGACGACGTTCTGTGGTACGGAAGGAGAGATGCGCGAGTTTTTCGTTGAGGTGCTAACCGAGGAGTTCGGCGTCGATCCGTACGTCGACAACCACGCCAAGATCACGGTCTCGGGCCGATTGTTCCGGACGTTCTTCGATACGGTGCTCGATGCGGGGATTTACGCCCACACGAAACGCGTACCGGACTGCATCTTCCACGGCCGCCGCGAGATCGTCGGCGCGTTTTTAGGTGGGTACTTCAGCGGTGATGGGAGTACGAATGGGAATTCGATTCGAGCCTCTACGGTCAGTACAGAGTTGAAAGAGGATGTCCTCGCCTTGCTATCCCGGTCGGGGGTCGACCCCAACGTCAACGTATCGCCGCCGCGCCCCTTGCATGAATGTTTCCCGTCGTATTATGATGAAGGCGAGGGTGGGATGTCAAGAGAAGCATACCGGGTAGTGCTCAATTCGGAGGAAGTGATGAAGCTGGCAGAGTTCTTTTCGTTTCATCTCTCGAGAAAGGATGACGTGTTTCAGGATTATGTACAATCAAACGGTCAGAATTCACCCGCTATTTCGGATGGTGGACTTAAAGACTCGTCCATCGACCGTGTAAATAATACCGAATATATGATGTATGAGGGCGATAGTGTGTATTGTTTAACGGTAAATGGCACCCATTCGTTGATAGCTAATGATTTGGGGTCATCGCAATGCGATGGGGACGAAGACTGTGTCATGCTCCTCCTCGACGGTCTCCTCAACTTTTCCAGACAATACCTCCCCGAATCGAGAGGCGGCAGGATGGACGCACCTTTGGTCATGTCCACCCGTATCGATCCGGCCGAGATCGACGATGAGGCTCACAACATGGACATCATGGACGAGTATCCGCTCGAATTCTACGAGGCCACCCTCGAGGCGGCAGCCCCGGAAGATGTCGATCTGAAACTCGCCGAGGATACCGTCGGCACCGAAGACGAGTATCGGGGCTTCGCGCACACCCACGATACGAGTAACATCGCGCTCGGTCCGGATCTCTCGGCATACAAGACCCTCGAGACGATGATGGAGAAGATGGAAGCCCAGCTCGAACTCGCCCGCAAACTCCGGGCCGTCGACGAGACGGACGTCGCCGAGCGAGTGATCGAATCGCACTTTTTGCCCGACCTCATCGGCAACTTGCGGGCGTTCTCGCGCCAGGAGGTGCGGTGTCTCGACTGCGGGACGAAATACCGGCGAGTCCCGCTCACCAAGCACTGTCGCCAGTGTGGCGGCTCGATGACGTTGACGGTCCATCAGGGCTCCGTGACGAAGTACCTCGAGACGGCCCAACGGATCGCCGAACAGTACGGCTGTCAGCCGTATACGATTCAACGACTCGATTTGCTCGGCCTCGAGATCGAGAGCGTCTTCGAGGACGATCACAACAAACAGAGCGGGATTGCGGATTTCATGTGAACAGGCGGGCCCGGGTGGCCTGCGACGCCTCAGATCCCACGAATATCACGCTGGTTCTCGACTCGACACTGGCTCCGGAGTCGCGACGTACCACAGATAGCCGCCGTCGGTCCCCGAAGCCGTGACCGTAAAGCCAGCATCCACGATCCGTGTGCGCCAGTACGTGTCCGGTTCGGCATCGGCATCGTGGGGGAGCGGCAACTCGAGCACGCCGAGTCGACCGTTCGGGGAGAGCACCCGGTAACACTCCTCTAGAGCCGCCTCGGCGTCCGTTCGCGGCAGGTCGTGCAGGACGCGACAGGCGGTCACGGCGTCCATCGCGTGCTCCTCGAAGGGCAACCGGGCGGCGTCGCCGGCGACGATGGCCGGATCGAGCCCGGCGGCTCGGGCGTTCCTGGCGGCGAGTCGGGGCCCGTTGCCGAGGATGACCCGATCGTCAAAGACGTCCAGGCCGATGACCGCCGTGCCGCTCGGAAGCCCGTCGGCGAGGCCGACCAGTGACCGGCCGGTTCCACACCCGATGTCGAGCAGGCGATCGTCCTCGGAAATCGACAGTGCCATCGCGAGCTGTTCGTACTTTTCTCTCCGCACGTCCCATGGTGGCGGATCGAGCATCGATCGAATCGGACCGCGGATCCGGCGGCCGCCGACAAACACGAGTCCGAGGGCGGCGACGCGCAGGTGGTTCCGGCGGGCGAGCCGCCAGAGCAGGACGCCCAAGACGATCGGTGCCACCCCACCGAGGATGCGGCGAAACCGCCGCTGCCAGTGATAAATGCCGAAGTAATAGCGCATGGGAGCCGGGACGGCTAGTGTCACTATCAACGTTGGGTCGAATCGCTGGTCAGCGGCGGATCCCGGCGGACGTCAACGCCTGTTACCACGACGCGACGGGGCCACCGCGTTCTCACGGTACCAGAACGCAGTCGG
>SKNY01000001.1 GCA_007123105.1 Salinarchaeum sp. | reverse complement strand
GGGCTGATGATGAATCCGGCCCAGGGCAAGCCGATCACGAGCTCGCCAGTTTCGCGATACACCGCAGCATTGGCATCCTCGACGACGCGCAACGCACCACCAAAGAAGACGAATGGGACCAATCCATAGAATAACATTGGATCCTTCTCGATCGAAAACCGGTCAAGCGCGAGTACGATGCCGACCAGGGCAAAAAGCAGGATCAATGCGTACGTGACCGTCGAGGTAGTAGTATACCCTGGATGTGCAACCACGCCAGCGGCGGCGGCACATTCCTGGGCACTTCGATAGAACAGTACGGATCCGTCCTCGCGGACGGCACAACCGGATGTACCGACTGCGTGAGCATCAGCCACCACGGGGCCCCAGAAGTACTGCCAGATGAATCCGTCGTACACGCGGCGGGGGAACAGGAGGGCTGTCATAGCGAGTGCCGTGACCCCCGCTAGCCCCGCGACGGCCCACGCGACGAACGGCCGTTCGCGCAGCCAATCGACGTTCATTGCGCTATTGCTCGGTTTCAGGACCATTCAGCGTTCCGAAATCGTGCAGTCGGAGACGGCAATTCTGCCGACGTTTGTCCAATTCTTCGTCGATAATCCGGCCTCACATGTTCAATCGTTCAGAACATACCGGTATGCTCATATATGCGAATGCCTTTCAATGGCATGGTAACGATGGTTCGGATTTCTCTCTCCCCGGTCGATCAGGTAGCAGCGGATGCCGCAATTGCCCATTACGATCAGCTCCACGATCCGGCGAAAGAACAGTTTCCAGAACTCGTCAGGCGACGGGCTGGAACAGTCGATGAACGAACCGCTCATGGATTTCGTTCGTGTGAGTACGTCAAGTACACTGATTATTATCGGATTGAGCTCGAATAGGACGCGCCGTTAGAGCGCAAAGCGGAGCATCAATAGGACGATAAGAAAGAACACCAATAAGATCGCGAGCGCCGCGGAAACCCCGGTCGTACGCTGCTCGTTCGGTGCTGGTTCTCCGGCAGTCCCAACTCGTGAGGCATCGGACATCTCGGTGGCCTTTCGAGCCCAAGCATGAATACCCCATGGGTGATTATGACACGGTGGTTGATGGCACTCGGTCACTCGGACGGGCAAGCGTGGCTAGATGGTGCGTGGATCGATGGGACATCGTCTCGTGGACGCCACCATCCGCCCGTCGAGCGGCTGGGACAGGAACTAGTACGGACCGACCGCGCGCTGTCGTGTTCCCGTTCAACCGACAAATCACCGGATAATCCGTGGAGCTAGCATGCAAGGGGAGGGATTCGAACCCACGAACTCCTACGAGAACGGATCTTGAGTCCGTCGCCGTTGGCCTAGCTTGGCTACCCTTGCGCAGCAGGTGCTTTCGGGCGCGCTTGAATAAACAAAGCGATCGACGCCGATTACGAATCGTGGACGACGTCTACGTGGGTCAGTTCACGGTCGAGTAGACAGGTGTCATGCGGTGTCGATCCGTGGATTTCCACGATTCGAAGGTTATCGTTCACAGCGATGCCGTCAGGCCGACAGAACGAGTGGCTGGGACAGGAGATATGTGGACACTGACCCTCGATCGTCGTCTTGTTGCCGGAGTACGCGTGGCGGGTGTCGACGTTTACCGTTCTGGTGGCCGCCTCGACCTCGACGGCGACCACATCGTCCTCGTGGACCGCACACGGGAGCGCTTGTGCGTTCGTCCGGACATCAGTGACTCGATAGCTCTGTCCTGGCTCAAGGTTGAGACACTGGTTTCGAAACGGGCAGTCCGTACAACCATCGACTTCACCCGCATATACAAACTCGTGGCCGACCTCGGCATGACGTTCCCCGATTAACGTCACGGTCGCCATACCTATCACTTGCCTCCACCGGGGTTAAACCCCTTGGTCGAGGAACGCCCCAAGCGTCTCTCGGTATCGCGGGTCGCTGAGTTCGTACACATCGAGAGCAATCTCCCCGTCGGCGAACGCCGTCATCCATTCCCGTCCGCGGGTCACCGCCACCGATCGGTCGTCTACCGTCTCGCGCTCAATGATGAGCTCCGGTTCAAGGAACAATTGCACGGTCCACGCAGACGCATCCCGCGACCGCACGGGCCGACCCCGCGGGCCTCGCGACCGTGCTGGTTTGATCGTCAGGGTCGGGATGCAGCCAGCCGGAAGTCCCGTAGCGTCAAAGACGTCTGGGCGATACACAAACACGGTGACGCCGTTGGACTCGTCGTGCCACGGCTCCCACCCGTCGGGTACCAGGTCCACAGCGTCGGTGGGACCGGACGGCCAATATGCGTTGCGGGGCAAACCGTATTGGCCGAGCAGACCAAACCAACCACCAATGGCGACGACGATCAGCCCGGAACTCGCCCGGCAACGTCTCATCGGTGACGAGCCAATCACGATCATTGATACCAGGACAGAAGACTCGTTCACAGAGTGGCATATCCCCGGATCGGTGAACGTTCCCTTCAAACCGGGCGATAAGGTCGATCTCGATACCGCATTCAATGGAGCACTGGATGAGGACGCACACATCGTGACGGTCTGTGCATTCGGTCAATCTTCGTTCGCGTTCGCGGAGGTGCTGACCGATGCGGGCGTCGAGACCGTCGAGGTCATACAGGACGGCATGATCGGGTGGAGCCAGTTGTACGAAGTTGCTGCCGTTCCAACCGCCATTCCAACCGTTGAAATCTACCAACTTCAGCGGGTATCGAAGGGGTGTCTCGGCTACGTGATCGGTGCACCCGAAGCCGGAGAGGCCGTCGTCGTCGATCCGACACAACACCACGAGGAGTACGAACGACTCGTTGCAGACGATGAACTCACGATCACCGCCGTCATTGATACCCATCTCCACGCAGATCACATCTCCGGCGGGCCCGCTCTTGCCGATGCCACAGACGCAACGTATTACCTCCCGGCTCCCGTTACCGATCGAAACGTCGAACGTCCATACACGCCCCTTTCGCGAAACGAGGTCATCACCGTCGGTGACGTGGAAATCAAGGGCGTCCACACGCCGGGCCATACGACCGAACAGTTCAGCCTCTTGGTCGGTAGCGAGGCACTCCTCACTGCCGACGCCGTGTTCGTCGACGGTGTCGGTCGAACCGAGCTCCAAGCGGATGCCCGGGCCGGGGCAGAAGCACTGTTCGATTCAATCCACCGGACGGTGCTTGCGATGCCCGACCCCGTTCAGATCCTTCCTGGCCACTTTAACCCCGAAACGACGGATGCCATCCGGAACACTGGCTCGCCGATCCATGCGACCGTCCGTGACCTCAGGACCGGGCTTCCGCTCTTACAACGAGATCGGTCTGGGTTCGTCGACGCGATGACGGACTCGGTCCAGGATCAGCCGCCAAACTACGAACGGATCGTTGCGATCAACAGAGGACTGGACGACGTCACGGACGCTGAGGAGGCCCGGACGCTCGAACTCGGGCCGAATCGGTGTGCCGCCCACTCGAGCTAGCCCGTCGTCAGTTCCAGCACCGAGAGCGTCTCGAACGGGAACGAATCGTCACGACCGAGTTCGGTAACTGCGAACCCGTTTGACTCCGCCCGATCGCGAACCCGATCGATATCCTGGAGCGAACTGACGAGCAAGTAGACCCGTCCTCCAGGCCGGAGCACGGAAGCGGCCGAATCGAGTAGTCGGTTGGTCACGCGCCGACCCGAGGGACCGCCGTTGAGGGCGTGTTCCATCCAGTCTCCCCGGGCGACGTCCGGAGTTGTCGGCAGATACGGCGGATTACAGACGAGAACGTCGAAGCTGGCCGTTGCGAACGGTGCGACCAGGTCACCACGGACGACCGGTACTCCAGTCGCAGCTGCTTGGCGACATGCATGAGGGTTCACGTCGACGCCGACGACCGTCGCCCCGGGATCGTCACGAAGCTTCGCGGCAATGTACCCGGACCCGGTGCCAACGTCGAGGAGCCGAGCCTCGGGATCGATTCGATCCCGCAGGTGTGTGAGTAGCAATTGGGAATCCTCGGCCGGCTGGTACACGAGCTCGTTCGTGTCTCGCCAGTCGCCAAGCCGACTCATCGATCGGCCTCCGCGGCAAGAGTGGCGATCTTGGCGAACGTTTCGGGCGGGAGGTTCGCAGGGCGATCTCCCGCGACCTCCTGGCCGAGTGCCTCGATTACCGCATCCGGATCCTCGATTGCAGAGATATGGGTCGTATTCCTGATCGCGTTACGCACCGTCTTCCGGCGTTGGGTAAAGATCGCTCTGATGACACGAAAGAATGCCTCCTCATCGGGGATCGCATACGTCGGTTGCCGCGGTGTAGTCCGAACGATGGCGCTGTCGACGGCCGGTGGAGGCGTGAACACACCCGGCGGGACAGTCTCGAGCAGCTCGATCGTGGCGTAGTGTTGGGCTGTGACCGAGAGCCGCCCGTACGCGTCGGTACCGGGCGCAGCGGCCATGCGCTCTCCGAATTCCTGTTGGACTAAGAGCACCAGCGGCCGCCAGCGTGGAAGGAGTCGGAACAATACTGGGCTCGAGACGCCGTAGGGAAGATTCGAGACTGAGGCCGTAAAGTCGGGGAATGCGATCGACGTGGCGTCGCCCGTCTCGACCCGAAGCCGCCCTGATGCCACTGATTCGGCAAATTCCCGCTCCAGAAAATCCACGAGCGTCCGATCAGATTCGATGGCGGTGACGCAGTCGGCCACGGCCAGCAATCGGGCTGTGAGGGCACCCGCACCCGGGCCAATCTCGAGTACGTGATCCAGATCGAACCCCCCGTCGACTGCGTACGAGACGATACGATCGAGCACCCGTTCGTCGTCGAGAAAGTGTTGGTCCCGATCCGGATCCCCAGTCACCCCGGCGCGTCGTCTGAGCTCCACCGGATCGCGCATGGATCGGCTACGCCGAGGACGGGAATATATCACCCGGTCTCAAAACGGCCCGCCAGCAGCGAACAATCGGTATTTGACGTCATCGTCCTCGAGTTCCTCGATGATGCGATCGACGATGATCGATCGCGGATCATGAAGGCCGTTAATTCGATCCGCGAGATCGTCGAAATCATCGAATGGCCCCTGGCGGCGGGCATCAAGGATTTCGTCTCGCAGTTTATCGCCGATACCGGGAAGTAAGTCGAGTTGGTGTAATCGGAGGGTAATTGGCTGGGCCTCCATGTAGACGGATACGAACCGTTGCTCGTCGGCATCGACAATCGCCGCTACCGCATACTCGAGTTCGGCCCCAGCACCGCTGCTCAGATCATCGTACGTGATCTCGTGGAACTCATCAACTGGTGGGGTCGGCGGCCTGAGCGTGATCTCTGTGCCAATTGAAGGCGAATCCTCACCCTCGAGTAAGATTTCATAGAGGCGGAAATCCCGGACGCCGAGTGCCTGGACGAGCGGTTCACGTTCATAACGGGCCCGCCTGGCCGACTGGCGGCCGTGGGGCAGGAAATCGAGGACGATCGCCGTGACCGTCGTTTGTTCGGCGTCGCTCATCGTAGACAGTAGCTACCGCGAGGAGGGATAAAAAACGTCGCCCGATCCTATACGTACTGGGCAACGACGTCGAGGATGTCGTCGAGCTCCTCGCCGGACAATGAATATCGTTCCTGGGCGTACACCGCTCGGAGTTCGCTCCTAGATTGGGGAAGTAGATCGGCGATTTTGTAAGCGATCGAGTCATCGACCGTGTCGAGGGCTTCAAGCTGCTCGACGAGCTCGCGCGCCTCCTCGGGCGACAACGTCGCAAATCTATTGACATGTTCGATCGCACGAGCGAGTTCGTAGCGCATCTCCCGGTCGGGATCCTCGCTGCGTTCGGTCTCGAGTTCGGCGAGGAGCGCCTTCGTCTCGGCGATGGTGATGTACTCCTCGCTGATAACCTCCTTGAAGATCGTCATCTATTCCTGGCGACGGAGATGGGAGGCGATCGTCACAAGGGTCTTTCGCTTGCCGCCATCGTTGATCTCCACCCGGTAGGCATCACCTTGCGGGCCGAGGATCGTTCCCGTATGACCGACGAAGCGCGGCGGGAATCGACCCTGATGAACACTCGGGTCGAGCTTGAGGTGGACACGGTCACCTGCCTCGAATGATTGGATCGCCCGTTGGGGTGGTGACATGCCCCGTTCGCGAGGGTGGTTGGTGAGCTTGTTCCGGTTGCCGGACAATGGCCCAGAAGATTTCGGCATGGCTCTTGGAACGAGTTGAATCGGCTTTCTTATAAATCACGCGTCTTAGACGCGACCGACGGCTTCGACGGAAACGCTCTCGACGTTGGGAAGATCTGCAAAGGCGCTCTCGACCGCTTCGGTCCCGCCAGCGTCGTCTTCGACCAACACCGACGCGATGACAGCGATAAGTCCAAAGGCGACGTTCTCGCGCTCGGTGCCACGCATCGTCGCACCTTCCGGAAGGGCCGCCACCAGCGTTTCTTCGAGCTCGTCGAGGTCGACCTCGGGCGATTCCGGCATGACCTTCAGTGTAGCGGCGACGTCACCCATCGTTACGGCCCCTGGAACGAGCACGTGGGACAGGAATACCGCGTGCTCTGCTTTCGACACCGGCGACACCGGAAGATCACCTGATCACAACTGGGACATGGGAACCGGGCAGCGCTCGTGCCGGAGACTTCGATCCCGCACGAGACACACGTCCGGCGGCTCGCGTCATTGGTCGCGCTCATACCATCTGCTGGCCGTTCCGCTCGCTTAATGGGTTCGCTTTCGGTTCAGAGGAGCAGCACCAATAGTCGAAACATCGATGGCGTCGGCTTGCTGACGTCGGGGTGGTGGCATCGCTTACGCTGGTCTGGATTGCGCTGCTCGCCTTTCTCGCGACGAATCTCGACGACCTCGTCGTGCTGACGACCTTCGCCGGTCATGAATCATATTCCCGGTTCGAACTGCTCGTTGGCCAGTATCTCGGATTCGGGGCGCTGGTCTTTGCAAGCGTAGTTGCAGGAGTTGGACTCGCGGGGTTGATCGCAGCGCATGTGCGTTGGCTCGGGATCGCACCGGTGGTCATCGGCGTCCACTGGCTCTGGCGCGAGACCGGACGGAGCGCGACGACGAACGGCGCGACGACGGACGGTCCGCTCACCCGAATCGGTACGATTGCGGGCGTCGGTGTCGCGAACGGCGGAGATAACATCGCCGTCTACGTGCCGTTAGTCGCCGTCCTCGACCATGGAGCGACTGCCTTCGTCGTTTCCGTCTTCCTCGTCGTCGCTGGTGGGTGGGTTCTCCTCGCTGATTGGCTCGCTGGTCGGCCCGTACTTGCAGACCGGGTCGGTGCACATGGCGATGTTCTAGTGCCGGTCGTGCTGATCGCCCTTGGGGTATCCATTCTCGCTGGTCTCATCTAACGATTAGAACACGATCGGATACTGCCAGGTCCAGACCATAATTGGTCCCATCAAGACACCCATGAGGTGCACACGCTTTGCACCCGTCCGAACCGGGATGAAACCGATCATTGCACTGATGAAGAAGATGAGCACGCCGATCGGACCGGCGAACAGAAACGACAGGACCAGCAACATCGTCATGACCGCGGCACATACGATCGTGTAGTCGAGACTGCCGATAACTTCGAGGTACCACCTTCCGACCACGATCACGAGGACGAACGAGACCCCTGCAGCGATGGCAACCGTGAGCAACATCACCGGCAAGTTCACTGGCACCTCGGCCTGTTCGATGGCCACCAACACGCCAGTCCGCGGGGTCCCCAATGCAACGAGCGCGAAGAGGGCAAAGATCGTGTTCGCCGTATCAACCCCGCTGGTCGCCACGATAAACCCTCGATCCGGATCCTCGTTCGGGGCGACGGTTAAGGCGATCACGGCAGCGATGGCACTGGAGACGCCCGGCAGGTACCCCACGAACGCACCTGCCGCAGAACCGGCCGTCGCGGGTACGACAACGCCCCACCGACGAACCTTGATCGCGGCGGCCCGTTGGGGCGGCATGCTCCCACCCCGAAGCGCATCGACAATGACGGGCGCACCGAATAGGCCAGCAAATAACGGCGCAAGCACACCCCCGCCGTCCAATGGTGCAGTCGGTTCGAGATCGACGATGAGCCATCCGAACCCGGCGCTGACGAAGAAGGCAAGCAACCCACCGGCTTTCGCCCGCGCGTTCGGCTCTGTGAGGACCATGACCGCCGCCATCATTCCCAGGATAGCCGGCATGTGCCGCGCCAACACCGGATACCACCGGATCATCGCGAGGGTGATCGGCACGGCCAGCGGGATGGCAAAGAGTACGGCGATGCCGCTGCCAAGCGCAGAGAGATACAACGCCTCTTGGCCGCGCCCCTCGAGCACCATGCGATGTCCGGGCAATGCCATCATCGCCATCTCGGCGTCCGGGACACCGATTGCAAGCGCCGGAATCACGTCGAGGAACGTATGGACGACGCCCGCTGCCAACATGGCGACGCCGACCAGTAGGGGGTCGCCCGGAAGGATGACGACCAAACTGGCCAGCAGGAGCGCGAAGTTGTTCGCGTGCAGGCCCGGAATCAAGCCGCTGCAGGTTCCCAGCGCGATGCCGAAGAGGACGTACCCTAGGATCGCACCAGTACGACCCGGAGCAAGGACCAGTTCGACGCCGACGGCATCCATCCCAGTTCTTGGGCCCGTCCTTCGACATAAACCGATGCGTCGCTGATCGACCGTACCGCAAAGAAAGGGGTTCGCTTAGCCGAACAGCGCGCCGAGGCCCTCGCCGGAGGCCTCTTCGTCTTCGTCGTCTTCGTCCTCTGGCTCTGCGTCGGCCTCGGCTTCCTCTTCTTCGGCTTCGTCGTCACCCTCCTCGGCCGGAGCACCAGCCGGGGCGGCAGGCACGGCGGCCGCCTCCTCGATGGCTTCGTCGATGTCGACGTCCTCGAGGGCGGCGACAAGCGCCTTGACTCGCGAGTCCTCGACCTCGACGCCCGCCGCTTCGAGCACCGAAACGAGGTTGTCTTCGTTGATCTCTGCGTCCGCTTCGTTCAGGATGAGTGCTGCGTATACGTATTCCATTGGTGTGTCTCCTTAACCGAACATGTTGCCGAGGCCCGCTGCCCCCGCGTCTTCGTCGTCCTCTTCATCGTCGTCCGATTCTTCTGTAGCGGTCGTGTCATCGTCATCGTCGTCGACCGCGTCGTCGTCTCCTTCCTGGTCGTCCGCGGGTGCTGGTGATGCACCACCCCGAAGCTCCTCGGGGAGCGCCTCCTCGTCTGCGATCTGAGAGGCGATCGCCCGCACGTGTGCGTCTGCGCGACGTACCAACGCCGGCACGACACCGGGTTCGGTGATCGTCGCCGCCACGCCGAGTCCGATCGCCTGATCGGCCGCCTTCCGGAGCAACAGCGGCGTGGTCCGGTCGGTCGGGACCGCCGCAGATACGGCGAGATTCGTTGCGGCCGTCGATGCGCGTGCCACATCGTCGCGATACTCGTCGATGTCGATTGCGAGCTCATCGGGTTCGAACAGGATCCCGTCGGCGTACACCGCACGAAGGTCCAATCCGACTTCCTTTGGCTCGATTTCGAGTTCGGCGAGGACAGCCGCGAGGTCGTCCGTGACGGTATCCCCCGTTTCGGCGACCACGCTGTCTGCGGTGACCTTGATCGAGCCCTCGTCGATCCGGGCCTGTGCGCCAACTTGCTGTAGGTCACCGACGAATGGACCGGGATCGATACCGGTGTCACCGGCCGGAATGACGATATCGTTGGGCGCGGTCTCACCGGCGTTGATCGGTGCCGGCGTCTTCGAGGCCTCGAGTTCGCGGTACAGCCCGAACGGATTCTCGTTGGTCGCGATGAGCCCGACTTGACCGTCGACCTCATCGACGAGCTGTTCGAGCCCGTCATCAACCTGTTCGAGTGCGTGGATGAGCAACGTATTCCGGCTGACCCGCACCACCGCGGTGCCGTGGAGGCCAGCCCGCATGTTCTGGAGTTGACGACTCGGAATACCGGTGATGTCGACGACGCCGACACTCTCGTGAGCGTTGAGTAAGTCGATGATTTCCTCGACTTCCGCTTCCTTCCAAGCCGGGATCTGTTCGGTCCGGCGGACGGATTCTGCGGACATCAGGCCACCTCGACGGCCGGTCCCATCGTCGTCTTGACGAACACCCGGTCCAGGTTCTGTGGTCCCTTCTCCAGGTCGGCCGACAGCCGGCGGATAATGGTATCGATGTTGTCTGCGATGTCGTCGACGTCCATGTCGATCCGGCCGACGCTCGTGTGGAACGTTCTGCGGTCACCACTGCGAAGCTGAATGGATCCTTTCATCCGCTGGACCACTTCGACGACGTCGTCGTCTGGCTGGAGTGGTTCGGGCATCTTCCCTCGTGGACCGAGTACGGTCCCGAGATGCCGACCGATATCGGGCATCATGCCCGCCTCCGCGAGGAAGAAATCGGTAGCATCGGCAAGGTCTTTCGCCGCGTCGAGATCATCTCCGAGGTCCGCGAGATCGTCCCCATCGAGGACGTCCTCGGCGACTTCCTGGGCCCGGAGCCCGGTCTCCCCGTCGGCAAACACGACAATGGTGGTGTCGTGGCCAGTACCGCCGGGAAGGACGACGCTCAGATCGATGCGGTTCGCCGGATCGTTAAGGTCGATGTCACGCAAGTTAATGGCGAGGTCGACCGACTCGGTAAAGTTCCGAGTCGGCGCCTCGTCCAGTGCGCGAGCGACAGCGTCTTCTAGTTCTTGGTCTGCCATCGTTCACCTCCGTAGTACGCAGGAGTGCTCCTACGGGTAGTGAAACAGGCGTGGCCTGTTTCTACTGCCCAACAGTGTGATGAGCCGTTTAAAGCCTCCGAACCGTCGATCAGTCCTCGAAGTGGTCGTCGAACTCGCCGGCCTCGAGACGTTCCTTGAATTCTCGGGGGTTTTCACCCTCGATCGTGACCCCCAGCGAAGTACACGTCCCGACCACTTCCTTACACGCATTCTTTACGTCGTATGCCAGGAGATCCGGGAGCTTCTGCTCGGCGATCTGT
Organism: Salinarchaeum sp.; assembly: GCA_007123105.1. Classification (GTDB taxonomy): domain Archaea; phylum Halobacteriota; class Halobacteria; order Halobacteriales; family SKNY01; genus SKNY01. The sequence continues at coordinate 2,232 of SKNY01000001.1, read as the reverse complement.
TTGACCTGGTCGATCGAAAGGTCGGCGACGAACTCCGACTGTGGTGTGCCGCTACCGGTTTCGAAGCCAGCCTCGTCTTTGATTAATGCGGCAGTCGGCGGGACGCCCACTTCGATCTCGAACGAGCCATCCTCTTCGTAGGTGATCGTAACGGGCACTTCTGTGCCGTCGAATGCGGCAGTTTCATCGTTGATCGCCTGCACGACCGCTTGGACATCGACGGGCGTCGGCCCGAGCTCCGGCCCGAGTGGCGGTCCAGGGTTGGCTTGACCGCCAGGTACGAGCGTTTCGATGGTCTCAGCCATGCCTGAAGTGATCCATGACCGCATTTAAACGCCTCGAAAGTTACACACCACGACCGCGTGTGCAATGGTGTGACGGCCTGATCGCCAACAAAAGGCTTTTTCGAGCGCGGCAGCCGAACGTTCATCGAATGGGGCTCGAAGAGGAGATCGACGATATTCGCGAGGAGATCGCCTCGACGCCGTACAACAAGGCAACGGAGGCCCACATCGGCCGCTTGAAGGCGAAGCTTGCAGAGAAAAAAGAAGACCTCGACAATCAGGGTGGTGCCGGTGGCGGGAGCGGGTACGCCGTCCAGAAGACCGGGGACGCCACGGTCGCGATGGTCGGGTTTCCGAGTGTCGGGAAGTCGACCCTCCTCAACGCGTTAACAAACGCAGAAAGCAAGGTCGGCGCCTACGAATTCACCACCCTCGAAGTGAAACCGGGGATGCTCGCCTATAACGGCGCAAACATTCAACTCTTGGACGTCCCCGGCCTCATCGAAGGGGCGGCCGCGGGACGTGGTCGCGGGCGAGAAGTCCTCTCGGTCGTCCGCACGGCCGATCTCCTCTTGTTTGTCATTTCCGTGTTCGAGATCGACCAGTATGCAATGCTTCGTGAGGAACTCTACGAGAACAAAGTTCGAATCGACGAGCGCCCACCGGATGTGACCGTTTCCAAGCGCGATCGAGGCGGGATCACGGTCACCAGCTCGGTCGATCCGGGGCTCGAGGAGCAAACCATCAAGGACGTCCTCCGCGAGCACGGATACATCAACGCGGCGATCACCATCCGCGAAGAGCTCACTGTCGACCGACTGATCGACGCGATCATGGACAATCGGGTGTACCTTCCATCGATGGTCGCGGTCAACAAGGCCGATCTCGTCGATCCGAGTTACGTGGACACCGTCGAGTCCGACCTACGCGAACACGGACTCGATCGCGAGTCGGTGACGTTCATCTCCGCCGAAGAAGAGCGAGGACTAGGGAGTCTAAAAGAACGCATCTGGGCTGACCTCGGACTGATCCGCGTGTATATGGACAAACCGGGCCGCGGCATCGACTGGGACGAACCGTTGATCGTGGAGGAGGATGCCACAGTGGGGGACGCAATCGAGGCACTCGGTGGCGACTTCGACCAACGATTCCGCTTCGCACGCGTCAGTGGTCCGAGTGCCCAACACGACGAACAACAGGTCGGGACGGACCACGAGCTAGCCGATGAGGATGTGCTCAAACTGATCTTGCGACGGTAGTTAGTGGGTGGCCTCAGCAGTCGCTTCGCCTGCAAGGAGCTCCTCGGCACGGTCGCGGTCTTCTGGATAGCCCACATCGATACGCCAGCCGTTCATACGAATGGCATCGATCGTCCGGCCGGACTGGATCAGCAGGTCGATCGCGTCGGGGAGTTCGTACTCGCTGCGGTCGGAGGGCTGGACGAGGTGACAGGCGTGGAAGATGGCCGGCGTGAACGTATAGAACCCCGTCATCACGAGATTCGAGGGCGGATCCTCGGGCTTTTCGACCACTTCGACGATCTCGCCGTACTCGTTCGTATCGAGGACGCCGTACCGGCTTGCCTCCTCGATTGGCACCTGCTCGACCAAAAACGCCGCGTCTGCCCGCTCCTCGCGCTGCCGATTGACGACATCTCCCAGGTTCGCACCGAAGATGTTGTCGCCGAGCATCAACATGAAATCGTCGTCGATGTACTCCTCGACGGTCAACAGGGCGTGGGCGAGCCCGTTTTGGTCGCGTTGGTGTGCGTACCTGATGGGGATGCCGGAATAGGCGTCCCCGTAGTGTTCGGTGATGCGTTCTTGAAGATAGCCGACCACGACGACGAACTCGTCCGCCCCGAGCGCGGCGAGCTCGTCGAAACAGTGGGAGAGGAGGGGTTTGCCTGCGACTTCGACCATGGCCTTGGGTTTGTCGTCGGTCAGCG